>CAZSUA010000157.1:948-12746 GCA_964609655.1 uncultured Polyangiaceae bacterium | reverse complement strand
CAATCGCGACGCCATTATTGAACCAGCAGTGCGAATGATCACCGCCCTGTGCAGCGTCCCAAAGGACACCCAACGGCAAGCTGGCAAACTGGGTTGTTTGACCGATCGACTGTGCGACGATCTGATCAATGGAGGTGGCGGTGCCGTAGCTGGTTTGGCTTTGGCCCTTGGCCGAACCATTCCAAAGCGTACGCATTCCCCCACCGTGGCCTTCGAGCTCAAAGTACGTGGAAACCAAGAGCCCCGCCGGATTATCAAGCCCTGTGAACAGGATGGTGTCCGACTGGAGGTGAGCGATCGGCTTCAAGAGACTATCGAAGTTCAGGCCGTTCTTGCCCGTATCGGAGGCTTCAGCTCCGTCGTAGGTAACGCCTCCGGGAATATACGCGAGGATCAGTCGGAGTGGCGTGGCGCTCTGTGCGTCGGCCATAACAGAGCGAAACACGGGCGTTCCGAGGAATGCAGCCGCACCGAGCTGCTTCAGTAATGTTCGACGCTTAAAGATAGCCTTAGACATGGTTTTTTCGGTTCCTTTCGTCTCAAAACAACTGACGCTAGGCTCTCACTGGAAACTGCGATACATGAAGTTGTCCGACTTAGTGATGGCCACCATCAGCTCTCGAATGTCGAGGCCTGCGGCGGCCAGAGGCTCCGTGATGCCAGCCACCGCTGCGCGCTCTCCGTCGCGGTCCATTCGAGCAAATGTCCAGCGGTAGGCCTGCAGTGCCAGGCATTGCTTGGCACTCATGCTCGTCGCGAGCTTCGTCGCGAGTTCAACACCGTTTTTGTATTGACCGTCCATGTCGACGCTTCCACTGATGGAGCCACTGGCGTCGACGAGCTTGCCATTGTCCATGGTGCGGTAGCGTCCAATCCCGTCATAATTCTCGAGCGTAAAGCCGACAGGGTCGATGAGCTGGTGGCAGCCCGAGCAAGCCGGATCGCTCATGTGCTGGGCAGATCGCTCGCGCGCGGTCTTGGTTGCATCCACCATCGGAGCCGCTGGGACGTTAGCTGGTGGAGAAGGTAGCGTCTCGCAAAGTAGCCCCACTCTGACGAATTTGCCCCGGTAGATCGGAAACGACTCATTGGACTTGGAGTGCTCCGAAAGCACGGCTGGCTGAGTGAGAAGGCCGGCACGTTCAGCTGGGTTCAGCTCCGCACGCGCGAAAGCACTGCCCTGTGCGGGTGCTGTAACGCCGAGGATGGGAGCCAGCGCCGAGTCGACAAACGCATACGGCGCGGTCATCAACGTCGCAAAGGTGCCGTCCCCTTGCCAGAGAACCGAATCGAAAAACGCAGCCGTCGATCCTTCCAGAGCCAGCGCGGTATCCGCAGTGAACTCAGGATAGGCGGTGGGGTCCTTGGCTGAGCCAGCCACCTTAGCTATCCCGCTGAAGCGAATGAGGAAGTTGCGGAAGGCATCTTGTGCCGCTGGCAGCTGCATCAAGCGTCGAGCCTGCGCTTCGATCGCTACCTTGTCCTGAAGTGCATTCGTGTCGGCGGCGGTTAATAGTGCTGTATCGGGAGGCGCGGCGGTGAAAAGGAAGGAAAGCGCACTCGCCACCTCATAAGAGGTCAGCGTGCGCATGGCTCCGCCGGCAGGGTTGCCCAGTTCAAAACGATAGACGAACTGCGGAGCTTGCAGCATTGTTTCTGCTACTTGACGCACGCCACCGGCATATCCAGAGCGCGTATGTTCGTCGCTGTAGAGCGCAACGTACGCCGTGATTTCTTCTTGGGTGAGTGGCCTCCGAAACGCGTTCTTTCCGAAGCTCGTGATGAATGCTGTCGCGCACTCGAACTCGGGCATGGGAGCTTGGCACGCTGGCGGCGTAAGATCCTTGGCCGCACGCGCCGCGGCGGCCGCGGCATATTGGCTCGCCAAGGTGGGCGATACGGTGAGGGCACTCGCGAAATTGTCGAAACCGTTGGTCCAAGCGTTCGACTCAAGCGGCTCGGTGGGCGGCGCGGCTAATCCAAAAACCGACTGAACGCTCTTTCGGTACTCCTCGCTCGTCAGCCGGCGCAGGAGAGTGGGCCCCGCGACTGCCCCGATCGGAACGGGAATAACCGCAGGCTCCGTGGTCGGAGCTCCGTTGCCGGGTTGCGTCCCAGGCTTTGCAGCTGGATCCGTTCCGACGCCGGGGGGGGTACCCATGCTGGGGGCACCCACGCCTGAAGGCGCTCGCTTGCTGTCGACCGCGGTTGAACAGCTCAGGGTGAGGGCAACGAGTCCAAGCGCAGTTAATACGGTCCCGGGCGTGGCGCGTCGGAAAATTGCGACATCGGTAGACTTCCAGATCAGCATGGTGTCCTCTCTCCTGTTCGGCGCTGCCGAGCGTCGGTATCGCGACGCTGCAGTTACCCAGACGATGAAAGACACGATAACGTGCGTATCAAAGAGCCACCACCGTGCAGTTGCGCCAGCAAGAAACACGGTTTCTCGATTTACGACATCCTCAAAATTGAACTGCAAAAAATCGGTCGAGCAGCAACGGTATGTGCCGTTGTTGCAAGAAAATGTCGCAAATCAAGAAATGATGATTGGGGTGACGCAATAACGGCGTGGCGACTACCGACTTAGCCCGCTAACCTATGGCCTATAGCAGGACTAACCGAGGTCGCTCGTAGCCTGCGGCTCGGAGATTGTACTCGAATGAAACACGTTTTGTGCCGGGCGCTTGCCCTCCTGCTCCTTTCGGCGTGCTCCACGGAAGTCGCGAACACTGGCGGCAAGGCTCGGCAAACCCCGGTTGGAACGGGCCCCAATAGCACCGGTACGGGTATTGACCCAACTACCGGTCTGCCGCTGCCAGTAGCCAGCACCACCGATACGTCGCCGATCGCAACCGGCCCCCGTCCTGGTGAGCCCGGACCCACGGCGCTCCGTCGTCTCACCAACGATGAGTACCGCAACACGGTTCAAGACCTGCTGAGCCTCCCAATGGCGCCCTCTGACGCACTGCAACCTGAAACCCGAAGCCTAGGCTACGACAACTTCTCAGCTGTTCTCACGGTCTCGGGCACGCTGGCTGGTCAGTACGAGAGCCTGGCGACCAAGCTTGCTGATCAGGCGGATGTTGCGAGCCTCGCTCCCTGTGCCACGCCGAACGACGACACGGCCTGCGCGCTTGGGTTCATCCAAAGTTTCGGCAAGCGTGCGTTGAGGCGTCCGCTCACGAGCGCCGAAGAGCAACAGTATTCGAATATCTACCAACAGGGCCGCACGGGAGGTTCGTACGAAGAAGGGATCCGTCGCTTGCTTCAGACGTTTCTTGCTTCGCCCAAGCTCGTGTACCGTCCGGAGCTCGGGACTGCTCTGGCCACTGGCGGGACTCAGCGATCCCTCACGCCTTATGAGGTGGCTTCAGCGCTTTCGTACCTGTTTACCGGCTCGACTCCAGACGCAGAGCTCCTGGCAGCGGCGGATGCGCAGACACTCAGCACACCTGCCGCGGTCGAAGCGCAGGCACGGCGGCTTCTCGCATCACCCCGAGCAAAAGCTGTGTTTCGGAAGTTCATTTCCGAATGGTTTGGGTTGGGGAAGATGAGTGAGCTCAGCAAAGACGCAACGGTGTATCCAGAGTTCACGCCCGAGTTGCGCGCTTCGATGATGGCCGAGACGGATCGCTTCATCGACGCCACCGTTTGGGAGCGCGCCGGATCGATTGCGAAGCTCGTGAGCGCGCCGTCGAGCTTCGTGGATAGCCGACTTTCGGCGCTCTACGGCGTTCCGAATCCAGGTTCCGATCAGTTGATGTCGGTGGAACTCAATCCCCTCGAGCGCGCCGGGCTTCTCACCTCGGCGGCCGTGCTCGCCGTACATTCCAAGGCAGGAGACTCCTTTCCGATCGCGCGCGGTAAGTTCTTGCGCACGGGCATGCTATGCCAGCCGCTGCCCGATCCGCCCAAAGGGGTCGTGATTGTGGTGCCTCCTCCCGATCCGAAGCTCACGACGCGCGAACGCTTCGCTCAGCATTCGTCGAGTCCGGCCTGTGCAAGCTGCCACGCGCTCATCGATCCTCTGGGATTTGGCATGGAAAACTACGACGCCATCGGGCGTTATCGCAGCATGGAGAACGGCAAGCCCGTAGATGCCACCGGAATGCTCACCGGCACTCCGGATGCCGATGGCCCGTTTCAAGGTGGCGTGGAGCTGGCGGCAAAGCTTTCGTCGAGCCGGGTGCTCGCGGAGTGTGCTGGCGTACAAGCAACCCGTTTCGCTTTCGGCAGAGGTGAAACCGATGCTGATCGCACGCTTGTAGCCAGCCTTGCCGCTGGACTCGGTGGCGCTAATCTGGATATTCGCGAGCTCCTGATTGCTCTCACCAAGACCGAGAATTTCTTCGTCCGAACCGCTCAGCCTTGAGGATTGGAATCATGGAAAAACACGCCATCCGCCGTCGGTCTTTGCTCGCACGCTTGGGGGCCGCCGCCTTTCTCGCAGCTCCCGTCTTCCGCGATGTGATAGCCGAGGCGCAAAGCGCCCTGCCCAAGCGGCTCGTGATCCTGCACTTCCCTGGCGGCGTTCGCTACGTGAGTGGTACGTATGCCGGTGAGTTTGGACTCAAGCCGAGTGACCACAACTTCAATTTTAGTAAGGTCTTATCTCCGCTCCTGTCGCTTCGCTCAGACATAGTGCTTCTGGAACAGATCGGAGATGTCACGCGCCCGGGTAACACCGAGGGCCACACCACCTCCACGCTGCTCACTTCGGACTCACGGATGGCCGATGAAGACACTGTCGCGGTGCCCCCGGGAACCAACTCGATCGATCAAGTGATCGCTAATGCCATCGGTCAATCAACGCGCTTCGGATCCCTGCAGCTCGGCGTGCACACAGCCGGCGAGGAGGCGGAGCTTACCCACGCACGCATTGTCTTTGCGAATGGCACTCGGGTAGCCCCGGTCAACGACCCTCAGGTCGTGTTCACGCGCCTGTTTGGCGGGGCGCCGCCGGCACCCACCGGAACCTCCACGGGGGGACCCGCCGCCGATCAAGCGGCTCAGACTCTCGCACGGCTCAACGCTCAGAAGCGCAGCATCCTGGACCTTCGCACGGCCGAACTCGTGGAGATCCGGGCGCTCGTGGGAACCCAAGAGTTCGGTAAGCTCGACGAGCATCTGACGGCCATTCGCGAGCTCGAAAACGGGATCCCAATAGCTGGGGTGCCGGGCGGCACTACGGGCACCGGCTCGGTCGCTCCAAGCCCTGGTACGTCGTGCGGTGCGCCTACCGTGGACCCGAACACCGATCTGCCAACCCAAGTGGCCAGCATGAACGAGCTCGCCTACCAGGCGCTGAACTGCGATCTCACGCGCGTCGTCACGGTGCAATGGTTGAGCTCCGGCAACGACATGACGTTTCCGTTTTTGGGCGTGAATCGCAGTCACCATGGCATGCAACACGACTACGGCGACGATTTCGATGTCGTTCAGACCTGGTTCATGTCGCAGGCCGCCGCGTTCATCCAGCGCCTCAAGAATACCCCGGAGGGCAGCGGCAGCATGTTGGACAACAGCGCAGTCTTCGTGGTCACCGAACAGTCGCAAAGTCATTGCTCCACTCCCACGATCGGTTTCATCGCCGGTCAGGCTGGCGGAAGCATCCGTACCGGTGGAACGTTGCTGGGCAACCAATCCTCGCTCGCGGACTTCCACATTGGGCTAGCGCGCGCGTTCGGGGTGAATCTGAGCACGTTTGGTGAACCACAGTGGGTGAACTCCCCGTTGTCGCTCGGGTAGCAGGCGCGCTTCCGAGGGTTGTCGCAAATCAAGCAAAAATGATTTCGGTTGACGCGAGAACGCCGTGGCGACCCCTGATTTAGGCGGCTAACTTAAGCCATATCGCAGGGCTGACCGAGGTCACTCGCATGCCTGTGGCGCGTCTCGTGAGATCGAGAGGTGGCCGGATCTCGCTATAATTTGTGATTGGGCCAGTTGGAGGCTGTACTCGAATGAATTACGTTTTGTGCGGGGCGCTTGCCCTACTACTTCTTTCAGGGTGCTCCAATGAAATCGCGAACAATAGCGGCAAGGCTCGTCAAACGCCTGTTGGAACGAGCCCCAGTATCGCCGGTACGAGTGCTGACCCCACCACCGGTCTGCCTGTGCCAGTGGCAAGCACCAGCGACACAGCGCCGATCGCCACGGACGCCCCGCCGGTAGTGATCGCCGCGGGGGAGCCCGGACCGACGGCTTTGCGTCGACTTACCAACGACGAATATCGAAATTCCGTCAAGGACCTGCTGTTGCTAGCTGCCGCTCCCACTGACCCACTGCTCCCAGATTCGCTCCAGTTCGGTTACGAGAACTTCGCCAGCGTCCACACCGTTCCTCCTGTCCTAGCGTCTCAGTACGCCACCGCGGCGGCCCGGGTGGCTCTGGAGGCCAACATCGCAGCGCTGGCGCCGTGCGCCACTCCAGCCTCTCACGGCGACTGCGCGACCACGTTCATTAACGACTTTGGTAAGCGCGTCCAGCGGCGCCCACTCGCCAGCAGCGAAACCACGGCATACCGCGCCGTCTACGACGTGGCGCGCGCGACCGGTACCTATGAAGAAGGCGTGCGACTCGTCCTCGAAACCATGCTGCAGTCGCCGTTCTTCTTGTATCGCACCGAGTACGGTGACGCTGGCGCAAAACGCACCTTAAGCTCCTACGAAGTGGCCTCCGAGCTTTCGTACTTCTTGCTCGGTTCGACACCTGACGCCGAGCTTCTCCGGGCGGCCGACTCCAACAGCCTGGGCAGCGCCACCGAAATCGAAGCCCAAGCGCGACGCTTGCTCGCGCTCCCGAGCGCTCAGGCGAGCGTGCGGAAGTTTCTCGCACAATGGTTTGGCACAACGGGAGTCGCAAGCCTCAAGAAAGACATGACAGCGTTCCCGACGTTCGACGGTGCGAAGAGCGCCATGCTCGGTTCGGCCAACATGCTTCTCGATACCGTCGTATGGCAGGGCGAGGGAACGTTACGCGGGTTGCTTTTAGCGCCGTACACCTTTGCCAATACTGCGCTGGCTCCCATCTATGGGATCCCCGACCCCGGCCAAGGGGACGCGTTGGTGAAGGTGACTGTCAATCCCGCTGAACGTGCCGGCATTCTGAGCACTCCCGCTCTCCTTTCTGTCGTGGCGCACCCGAGCGATTCAGGGCCGATTGCTCGCGGCAAATATATCCGCACCCGCATGTTCTGTCAGGCGCTGCCGCCACCTCCACCGAACGTTGTGATCACGGTGCCAGCAGCTGACCCAACTCTCACAACCCGAGAACGCTTTGCTCGACACACCAGCGACCCAGCGTGTGCAGGCTGCCACTCGTTGATCGATCCGGTGGGCTTTGGGTTAGAGAACTACGACGCCATTGGCGCCTTTCGCACCAGCGAAAATGGCCATCCGGTGGACTCGCAGGGTGCGCTTTCAGGGACGGACGTCGATGGCCCCTTTTCGGGAGGAACGGAGCTTGCCAACAAGCTTGCGGCAAGCGCCACCATGCGCCAGTGCGCTGTCTTGAATGCAGCCCGCTGGGCCTTTGGTCGGTCGGAGATTGAAACCGATAGGCTGGTGGCGACGACTCTCGAAAAGCAACTCGGGTCGACGGGAATGGACGTGCGAGAGCTCTTGGTTGCACTCGCCAAGACCGACAGCTTCCGCGAGAGAACTCTGCAACCTTGAATGAGTCGATCAGAACTTGCATTGAGGAATCTTTCTATGTCTAAAGCACTCATCAAGCGTCGCTCATTCATCGCCAGTCTTGGCGCTGCAGGTTTTCTCGCAACCCCTGTATTTCGGGCCAGTTTGGCGGAGGCCCAGGCCGCGCCCGTGCGACTGATCATTGTCTATTTCCCCAATGGATCAGGCACTCAAGACAACTTCACGTTCGGAAAGCTGCTTTCTCCGCTGGCGCCTTTCAGATCGGACATCACTCTGATCGATGGAATGCCCGACTTGTTGCTCGGGTTCGGTTTGGGCCATGGAGGCCCGCAAACAATGTTGACTGGCAACGGTGGAGGCAGCGTCGAAGACAGGGTGCCACCGGCAGGCATCGTATCCGTCGATCAGCTCATAGCCCAGTCTATCGGAAATCGGACACGCTTTGCTTCGCTCCAGTTCGGCATCAACACTGACCAAATCAGTCCCGGCGCCGATTTTGAGCGAGGTCGGATTGTGTATTCGAACGGTTTGCTAGTGCCGCCGGTCTACGACCCACAGACGATGTTCACTCTTTTGTTCGCTGGAGGAGCGCCGAGCCCAGCCCCAACCACTTCGACTGACGTCGCCAAACTGCAAGCGCTGGCGGCGCGGCGCCAGAGTGTGCTCGATACACTCAAGGCTCAGGTGGTGAGCCTCCAGGGGATCGTTGGTTCCCTGGAAAAGCAGCGTCTCGACGAACACTTAACGGCACTACGCGAGTTGGAGAAAGGGATCATGGCTCCATCGGGCGCAGCTCAGCCGGGCGCTGTCGCGATCGCGCCAGGTACCTCTTGCGGCGCCCCCACGCTCGGGAATGCGACAGATGATCCTGCAGTCGGGGCCGCGATGAACGAGCTCCTCTATCAGGCAGTGAACTGCGACTTAACGAGGATAGCCACCCAGCAATGGTACAACGACGGGCAACAGGTTGTCTTCACTTGGACAGGGGTCAACAAAGGACAGCACGGGCTGGCACACGAAGGCGGCCCTGATTTCGACAAGGTGCAGACGTGGCTCATGTCTCAAGTGGCTGTCCTTGTGAAGCGGCTCAAGGAAACGCCCGAAGGCGGCGGAAGCATGCTCGACAACACGCTGATGCTGGTAATGAGCGACATGGGCAACGGTTCCGCTCACCAGTGCGATTTTATTCCAGCTTTTATCGCTGGCAAAGCCGGCGGAGCGTTCCGCACAGGCAGGACCTACCAGGCCAACGGCAGCACCCGCAACAACCTCCTGCTCAGCGTTGCCCGCGGCATGGGCGTTAACTTGCCATACATTAGCGATCCCCGCTTCACGTCGCCGTTTGATTTTTCCTAAGGTTTACCGGGCTTCGTCAATGCGGTGAAACACCGAAGTTAGCAAAGAGCCGACGAAAAGGAACTCACGATATGCTCAAAGCCGTTCTCAAACGCAGAAGCCTTCTAACGCAACTCGGAGCGGCCGCCTTCTTGGCCACGCCCGTCTTCCGCTCCGTGATCGCCGAAGCCCAGACCGCCTTTCCGCTGCGATTGATTCTCTTGAATCTGCCCGGAGGTATTCCCTTTAAGGGTGGCGCACCCGACGGAGACAGTCTCGACACCTATTTCGACGGTCTCTACAAGCCGTGGGCGGCGCTTGAGTCGGACATGATCATTTTCGACAAGATCAACAACAAAGCTGGGGACAAAGTGGCGAGCTACTTTGAGCTTGAGGGCCATGGCGGCGGCTGCCGTTCAATTTTTGGCGGAGCAGTCAATGATCAAGGGTGCGGCGGACCGACCGCGTGCGGCGTGGAAGACAACGCGTATCGTTACGGCACAGCGACCACGATCGATCAGCAATTGGCGATGGCCATCGGGCAGAAGACCAGGTTTCCGGCTCTCCATTTTGGCTCCCTATGGAATAAGGGGCAGGGTGGAGACCACTCCGAATGCTTTTACAACAACGGCCAAGCGGTTCGTCCGATGGACGAGCCTGTCACCGCGTTCGCCCGCGTGTTCGGCGCAGGACTACCCACCGCACGCTCAACGCCGGCCGCGACTGTAGCCGCGCCCGATCCGGCGCTCGTGAATCTCTACCAGCGCAAGAAAAGCAGACTGGATCTCTTGTATGCAGAGATCGCGGACGTTAAGGCGATAGCTGGTAGCGATGAGCAGACTAAGCTCGATCAGCACCTGAGCGCGCTGCGCGAACTCGAAAAATCTCTCGTCAATCCGGTCGGAGGCAGCGCAGGTTCGGGTATGCCCGGCGCCGGTTGCGCACTCCCCGCCATGCCGATGGACGTACCTCCGCCAACGGGCACGTCGCAACAAGGGACGGGTCCGGTGGACTACCCCAACTACGACATTCGAGCCTACAGCAGCGCGTTTAATGACATCGCCTACCAGGCCCTGAATTGCGACCTCACGCGCGTTGTGGCAATGCAATGGCTCTCATCCGGCGATCATTTCCCACGCTTCGAGTTTTTGGGCTGTAAAGGCGATCATCACGGGATGGAGCACAGCGCTAACGGTGGCGAGTACATCAAGGCGCAAACCTGGATCTTCGAGCAGATGGTGGCGTTTGTCAGCAAGCTCAAGGCAACCCCCGAGGGCAACGGCAGCATGCTTGACAACTCGATTGTTTATCTTGCCTCCGAGATGGGCAATGGGACTCATGTGCTCTCTCCGGCTCTTTCGACCATCATCGGGAAAGCGGGAGGTGCCTTCAGAACAGGCCGTCGTGTGGACGTTCAAGGCCGCAACATCAATGACGTCCTCCTCACCATAGTAAATACCATGGGCCTCAATGCCACGACAGTCGGCGACCCTGAATTCAATACGGGGGCGATCAGCCTGAGTTAGCTGAGCGACCTAAAGGCCACTCATTTCACGGAGATCGTCCGCAGGCTCACCATGATGAGCTTGCTCGTCTCCGGCACCCTGGCCCAAACGCTCACTTCGTAGATCCCTGGACGCCGTTGGTCGTTCAGTGGCACGTCGATGGCGAAGTGCTTTCCGTTGACCTTAACGGGGATTGGCGTGACGAATCCCTCTGGGAAGTACGTCACGTAGGGCGCAGGTACTGGGTAACTGTGCGTTTGGTTCAGCTGGGCGGCATTCTGGGCTTGCGGAGTATCGATGCGTGCGAGTCCGATGCCAGCAAACACGGCCGGAGGCGTGATGTTGCCGGCGACGCGAATTGACTTGCCCAGGCGGGCCGAAACCGGGAGCGGCGTGTAGTCACCGTAGTGGTCGACGAACTCTTGGGCGACGCACAGCAACGGGACCCCAGCAGGCTTCGCAATTCCGATCCCCACGTGGGTGTGCCAAGGCGTGAGAATATTGCGCCGGTGTCCGTCGTTCGGTGGCTTTTCCCCTATAAAGAGAGCTTCGATGCTCTCCAGATTCTCAGCGGAAAACGGCCCATTGGCGTCGAGTTTGCGATCTTTACCGTCGACGATGCAAGCCACGTTCTCCTGCACCATCCCCGTCCCTCCGGCGTTCGTGTAGCGCAGCTCGGGGACTGAGCCGTCCGTCCCGATGTGTGCGGTGTAGCCATGGGTAGCCATGTCGACTGCGTGTTCTTGTCCGGCTTTTTCCGCGGCGGCATCTCTGGCGACGGGTTCCAATCCCTCCGCTTCGCGATCACGATTGATGAGACGCAAGAGGTAGCCTCTCGCGTCGTCGAGCGACATCGGACTCTGCGGCCGTGTGATCGCTTCCGGTTTTCGCTTCCCCGATTCACTCGTGATCATCACCCCATTCTTGGGAACGCACCCTGCCAGAAGAAAGGAGCCGAGCACCGCACTCACGAGCTTCACGAGTGGCCCCGGGATCTCTGTCGTTTTTGGGCGGTTTAACGCTGATTTCGTGCTTGCCATTCAGCTTCCCATACCTCTTATTGGGCGCCAGATCGAGACGCATGTCGGTTGATGTGTGTGATGTCTGCAAGGATTCCAATTAGGTTTGCAGGCGGCGCCGGACTATGCTGCCCCGCTCTGGAGGTCATCATGCGACGAAGTGCTCAATTCGTAATTGCGGTCATTGCTCTCGGTACGGTCAGCTGCAAGTCGGAGGTCACACCACAAGGCGACGCCGTCGCGACGGGCGAGGCCAATGCCGCACCTGCCGACACGCAGGCGAAACT
>CAZSUA010000157.1:0-938 GCA_964609655.1 uncultured Polyangiaceae bacterium | reverse complement strand
GGCGAAACTTGCCGAGGGTGCGGTGAAAGGACAAGCGGCTGCCAGGGCAGCGGTTCAAGCGCGGATTGGTGGCACCGTGATCCCCACGGGTGACTTCAACGTGGAGGTGCTCGCGTTCACAAGCGGACGCGTCGAAGCGATTGTCATGGATGCCAAGGGTGAGCTCGTGGCTGAGCCCGCAAAGCTTGGGCTCGTCGCAAGTCTGGCCGCCAAAGGCAACGGCCAAGCCAAAGTCGAGCTAGCTTGGAACGCTCTCGCGGCGCGCTTCACGGGTCGTGTCGGGGCGGGAGTGACGCTCGTACCAGGGCCGATCGAGGTTAACCTCAAGGCGGAGGGCAAGGTAGAGGTCGGCAAGCTCGCAGCGTTCAACCTAGCGGTCGAAGCGAGCCACGGCGGTCAGATCGTCATGGCGGGGGATTATTCAGTCGAACTCGTCAACGCCGGAGGGTTCGTTGCGGCGTACGTGTTCGACGCTTCGGGCAAGGCGCACGCCGCTGGCGATTTGGCTCTGGAGCTGGATGCGGGTGGCGCCTCGAAGCTCAAGTTCGAATGGGATGCGCCAAGCTTGAGTTACAGGGCAAAGGTTTCAGGCGACCTGGATCTCAATGCGAAGCCGATTGTGCTGAGCGTGTCCGCCGGCGGAAAAATCGCGTTGGGAGGGCTCGCCGCATTTCGCACGGACGCCAAGGCAGCGCTCGCTGCTGAAGCCAAGCTGGCCGCCGACGCAAAACTCGGTGCCGTCGCCAAAGCGGATCTGAAAGTCAAAGTGCCGGACGTCTCCGCACAGGTTAACGCCACGAAGGCTGCGGTTGCCAAAGCGACGGCCAGCATCCGCGCACCCAGTGTCAACGTGGACATCAATAAGACCGTCGGCACGAGCCCGGGCGGTAGCGCTACCGCCAAGGCCAAAGCAGGATTCAGCCTGGGAACTAAGTGAT
>CAZSUA010000156.1:0-12755 GCA_964609655.1 uncultured Polyangiaceae bacterium | reverse complement strand
CTGTTCTTGCAGGCCAGGTTTCCGAGCTTTTAGCCAAAACACCACCAGAACACGCACCCTCTCACCTTGAATGCACAATCCCCGAGTCCTTGTTAAGGCGCCTGCGCACCACAGCACGCGGCCTGTTCTTCTCGGGGCCCGAGAATCCCGCCGCCGCCGGTTACTCAGAGCTCCTGTTGAGCTTGGCTGAACGCACTGGTTGGCCAATCGTGGTCGATGCAGCGAGCCCCCTCAGATTCCGCGGAAATCAAGCAGACAAAGCCACTCTGCTCGAATTGGCTGAGTGGTTCTTGCCCACGCTCGCGGAAGAAATGCGCCCCGAGGTCGTCGTGCAATTCGGCTCACCGCTGGTGTCTTCTGCATTGCAGCTGTGTCTCAGCACTTGGGAAACCGCGACCACCTATGTCGTTACCGACGGGGCTTGGTGCGATCCCCAAAACGGCAGCATTCAGCTGCCAAGTCGCCCAGCTGAGCTCCTCAAAGCGCTCCTCTCTCACGCACCGGAAGCACCCTCGCCTGAAGCACTGGGTTATGCACGGAAGCTCGAGCAAGCCAATCAGCGTGCCGCCCGAGCCGTGAACGAGGTGTTAAAGGAGGAGGATGGCGAATTCTCAGAAGCGCACGCGGTGGCATCCATCGCAAGGCTTTTGCCTCGGGGCTCAGTGCTAGCGCTCGGCAATAGTCTGCCGATCCGTGATTTTGGCTCGTTCGTTGCGCGAACACACGCCGAGGCCGCGGTGCTTTCACAACGTGGCGCCAACGGGATCGATGGCTTGATTTCTGGGGCGGCGGGAGCGGCGGAGGCCAGCGGGAAACCTACGACGCTGGTGTTGGGCGATTTGAGTTTTGTCCACGATTTGGGCGGGCTTTGGTGCTGCCAAGCCCTGGAAACGCCGTTTGTCGTCCTGGTACTCGACAATGCTGGTGGGCGCATTTTTGAACAGCTACCGATTCAACAGAGCGCGGGCATGACGCCGCAAAAGCTGCAAAACTGGGTATTCTGCCACGAGCTCCGGCTCGAAAAAGCGGGTGAGATTTTCGGGCTTCACACCGAGCGCGTGAGTGACGCCCCTGCCCTTGATGCGGCACTTGGTCGGGCCTATGCGTCTGCTGGACCGAGCTTGATCGTCGTTGCGGTTGCGCCCTCGGGAGCTCAACAGACCTCGCGTCGTGTGGCGGAGCGCCTAGCGCGGAGCGCGCTTAGCGTGGAGCGGCTTAGAAGCGATGGCTAAACAGGTGAAATTCGTTCTCCTCCACGGATTTTCTGGCTCACCTGAGAGTTTTTATGAACTGAGACGCAGCTTGGCACTCGCGCTCGGTCCAGAATTCGCGATGACGCTGGAGGCACCGGCGCTCATTGGGCACGGGAATGAAGCGTCGACTCTGCCGATCAGCACGGGCGGGTTTGAAGACGAGGTGCAGCGGCTGCTCGCCACGCTTCCTGAAGGGATGAACGATGGGATAAACGATCCCATTCATCTGGTCGGCTACTCGCTCGGAGGGCGTTTAGCGCTCGGAATGGCACTCGCAGCTCCCACGCGCTTTCGTTCACTCACGCTGATTGGCGCTCACCCAGGACTGGACTCTCATGCAGCTCGTGAGGAGCGTCGCCAGAGTGACGAAGCCTGGGCCAACTTGCTCGAAACCCAAGGGATCGGCCCTTTTGTCGAGGCTTGGCAAGCACAAGCACTCTTTCAAACTCAGCTTGAGGTCAACGCTGAGGCGCTTGCGGAACAGCGCCGTATCAGACTGCGTCACGAACCCCGGGCGCTAGCTGCCGCGCTGCGCCAACTGAGTCTGAGCCGTATGCCCAGTTACGCCAAGCACTTGAGTGAGCTCCGCTTATCCGTTGATTTGATAACCGGCGAGCATGATCTGAAATTCACAGCAATTGCGCAAAGCATGTTGAAGCTCATGCCTCATGCTCAACACCATAAGGCTCCAGCTGCCGGCCACAACGTGGTGTTGGAAGCTCCCGATTGGCTAGGAAGGCAGCTCAGCGTGCGCGCTGTCGAGTTGGTTTAGGGTCGAGCCCCCGAACGTCTTCTAGCGACTGCTTGGCAAAGCCTGTTAAGAAAGGGGCTTAAAATGGCATGGTGAGCATGCAAATTCACCATTCCATGGCGAATTTTTCACCACTTGGTGGCGAATTTGCAAGTGCACTCACGTTTCGGCTGAGCCCTATGTCGAGGTTCCGGCAGGCACAGCGGCCCTAAGTCGCCTGGCTCTTCAGTACGGTGCACCCACGAATCGTGCTCCTGATCTGGCGGCCAGCTAGCGCGAGAATGCTAACAGCCCGAATGTGACGACAGCGAGGCTGATCGCCAAGTAAGCGATCGGGGAGAGCACCTCTTTCAGCACCAACAACCCAAGGACATTGGCGATGATAATCGACGCCGCACTAAACAACGCCATCGTCTTTCCCAAATCGATGGACGCAAACACGTAGAGTTGGCCCATTGTCGCCACGATCCGAATCGAGAAGTAGGCAACGAACCAAACACTGGCAAACGCAGCTGTAGAAAAACCGTACAGCTTCATATAGTTGCGCCCCAAGAGGTCACTGATGGAAAATAGGATTTGAGTGCCGATCAGAATCACGTAGGTCCAGGGCATGAGTGGCCTGAATACAGCGCGTGCTTGAGGCAAACACAACCCCAAAGGCCAAGACTAACCCAGCCATGTATGTTCGCTCTGGGCCAGCTTCGTGAGCCCTCCGTGTTCGCAAGCATTCGCGCTTCGTGGTCGGGTCGCGACTCCACGTAATTGGATATTGCTGCGCTCAGAAGTCTGGATATGATGCGCCCCTCTCTCCTTCTTCAGATTGGTCAGTAAGATGTTCAAAACTTTTTGGACCGGGCTCCTCATACTCTCGGCGATGGTTTGCTCAAGTGCCGCCGCTGCACAGAAGCGACCGAGCGACATCGATGCGTTTGTCACGGTCAGCAAGGATGGGCATCTGCAGCTGAATGGAAAGCGAGTGCGTTTCTGGGGCGCCACCGGTGGCTTTTCGCTCGGTGCCGAAGGCGCAGATCGGCAAAGCTATGCCGACGTGGATCTGGTGGTAAAACGCCTGTTTGAGCTCGGATTTAATCTGGTTCGAGATGGGCATCGGGGCGCGGAAACGTATACCAAAGGGGATCGCTCCGAAGCCGACTTGAGCGATTACTTCCACTTCAAGTTCAAGCAAGCGGGCGGTAAGATTTGGTCCACAGATCTTAGTCACGGGGCACGCCGTGCGGGTTCCAAAGACGTCGATATCCTCCCCGACACGAAGACCAAAGATGCATGGGTCGCGGCCATGCAAGAATGGGAGAAGATATCAGACAATCGCCCGATCTCCCTCACTCGAAATGTTGCCCGGATTTGGGACTTACGCCTGGAAGCGATTGGCATCGCCAACATGAAGCGGGCGGTGACTCAAGTGAATCCTTACACGGGGCTCAAGCGCGCCGATGACCCAGTTTACGCCATCTGGGAGCTCTCGAATGAAGAGGGTTGGATCTCGCAGATGACGGGCGGCGAGTGGCAGCAGCTGCCCCGTTTCTTTCAGGATGAGCTGATCGGACGTTGGCAAGAATTCGTACGGGCGAAATATAAGGATGATTACGGCGTCAAGAAGGCCTGGGGCTTCTTGTTGGCCGGCGAGGCGCTCAAAGATAACACGCTGCTTTTAGCTCCCATTCAAAGCAAGAGCCTGCCCGTCGTGATCAGCGACGCCAATCCGGCAGCTGTAGCGATGCTGCAAGCAAGCAAGCAGAAGTACTCTCGGGATGACTTCAATCGAGCGCGCGCGAGCGACGTGTTGGAGTTTCTCACCGGGCTCTGGGTGGAGCACAAGAAACGCGAAGCGGATGCACTGAAGCCTCTCGGCAAGAGCCTCACCAAAACGCCGCTCGTCTGGAATACTGGGTTCCCGGGCTCCAACATTCAGGCGCAGTTCCTGCAGCAGCACGCCGACGCCATTGCCCACGATTCGTACATCGGCGGGACACACCACGATTCCACTCACCGACGCTTTCCCTTCTTCAGTGGCCTTGAGGAGCTGCCGCGTATCGCCTGGAAGGAGCCCTGGATCGAGCACAACCACATGCCCGGCAAGCCCTACCTGATCTACGAGACGCAGATCGACAACACCGGGAAATATCGCGCGGAGTTTCCGATGCGGATGGCGTCGCTGGGGGCGATTCAAGATTGGGACGTGATTTGCTGGCACTATTACGGATTTGCGCCCGATTCGCGGAAAGATAAGCCATTTTTGTCCAAGCTCGACACCGGGCATTCGCTGAACCTGCACTACCAGTTTGACGAAGTGCAGCTGTCTTCAATGAAGGCAGCTTCGGCAATTTTTCGGAACTTCCTCTTGAAGCCCGCACCCTCTCCCACACTGTTTGTGTTTGGCAAACGCTCGCTCTTCGATCCCGCGAGCATGGAATCGGAAAACTCGTACACCCCGGGCATGTTGGATCGGATGATGGCCACAGCCTATCGCTACGGTTCCCGGCTCTTAATTGACCCCACGCTGGAGAAGCGTCCGTTTGATCCTATTTTTAAGCAGAAAGGCTCTTTTGAAAGCTTCCTTGAACAAGGCTATCTGATCGTTGGCCCCAATTATCGCCCCAGAACGTTCGAGCCCAACCCGATCACGCCCAATGATCAAATTGAATACGATTGGCAGAAAGGCCACCTCAAATTCGATGCACCGGGTGTCGCGAGCTACACGGGCTTCTTTGCTCAATATGGCAACATTCTGCGTTTTAAGAACGGCGTGGTGCTTCGCGACGTAACCGTTAAAAACGACGCCGGGATCGCGTACCCTGTTCAGGCGGATGAAAAGTTCATCGAATTCAGTCTAGTATCGCTCGACCGAGCACCGCTGGCCACAACCAAGCACGCCGTGCTTTCCTTGGTGAGCACTAGCTTTAATAGTGGCTTCAAGTTCGACATGTCCAAGCTCTACGAATTCTTCGCCCCCAAGCTGGAGAACCAGGGCGAGCTCCCGGTACTGTATGCGCGTGCCGGAGCCACCATCTTCGCCCCGGGTCTGAAAGGCATGAAGTATCGGTATGTTGGCTGGGACCAGAAGGCCCTCGGTGCGGGATTGATCACGGACGGCGTGCTCAAGGTTCCCGCGGATAAGGCGATCTTCTACGTGGAACTCCTGCGCTAGCTCGCCAACACCGGAGAAAGTGGCTAAATCGCCACTTGTGGCTCAACTCCCAGACCCTGGCTCGTTCGGCGCGTGGGTGCTTGCCATGCGCCTGAAGACGCTCACCGCGGCGGCAACGCCGGTGCTCGTTGCCACGGGTGTTTCAGTAGCTGTCGGGAAAACGGCCTGGTTACAAGAAGGTGCGTGGCCCGGCTTAGCTGCTTTGATGGGTGCGCTGCTGCTCCAGATTGCCTCCAACTTTGCCAATGATGTATTCGATTTCGAGGCGGGAGCCGATACCGACGATCGCCTCGGTCCACCGCGTGCGGCACAGCTCGGCCTGCTGACTCCCCAGCAGCTTCGGCGAGGACTGATCGCCGTGCTCGGGGCGGCGCTCATAGTGGGGTGTTATCTGGCAACGGTGCGTGGCTGGCCCATCATTGCTATCGGACTGGCTTCGATGCTGGCGGCCGTCGCCTACACCGGTGGCCCCTACCCGCTTGGCTACCACGGGCTGGGCGATATTTTTGTGATGCTCTTCTTCGGTTTCGTGGCGGTGCTCGGCACAGCGTATGTGGAGCTCGGATATGTGCCCGAATTGGCCTATTTCGCAGCGATCCCGGTGGGCGCGCTTTCGACCGCCATCTTGGTCGTGAATAACCTGCGGGATCGCGAATCCGACGCGCGAGTGGGTAAACGCACGCTGGCGGTGCGGCTAGGTGAGCGTGGGGCTGTGCTTGAGTACGCTGCTTTGGTGTTGCTCGCCTATGCGGTACCGCTCGGTTTGGTTGTGTCCAGTCGCGTTTCGTTGTGGAGCTTGCTGCCGCTGTTTTCGCTGCCGCTGGGAGTGTATTTGGTGCGCCAAGTGGCTTCCGTGCGCGGGAAAGCCATGAACGCGCTACTGGCTCGCACGGCTCAGTTGTTGGCGCTTTACGGTCTTCTATTCGCCGTGGGCTTGGCGCTTTGAGCCTCCTATTTCGACCGATCAGCGTCGAAAGAACGACATGGACGGTCTCGGAACGCGTGCACTCGGCGCGCGGCTCATGGTCAGAACGCGAGGGCTTGGTGTTAACGCTGCAGGATGAGGCTGGGCGTTTGGGGTATGGCGAAGCGAGTCCGTTGCCCGGCTACAGCACTGAAACGCTGGAGCAGTGCGATGCGGCGTTGAAGCAAACATTGGCGAGCTCATTCAGTTTGTCGGAGTCGCCGGCTGAAGCCCTCTTGACGTTGAACGAACTCCCCGAATTTCGAGAGCTGCCTTCGGCTCAATGCTGCCTCGAGATGGCCTACCTAGATCTACTTGCCCAACGCCCCGAAGCGGCTCAGCTCGGCGCCGATTCATCCCTCTGGGGTCCGCTCTTGCGCCCTTCGGCTTCGGTGCCATTCGCGGTCGCAGCGCTGCTCGAAAATGAAAGCGTTGAAGCTTGTCTGCGCAGTGCCGAGCGAGCACTCGCGACGGGTATCACCACCTTCAAGCTGAAGTTAGGTACGGATCTTGAGGTTGAGCTGGCGCAGCTCGGCGCCTTGCGCGCGGCATTCGGCAGTCGGGTCAAGATTCGAGTAGATGCCAATCAGACCTTCACCTTGCCTCTGGCGCAGACCTTCGCCGCACTTGAACCGTTTGCGCTCGAATTCATCGAGGAACCGAGTTCCGTCTTAGTTCTCGCCGAATCGTTGCTCGATGCTGCGACCGAAGGCGGCGTGCGTATTCCGATCGCTCTGGATGAATCCTTGCGGACGCTGGATGAAGCCAAGGTGGGGACTTGGCTGAGAAACGCTTGGATCCAGGTGCTGGTTCTAAAACCGATGTCGCTCGGCCTGCGGCGCTGCATCCGCTGGGCACAGCTTGCGGACGCCTATGGCGCCAAGTGCGTGGTGTCCCATCTATTCAGCGGGCCCATCGCCACAGCTTGGGAGCACCGGCTCGCGCGCAGCCTTGGCTCACGTGATCTCGCACAGGGCCTGCACTACACTCCTCAGCCAAGCCGCGCGTAGAACCCGTGCACCTGCTTGCTTCCTTCGACCTATCCGTGCACCTGCTTGCTTCCCCCAACCTATCTTTTTGTCTTGAGGCCCGGGCGCGCCTGAAACCTGCGCAGCTGGCAGTGCTCGACACCGACGGGGGGTTGTCCTACTCCGCGCTCCGAAGGGAAGCCGCACGCACACTCACACTGCTACTCGCTCTCGGTCTTGACCTGGAGGCCTCGGTCCCCGTGGCTTTCGTGGCGCGCATCGATCGACCCACATGGATTCTCATCGCGTTGCTGCTGGATCGAGGCGTGCCTTTCGTGCCGCTGCATCCGCGCTGGCGGGCGGCCGAACGGAGTGCCGCCCTGGCTGGTAAACCGATACATTTGCTACTACCCGAGGCCTGGGCAGAAGCTGTTCCCGAGCACGCCTCTTCGGTCGCGGACGAAGTCTTGAACGAAGCCTTGGGCTCAGCGTCGGGAGGACTCCCTGAAGATAGGCTGGCCGCAGCGGTGTTCACCTCGGGTACGAGCGGTTCACCCAAGGGCGTTTGCCTGAGTCAGTCGGCATTGTTAGCTGCGGCACAAGCCAGTGCCGAGAATCTCAAGTGGCAAGAGAACGACCGTTGGCTCCTCAACTTGCCCCTTTCCCACATCGGCGGCATTTCAGTGCTCACGCGTTGCCTTCTCGCTCAAAAGCCCTGCGTTTTAGCCAATCCAGAACAGCATCGGGAGCCTGCGGCCCTTCTGGAATGGATCGCCGCG
Source organism: uncultured Polyangiaceae bacterium (assembly GCA_964609655.1). GTDB lineage: Bacteria > Myxococcota_A > Polyangia > Polyangiales > Polyangiaceae > JBBRRP01. Next base: position 4,874 of record CAZSUA010000156.1, on the reverse strand, counting down.
AGCCAAACCACACTCCTGAGTTGGGTCCCCACTCAACTAGCGCGCATGCTTCGCGAGCCTAGCCTCGCGCTACCCGCAGGCGTGCGGGCAATTCTGATCGGTGGCGCCCCGCTAACTGCCCATCTCGAACATGCCGCAGTGGAGCGCGGCTGGCCAATCCTTCCGACGTATGGTCTCACCGAAGCAGCCTCGCAAGTCGCGACGCGCACACTCGGTGTCGCCGCACCCACGGGGTCGGTAGGCAAACCGCTCGGCCACCTGGAATTGCGCACGACATCAGGTGTCATCGAACTGCGAGGCGGGGGTATGTTTGTGGGTTATTGGGGCGAAACGCCTCGGAACTCGGACGCTTGGTTTCAGACCGCGGATCTTGGAAGCTTGGACTCTGGGGGGCATTTATATGTGCTCGGCCGAGCCGACGACATGCTGATATCGGGAGGGGAAAATGTGCATCCTGCGGAAGTGGAGGCCGTGATCGGAGCGTTCCCCGGCGTCGAAACGGTGTGTGTTTTCGGGCTTCCTGATCCCGAGTTGGGTGAAGCGTTAGCCTGTGCGGTAACGCCAGCAGCTCAGAATCTTTCAGAACTGTTTGAGCATGTCTCGACTTCGCTAGCTGGATTCAAGCGCCCGCGTTGGATTGCCGCTGTCGATGAAATACCCGTTGGGCAAAGCGGCAAAATGGAGCGTATGCGGTTGGCAGTAGAACTTGCAGCCCAGCTCCGCCCGTTTCCTCGAAGCTGAATTCGGACTTCAGCCTTGCGGCAGGCTAGCGAGGAGCTGCCGCATCCGCTCTGGAATAGGAATGCGCCTAAACCCCTCGACGCTCACGAACGTGTGCACGGATTGGACGATTACCAAAACTGTTCGTTCAAGCGTTACCTGAAAGGCGAGCGTGGCCTCCGTTGACTCCAGATGGGCCAGCACCAAGCTTACGTCTACTTGCTGCCCAAAGCTGAGCGGCTTTAGGAAATCAGCCTGACTGTGGCGGATCGGCGCGGCCCAAGTGCGTTCCCGAAGCACCTGATCGAGCGGCTGGCCGTGAGCCCCGAGGAAGCTCACGTACACATCGTGACAATACTCAATGATCCGGGGGTAAAAGACGATCCCGGCGGCATCGACATCCTGAAAACGCACACTCCGCGACTCACTGAACCCGGGCGGCAACACGCTGATTAGGCTGACTTTATCGAAACTAAACATGGGCTCCTGCGCGACGCTGGGAAAGCTACCAGTGCTCCCGCTTGGGCGCTATAGTCGGGCCTTATGCGACAACGATCACTCGTGATCCCAACTCTGATCTCGGTCGTTTCTTTCGTGCTGGGAGGGTGCCGAAGCCAATCCCCCACGCCTCAGAAATCGGAAACAACCACCGGCTCTATTCCAAGCTCTGCTGCTTCCGGCCCGGTTGAACAGGAGGCATCCAAGGCGCAGGCGTTCGGCGCGAAGATCACTCCCGGGCAGGAAGTTGCGCTAGCGTCCGTTTTGGCGGCGCCGCAAGCGTTTGTGCAAAAGTCGATCATTGTGGCAGGTGATGTGCGCAAGGCTTGCAGCCGCAAGGGCTGCTGGATGGAGCTCGGCGCGTCCCCAGATCCCGCGGCTCCGGGCTGTCGTGTCACCTTCAAGGACTACAGCTTCTTTGTGCCAACCGACTCGGCAGGTGCGAAGGCGAAGCTTCAAGGCAGCGTCGAACTCGAAACAATAGCGCCTGACTTTGTTAAGCACCTTGAATCCGAGGGCGCCACGTTCAACAACAAGCATCCCGACGGCAGCGCGGAATCAGTCACCTTTGTGGCGTCAGGTGTGGAGCTCACCAAGAGCTAGGCGTACGCCTTCGGGAACTAAGCGCTTTTCGGTGCTGGACGCAGCGCAACCCACAACAAACGCAGCACATGGCCGCCGAGCAAGATCACGATGCCGGTTGCCCAGATCTCGAATGGCAGCGCCACGATCAGACCGACAGAGGCCAAGAGTGCCAGGCCTGGTACGAGCTTTGGCACCATGCGGTCTTTTTCGTCTAGCTTGAGCGCAGCAAGGTTTGTGAGTGCGGCGTAGGCAAGTGTGCCAAACGCCGCAAACAACCAGCTCTTCTGCAGATCCGTGAAGGCTGCCACAAGGCCGATCGCCAACCCCATGACGACCGTTGCCACGTACGGAGTCTCGCTGCTGTCAGTTTTGCTAAGAAAAGCGGGTAGATCTTCGCGTTGGCCCATCGCTTTCGCCAAACTGGCGCTGCCCACGATCAGATTCAGCGCAACCCCAAGCATCGCTAACACCGCCCCTGCACTCACCGCCTGCCCCACCCAACGTGCGTTGTAGCGGTCCGCCAAGGTGGCCAAAGGTGCCAATGTTTTAGTCGTTTGCTGGGCTAAAGAGGGCGCACCCACCACGGCAAGCGTGACGACACTCACCAACAAGTACACCATGAACGCCGCCACAACAGCCAGCAACGTGGTCCGCAGCAGCGTGCTCTTCGGGCCCGCCAGGAGGGCCTCCGTCTTCGAAATCTGGCTGAATCCCGCAAACGCTGGGAACAAGAGCGCTGCCGCCGCCGCGAGCGCTTCACCCGGCGAGCGAACGCTGGCATTCGCCAACGAGAGGTTTTGCGAGGCTGAGCTATCGGTGCGCGAAGCCATCATCGCCAGGAAAACGAGGATCCCCAGCATGCCGCCCACGGTGAACACAACATTCACCACACCACTACGACGAAACCCGCTCAACACCAGCAGCGTTAATCCCGCAACGGCGCCAATCGCGATGGTCATGGCTGAGCCAGGCTCCCCGCGACGGAGCAGCTCCATCACATACGCAGAGTAGCCGAGAGCGGCAGCTGCCGCGGCTGTTGTCGATGCCACTAAGGCTGCCCACCCAGCGGTGAACCCGAGTCCGGGGCTCAGATACTTGTACCCGTAATCATAGGCCCCCACGCCCGTTGGCTGCGCTAACCCCAATGAGGCCCGACTCAGGGCAGTGCCAGCAGCCACCAGCGCCGCGACGGCCAAAGCGGGAAGCAACAGCGCACCAGCGACGTCAGCCGCAAAGCCAAGAGCCACGAAGAGCCCGGTTCCGATCATCGCGCCGGTGCCTATCAACAGGGCGCTCAAAACGTGTGTCTTTCGCTCAGGAAGAGTTTCCACAGCAGGCAAATAGCCCCTTGCCCGATAAAAACGCAAGGCCTGCAGCAGGCTGGTGGCTTAGGTGTTGTCGAGTTGGGCCAGGAATTCCTGGGCCCCTGAAAGATTCGGGTTCTCGCTCAATGCCTTAGCCAAGAGGACTTTAGCTCGGCGCGGATCGCCCTGACGCGCTGCCAGAACCGCAAGGTGAAAGTGCGCTTCGCCCTTCAACTCCTGCGAGACACCGTCCTCTTCTTCGGTGCTGGTGCGCATCATGGCTACGGTGCGGAACGCGCGCGTCGCTAGTTCATCGTCGCGGTGCTCAAGCGCTAATAGACCTAGCTCCATCGCGACGTCCACATTCTTGAGATCCATTTCAAAAGCGTGCGTCATCGAAATCAGGGCAGCGCGTTGATCGCCACGCATGAGCCCAATTCGTGCTAGTTCCCGGTGGACCTCGGCTAAGACTTTCGCACGGCGGCCACGGTAGCAATCGATGAGACCTTGCAAAACAGACTCTGCTTCATCCAGGTTGCCGCCCACGGCGTGTGCGCGGGCCAAGAGCACGATTCCAGGAACGCTTTCCGGGCTCAGCTCGCGCGCCTCGGTCAATACCTCCAGAGCGCGTGGCAAATCACCTTCAGGCTGGAGCAGATGCTCGGCCGCGCGATACAGCAATTGGAGTCGTTCGGAGACATCCGTAGCGCGTGCTGCATCCCGGATCAGTATCTCGCCGAGCTCTGCGTGGGCACCCGTCTCTTCATAGACCTCGTAGAGCATCGCCCTGAGCGCCACGTTGCTCGGCGCCGCTTCGACAGCACGTTCAAGCGCTCCTCGAGCATCCTCAAGTCGGCCGGCCTTCTTGCAGACCGCGGCCAAACGCAGTGCTGCATCCGTTAGCGCATCCCCTTCCTCAAGTGCGACCAGTTTTCGATACGCAGCGCTGGCTTGGCTGTGATTCCCGGCCTCCTCTTCCAACTCAGCGAGCTTTCGTAGAGCCCCCGTGTCCTTGGGAGAAGCTTTCACCAGTTCAGCCAGCCACTGGCGCGCTGTGTCTCGTTCACCGCGTTGGAGCAAGAGGTCAATCCAACGCAGAAGCAGGCCCGGACGTTGCTCCGAACTGCCACGCTCCACGGCGATCTCAAGCGTACTTGCCAGCTCATCGCCGTAGGTTCCAGTGAGAGCCTGTGCTCTGTCCAGGTCGGCAAGAGCCTCCAGATCTCGGCCAGCTTGGCGAAAAATTGTACTGCGTAAGCCTAGAAGATCAGCTTGCTCGGGGGCGGCAGCAATCAAGGGCTCGAGCACTGTGAGCGCCTCATCTTCTAGGTTGGCGATCCGGTACGCTTCAATCAGTGCCTGCAGGAGCTGAACCTCGCCGGGTCGTTCGTCGTACGCGCGACGCAACACCCGCACCACTTCGTTTTGATTGCCGCGCCTGCGGTGTGCTTCGATGAGCTCAGCCAAGATTCGGCTGCTCATCGGACAGGCTTCGAATCCGAGTTCAAGTGCACGAAGTGCCAAATCATCCTGACCGCGCTCGCTCCGCAGGCTATAGAGCTGTTCGCACAAGGCCTCAGCATTGGCACCCCGTTCCGTTGAAAGGAGACCTTCCAGCGCCTCCGCCATCAGCTCAGTATCGCCGGTTGACTGGGAGAGCCGGAGCACGGCTCCAAGTGCAGGTGCGCTCTGGCGATCAAAGGTCAACACTGCCTGATACGCGGACAAAGCATCTGAAGGGCGCGCCTGACGCTCCAAGAGATCTCC
>CAZSUA010000155.1:0-12758 GCA_964609655.1 uncultured Polyangiaceae bacterium | reverse complement strand
CACCCGAGGCAGGGCACTGCGCCCAGAAGCACTGAGAGAAGGAGGAAACGACGCGTCACTTCTGCGAATGTAGTCGCTGGGGCGCAGCGCGACACAATTTATCTGGTCTGTCTTGTCATTGGCGACTCGCGCAGCAGCGCGGCAACGATCAATGCAGAAGGGTGGCGATGATTGAGGCGGCCAGGCACGAACATTCGCTCGTGCCTAGCTCGGTCTCGTCAGGCAAACTTATTCGGGAGCGTGGGCTTTGCAGCCGCCTTTTCCTTTGCAGTCGTTCTTGCCCTTGCATGCGTTCTGGTCAGTCTTGCAGCCGCCTTTTCCTTTGCAGTCGTTCTTGCCCTTGCAGCCGTCTTTATCTTCCGCAGCATGCTCGCCATGGGCGTCAGCAGGAGCAGCGTCATCAGCTGCAGGAGCAGCGTCATCGGCTGCAGCGGGCTCAACAGCTTCGGGCGCAGCTACTGGGGCCTCCGAGGTATCGACCGTCTCAGCGGGGGGGGTGCTGCCGCCACAAGCTGCTGCGAAAAGACCTGCTGCGATGCTGGCAGCGATTGAGCTGTTTAACTTGATTGCCATGATACGTTTTCCTTAGTTGGGTGAGAGAGGCGTCACTCTTAACCCACCCAAGTACGTTGGGTCGAGCAGTTTGGTTTCGTTTGGGAGGAAGATTGAACCGTCCTCCGGCTTCCCGGCCAGGAAAACGGCCGATGGAAATGGCGGCGATCACTTGGTGTGCGGGAAAAGTAGGTTTAGCATTGCCCGATCAGGCTCACGTGCAGGACCTAGAACCAGCCCAGCTCACACCCGAAGCCAAACGTCCTCCGCTTGGCTCGTTTCTCGTGGGCGCTGCGGTGGGAGCCATGCTGGGAGCTGCGATCACGATGGCTTTGATGAGCGGGGGGGGAAATACGGCGGCAGTGGCGGAGCCGGCCGCGGCAGTTTCGAGCCATCACGAAGAGCCGGTGGCTGTTCCTGAAGTGGAGGAGCCGATCATCGTTGAGCCCCCTCGCCCCGCTCCGCCTCCAGCAAGCTTGCCTGCGACCGTTGGAGGTACATTGATCGAGCGCGCGGCGCGCGGCGACGAAGACGCACTCAATCAGATGGAGGCGCGGGAACCTGACCAGCGCTCCTCCGACGAGACGATCGCGATTGCTATCGGCAAGGGCCAGGCTCGCATCAAAGATGTGCAGGAGCTCGAAAAGAAACTCAACGTGGTGGCTCGCTTTGGAAGAGAGCCTGAAACTGTGCGTCGCGTTCGTGCCTTGGCTTATGATTCACAGGTCGGGATCCCGACGCTCAGGATGCTGGCGAACCTGAAGAGTGGCTTGGGTGCGGACCTTTTATTTACTGTTTGGAATCGCTCAGGGACCACCGATCCTACTTCCGAGCTGGCACATCAGTTGATTTACTCAAAGGATGTCTACGCGCGCGCTTCGGATGCCATGAAGGTGATCCTGGATATGCGCGTCGTTAAGCAATGCGACAAGATTCTGGAGGTGATGGATCGCGTCAAAGTGCACGCCGATCAGCGAGCGTTGCTGTCGCTTCAGCCCTTCTATTCCCACAAGGGCTGCGGCCCTGGCCGCGATACTGATTGTTGGCCGTGCCTGCGCTCCACCAAGCTCTTGGATCAAGCCACGCTGGCTGCGCGCACGCGAGCTCCTCCGTGATACGCATCATCAGTGTTGCTTTGGGGGCAGCACTCATTCCACCCGAGAGCGAAGCTGAACTCCTCGCCCGCTCCGCTCGTCTCACCGGGCAGCGCCTAGGGGACATTGCGGCGGCCCTGCAATCTCCGGTGCCGCTCGATTTACGCCGTGCAAAGGGGTTTACGGGGCAGTTGTTGGAACGTGCGCTCGGAGCCACCGCCAGCAGCCGCGCTGTCCCTGACTTTGAAAGCTTGGGCATTGAACTCAAATCGTTGCCGGTCGATCGGCGTGGGCATCCCTGTGAGTCGACGTTCGTGTGCACGATCTCCTTGCGGGAAGTGGGCGAAGTCGAGTGGGAGCAGTCGCGAGCGTTTGCCAAGCTGCGTCGCGTGCTCTGGATCCCGGTCGAAGGCGAGCGGAGCATCCGGCCAGCTGAGCGCCGTGTCGGCACGCCCCTGCTCTGGTCCCCGAGTGCGGCCGAGGAGGCGCAGCTACGCGCAGATTGGGATCAACTGGGCACCTTGATTTTTGCCGGTCGAATCGACGAGATCACCGGTCACGTGGGCAAGTACCTACAGGTGAGGCCAAAGGGCAAAAATGCCAGCGCGCGGCGCGGCTATTGGGACGAAGACGGCGCCGTTACCTCAACCATGCCGCGTGGTTTCTATTTGCGAGCATCTTTCACCGCGAAAATCTTGAGCGCTCATTTCGTCTTACCTTATTCTTGATTGTTATTCCCGATTGTCATTCTTGATTGTCGAGCCTGGCTGCCGGCGATATAGCGATCTTCAGCATGACTCATCTTCTTTCGCTCAAGCCCCATTGGTCTTCCCCCGGCGAGCCCTTTAGGCACAGTTGGGAGCCACTCGCGAATATCGACCAATTCCATTGGATGACGCGTGCCGACGTGCTGGAGCAGCTGGAGCAAGCTCAGCGCGAGATTGGGATCCGCGACGTGCGCGCCGTGGGCATGTTCGACGACAAGCTGCGCGTCTGGGCGCAAGGCCCCGATCAATTTCACTTCAAGAATGAGGATCGATACCTGAGGCCGAATTATCAAATCATCGATTATGTGATGGATCGCCTGCTCAAGATCGGCGTCCGCCCGATGTACACGATGTGTTTCATGCCGAGCAAAATGGCGGATGGCAAATCCATCATTTGGGATAACAGCCACACACGCCCCCCGTTGGATCACGGCGCCTGGAGTGAGTTCGTCAAAAACGCTGTGATTCACGCGCGCCAACGCTACGGTGTGGAGGAAGTTCGCAACTGGTATTTCGAGCTTTGGAATGAACCCAATCTCATGCCCAGTTTTTGGGGTGGCACGCAGGAAGAGTTCTTCAAGCTCTGGGGCGTGGCGTTTCGCGCCGTAAAATCCGTCGATCCGGAGCTGCGCCTGGGCGGCCCTTCCACCGCGCGCGGTGAGTGGCTGGAGGAGTTCTTAGATTTTGCTCAGAAAGACGGCAGCTCTCCGGATTACATTGTCACGCATTGCTACAATAATGATTCCGATTCGCAACCACTGGTTCCATTTGACGGACCGGCTTCGTTTCGCGTCAAGGATTCACCGCACTATCTGGGGGGCGTGGTGCGTGGCGTGGAGAAGCTGCTCAAAGATCGAAAATTTGCCGGCGAAGTGCATTGGAATGAGTGGGGCCGTTCCTGGTTCCCCTATGATCCGCAAAAGGAGAGTGCGCTTGAAGCCGCCTTCATCTGCAAGACGATGTCGGATGTTTCCCAGGCTGCCACCTATTTTGGGTATTGGTGTTTGAGTGACGTCTACGATCAGGCCGGGTACAATGCCGAGACATTCCGGGGTCACTATGGAATGTTGAATTTGCAGGGCTTGCGCAAGCCTTCCTACGTCGCGCATCAGTTGTTGCATCGGCTCGGCCACGAAAGGCTCGGCTGCAGCGGCGGCAATGAGCTCGAAAATGCGATCGTGACGCCAACGGCAGAGGGGCACTCGCTGCTCGTGTTTCGCTATCCCAACGGGATCAAGGATCCTGTTCAGCCCGGCACCGTGGAGATCACGCTCCCAGGCCAACCCAAGACGGCGCGCTTGTTTCGCATTAACGAACGCGAGAACAACATCCTGGCACACTGGCGCGAACTTGGCTCTCCTGACTACCTGAGTCCAGGCCAGCTCAGCGACTTATCAGGAGTGAATCATCCGACGGCGAGCTTGGGAGCTGTCGCCATTGAGCAGAGAGGGGAAGGGTGGGTAGCACGCTTCGAGCTTGAAACGCCTGCGGTTGCGTTGTTAGAACTCACTTGATTCTCGCGTGACGCTTCACAGAGTCTTGAAAGACTTCTTCTGAGGAGCCTGCATCACAGCTTCTCCGCTCGCGGTTGCCAGGGCTGGTGCTTCCGCTGACTTCTCTTTGGCGTTGAAGGTGAGGCCGCAGCCGCAGGCCGATTCTTGCAGGGGATTGTGCCACTTGAAGCCCTGCCACATGAGCGTGTTCTCGTAATCAATGACCGCGCCTTCGATGTACTTCAGGCTTCGTGGATCGAGATACACTTTGAGCTCTCCGTAGTCGTACACATAGTCGCGCGCTTTGGGGGCATCGAGCGTAAAATCAGTCACGTAGGTGAGGCCAGCACAGCCGCCGCCTTTGACACCAACGCGAAGTGCGGCACCGTGCAGGCCCAGCTTTTCGCGGTGCACGCGTGCGAACTCTACCGCGCGAGGGCTGACGCGCACTTGGGGAACCGGTGGTGTCTCTTGGGTGCAGGCTTTGGGTTCACTCATGGCGGTCCTCTCAAGTGTGGGGCGTGTTTTGCTTTTCAGCCAGTGGCTAGAGCAGCCCCAGCTGTAGCTTGGCCGCATCGCTCATGCGCTCCCGCGACCAGGCGGGCTCCCAGGCGAGCTCCGTTTTAGCGTGTGAAACGCCTGGAACTTCACGCAGCTTTTGGTGCACATCGCGCACGATTTGCTCAGCTACCGGGCAACCGGGAGCGGTGAGTGTCATCACCACATGAGCGGATTGGTCGGGGCTCAGATGAACGTGATAAATCAGGCCTAAATCATAAATATTAAGCGGAATTTCTGGATCCTGAATGGTGCGTAGCGCGGCGATCACCGCTTTGCGAAGGCTTGCCTCATCCAAGGGGCCAGGCTGAGTGCCAGGATCTTCCAATACGAATTCGTCCGGGGCACGTGCTGGCACCGGATGCTGCGGGATCGGATCTTCGCGGTTGAGCACACCGAGCGGACGGCGTGACGGGGGCTGAGTGCGGCGCTCCGTGTTCATTCGGTGCTCGCGACTTCTTCTTTGGCAGCCAGGGCGTTATTCAGCGTGTGCCAGGGCAAGGTCGCGCACTTGACGCGCATGGGGTATCCCGACACACCTGTGAAGGCGTGGAGTTTGGGTGGCAGCCCTTGAGTCTCAGTGCTCGCTCCGGTGGCGATCGCGTGGAATTGGTCGAAGATGGCGCGAGCCTCGCTGAGGCTCTTACCCTTGATAGCTTCTGTCATCGTGGACGCCGCGGCGGTAGAGATAGCGCAGCCGGAACCCTGAAACCCGACATCTTGGATCAGGTCGCCGTCCAAGATGAGGGTGATCGTGATCTTGTCTCCACATAGTGGATTGTCCCCGCGTGCAAGGCGATTGTAATGCTCAACCAAGCGGAAATTGCGAGGTTTGCGTGCGTGATCGAGGATCAGTTCTTGATACAGCTCGCCCAAGTTATCCATGAAACATCTCCTGAGCTTTACGCACGGCAACGATCAGCGCGTCCAGGTCTTCGCGGCGTGTGTAGATGCCAAGCGAGGCGCGTGCGGTCGCGGCGAGACCGAAGCGCTCCATGAGCGGTTGCGTGCAGTGGTGGCCGGTGCGGATCGCCACGCCCACGCTATCTGCGATGGTGCCGATGTCATGCGGATGGATGCCCTCCATCACGAACGAGAGCACGCTGACTTTCTCGGATGCTGTACCGATCAGTCGCACGCCCTTGAGGCTGGAGAGCGCTTCGGTGCCGTAGCTCAGGAGCTCCTGGTCGCGTTGGGCGAGCGCCTCAAACGAAAAGCGCTGCATGAAATCAATAGCGGCGCCGAGGCCTACAACGCCGGCGATGTCAGCCGTGCCCGCTTCAAACTTCCACGGCAATTCATTGTACGTTGTCTTCTCGAACGTGACCGAACGAATCATGTCACCGCCAGACTGATACGGGGGCATTTTTTCGAGCAGCGAACGCTTCCCGTAGAGCACGCCGGTGCCCGTGGGCCCGTACAGCTTATGCGCGCTAAAGGCGTAAAAATCGCAGCCGATCGCACGGACATCCACTGGCAAGTGGGCCACGGCTTGAGCGCCGTCGATCACCACCACTGCGCCTGCTTGATGCGCGAGCTCGGTGAACGGCTTCACTGGCAACACAGTCCCCAAAGTATTGGACACGTGAGCCATCGAGACCAAACGGGTCCGCGTGCTGAGCGCAGCTTGGAACGCTGCCAGAGTTACTTCGCCGCTGTCAGTAACGGGCACCACCTTCAATACGGCTCCCGTCTTCTGGGCCGCAATCTGCCAGGGCACGATATTGGAATGATGTTCAAGGCCAGTGATCAGAATTTCATCGCCGTCCGAAAGATTATTTCGGGCCCAGCTTTCAGCGACAAGGTTCAACCCTTCGGTAGTGCCTCGAACAAAAATAATTTCGGCATCTTCAGCCGCGCCGAGAAACTGCCGCACTTTGGTGCGTGCGCCCTCAAAGGATTGCGTGGCGCGTTCGGAGAGCGCATGCACGGCGCGGTGAATGTTCCCACAATCGCGCGCGTAGACCTGTGTGACGGCGTCGATCACACCTTGCGGTTTGAGAGCTGTGGCGGCGCTGTCCAGATACACGAGCGGCCGCCCGTGCACCTCTTGATGCAGAGCGGGGAATTCGGCCCGAATGCTCTCGATTTCGGCGATAGAAAATTGAGTCATGCTTCGGTGAGCTCCGCAAACAGTTCTGGATTGCCCAGCTTTTTTAAAAACTCGCGCCGCACCAAGTTCCTCGCAGCGGGCAGCGTGATGCCATCGATGATTTCGCTGGCAAAGGCATAGACGAGCAGTGTGCGGGTAGTCTCAAGATCGAGGCCGCGCGATTGAAGATAGAATTGCTCGTCCAGGCGCAAACGGCCGACGGTTGCGCCGTGCGTGCACTTCACGTCATCGTTCTCGATTTCCAGGTGAGGCTTGGTGTGGATCACTGCATTCTCCGCCAACAGCAGATTGCGATTCTGTTGGTGGGCGGAAGTGCCAGTGGCTCCTTGGTGCACGCGAACGATGCCGTCAAATATCGCCTGGCCGTTGCCATCCGCTAGCCCCTTGTACTTCTGGAGGCTTTCGCAGCGCCCAACTCGGTGCTCAACCACGGTGTGGTGATCGACCTGTTCCCCTTCGGAAGCAAAATAGAGTCCGTCGAGATCGGCATGTGCGCCAGGCTCAGCAAAAGCTACCGTGAGATCGGTGCGAGTGAGTGCGCCGCCTAAGCTGATCAGGCGCGACCGATAGCGGCTATCACGCGTGAGCTCGGTGCTCACACTCGAAATCTGCCGACTTTGTGGCGTACCCAGCGAAATGCGCACGTGCTCCAGCTCGGCATTTTGGCCTACGAAGATCTCCGAGACCGAATTGGTGAGGCTCGCGCCGGCAACACCTTCGGGCGTGGTCGTTTCAATCAAGCAAGCGTGTGCGCCTGCTTCGACCACTACACGCACACGCGGCGTGAGCATGCTGGGTGTGAGCTCCACAGGGCCAGGATAGATAATCTGAAGTGGCGTGGGTGAGCCGGAAAGCCTGAAGCACCAGACATCCTCCAGCTCGCAAGCGTTGAGCGCAGCGAAGGGTGGGGCGCCCTTTTCAGGAGAGAGAGAAGCTTTGGCCCAAGCTGGGATCGAGCCCGTTTGGCGCGACGACCAAAACTCGATTCCAGGCGGCAGTGCTTGGATGACGCTCTCGGCCGGGACTTCACCAAACACCCAGCTTACTGCACCCGCTAGCTCATGCTTTGGCGTACTGCTGGCGCGGAGCGCGCTCTCCCTGGCGTTGGCCCTCTGGAACGGAACATCGGTGACTCCGCGCAAGCTGGTGAAGCGCCAGGCTTCATCGCGCGGACCAGGCAGACCTTTGGCTTCTAACAGCGCTGCACCTTGGCGTCGGAGCTCGGCAAGTGGGCCCGAGAGCTCCAGACGACCGCCGAGTGCGCGTTGTGCCAACGGTGTAGCTTCAAAAACCATAGAAATCACGCTGCTCCCACCTGCGCGGGCGACGACATGAATTCGGCGTAGCCATGCTTCTCCAAATCGAGAGCCAACGTATGGTCTCCAGATTTGACGATCTGACCCCCCACCAGCACGTGCACATAATCAGGCTGAATGTACTCCAGCAAGCGCTGATAGTGCGTGATCAGCAACATCGAAACGCTCGGGCTGCGCTGAGCATTCACGCCCTGGGCGACGATGCGCAGGGCATCAATATCCAGGCCGGAATCCGTTTCATCTAAGATTGCCAGCTTCGGATTGAGGAGAGCCATTTGAAAGATTTCGTTGCGCTTTTTCTCACCGCCCGAAAATCCAACATTCACGGGCCGCTGGGTGAGCGCCGTACTCAATTCGACCAGCTCCATCTTCTGCTTCGCCAATTCTAAGAAATCGACGGCGTCGTACTCTTCCAACCCTTGGTGCTTGCGCACCGCATTCACCGCGGCTTTCAGGAAGTACAGATTGCTCACGCCAGGCAGTTCGACCGGATACTGAAACCCCAGGAAAATGCCCTCGCGCGCCCGAATTTCCGGTGCCAGCTCCAGCAAATTCTTGCCCTGATAGGTGACCTTGCCGCCCGTCACAGTGTACCCAGGCTTGCCCGCCAAGACGCTCGCGAGCGTGCTCTTGCCTGAGCCATTGGGCCCCATCACCGCGTGGACCTCACCGGCTCGGATCTCTAGGTTGATGCCCTTGAGGATGCTTTTGCCATCTACCGAAGCGGAGAGTTCTTCAATCTTTATCATTGGATTTTGCATTTTCTGTTCAATTGCTAAAATTTAAGGCTGGGCGAGGTCGCGCGGCGTTAGCCAATCGCCCCTTCGAGGCTGACACCGAGGAGCTTCTGGGCTTCCACTGCGAACTCCATGGGCAGCTCTTTTAAAACTTCCTTGCAGAAACCGTTCACGATCATGCTCACGGCATCTTCTTCGCTCAAACCGCGCTGCAGGCAGTAAAAAAGCTGATCTTCCCCGATGCGCGAGGTGGTCGCTTCGTGCTCCAGCGTGGCCGAATGGTTGCGCACTTCGACGTAAGGCACGGTGTGGGCGCCCGCCAAGCTGCCGATCAGCATGGAATCGCAACGGGTGAAGTTGCGTGCGTTCTCGGCGCCTTTCAGGATCTTCACCTGACCGCGGTAGGTGTTCTGGCCGTGGCCCGCCGAAATACCCTTGGAAACGATGGTGCTCGTGGTGTTCTTCCCGATGTGAATCATCTTCGTGCCCGTATCGGCCTGCTGCCGATGATTGGTGAGCGCGACGGAATAGAATTCACCGACTGAGTTGTCACCTTGCAAAATGCAGCTCGGATACTTCCACGTGATGGCGGAGCCCGTCTCCACTTGAGTCCAGGAAATTTTGGCATTCGTGGCGCATTTCCCGCGCTTGGTGACGAAGTTATAGATGCCACCTTTGCCGTCTTTATCCCCCGGGTACCAATTCTGGACGGTGGAGTATTTGATCTGCGCATTGTCCAACGCGATGAGCTCCACCACCGCTGCGTGCAGCTGATTCTCATCGCGCATGGGAGCCGTGCACCCTTCGAGGTAACTCACGTGGCTGCCCTCGTCCGCCACCACGAGCGTGCGCTCAAACTGGCCGGTTTTAGCGGCGTTGATGCGGAAATAGGTGGAAAGCTCCATCGGGCAACGGACGCCCTTGGGGATGTAGACGAACGAGCCATCCGTGAACACGGCTGAGTTCAAGGCAGCGTAGAAATTGTCCGCGGCCGGCACGACGGAGCCCAGGTACTTCTGAATCAGCTCTGGATGCTCTTGCACGGCTTCGGAGAACGAACAGAAGATGACGCCCATTGTAGCGAGCTTCGCTTTGAACGTGGTGGCAACGCTCACACTATCAAACACGGCATCCACGGCGATACCAGCGAGGGCGGCGCGCTCGTGCAATGGAATGCCTAGCTTTTCGTAAGTCTTCAGCAGTTCCGGATCGACTTCATCCAAACTCTTCGGGCCATCTTTGCTGGATTTCGGAGCCGAGTAGTAGATGATCGCTTGGTAATCGATTTCAGGATAGTGAACCTTCGCCCACTTCGGCGTCGGCATTTTTTGCCAGAGTCGGTACGCTTTGAGGCGAAAATCCAAGAGCCAGCTCGGCTCATTCTTCTTCGCTGAGATGAAGCGAATCACCTCTTCGCTGAGGCCGGGGAGCAATTGATCTTGCTCAATATCCGTCGACCAGCCGGCGCTGTAATCGCGATTAATGAGGTCACTGATGTGTTCGCTAGAGGTCGTCATGCTGGAAAGGTAGGGGTGCTCAGCTGAGCGCAGAGGTGGCTGTGGTGGGCTTGGAGGTTAACTGAATGAGGCGTGGTGCGAGGGGACGCGACATTTCTGCGAGCGTGATGCTGGCGAGCGCTCCGAAGATGGCTTGGTTGATTTTGAGCCAGTTGGATTCAACAGGACAGTGGCCGGTGTGGTCGCAGGAATCCCCCTCCCGGCTACACTCAGTGACCGCAATAGGCCCCTCCACGGCGTTCACCACGTCGGCCACACTGATCTCCGTGGCGGGGCGAGCGAGCCGATAGCCGCCGGAGAGGCCTCGCTCCGATTGCACGAGCCCTGCGCGTGCCAGCTCCTTCAAGATCTTGCTGACGGTTGGCGCTGGCAGTTGACTACGCGTCGCAAGCGCGCGTGCTGTGGAAACTCCGACTGCGGGAGAACCCGTTTGGACCAGGTGCGCCAGCACTACGATGGCGTAGTCAGTGAGTTTGGTGATGCGCAACATAGAAAACCGCCAGAATTCAACCACCGGCCATTGGGCCAACAATGGGGACTGATTCAGTTCTGTTTAGAAGCTGAATGCCGCCCCGTCAAGGTTGCGTGGCGTCCGCGAGCCCTCCGCGAGCCCTCCGTTTAGGTGCGCCTTCGCCCGGCAGGCGCTGAATGGCGTGCGCGTGCGATGAAACGGAAGAGCGTGAGGTGAGAGAACAGCGCGATTGGAACCAAGATCGTGGGCAGCCAGACGAACGGGAAGTCTGCGATCCAGACATTCGGTGGGTCATTGAAGAAACGCCGAAAGGGTGTGGGCATTGAAAAAATTGCAATGGTCAGGACGTTGATGAGCAAGGTGGCCCCGATGATGTTGAACAGCCGCAGCCCGATGCGCGGCAGGCGTTCCGTGTAAGCCAACCACGCCGTGGGGAGCGCCAGGCACCCCGTAATAATATCCAGATTGGAGCCGGAATAGCTCATTTGCGGCGGCATAATGCCTTCGTTCGCGGCGAGATGCATCGTGAGCTCGAGCGGTAGGCGGAAGAAATTAATGCCAATGATGAACCAGAGCGGCACCTGATCCATGAAGGCTCTCACGGGCCGCAAGAATGCTAGAATGCCCGTTAACAACAAAGTGAAGGTGACCAAAAACATGAGCTTCGGCGGCGTGCTGAAGTCTGTCAGAAAGCCGCTTTTGGCGATGAGCGCGGTGAGCGTCGCCCAGAGCAGCGCTCCCGGTAGAACGCGACGCAAGACCAACGAGCGATCTTTGGAAAAATGCCAGATCCCAAACAAGAACAGCGCGCTCGTGCCTGCGGTAACTGCGACGAAGAGTCCCAGGAGGAGCGTGGAAGGCGGGGGAGGCATATCGACGTTCGGGCCTATCAGAGCGTAGGCGCTGAGTCTCCGTTTGGACTTTGGGCCGCTTTGCGACGATCCGTGAACCAGCGGTAATCCGTCGGTTTGATCGATGCCCACCCCGCTGCCGCGAAGCGCGGCAGCCGCCCCTCCCAAGCATCGCCCCGTCGCTGCCGGGGTCGCTGCGGGAGGGGCACGACCGAAATGTGGTTGCGGGGCCGCGTCGCAGGCGGGCTAGGTGAGCAGCCCCTTTCGTTTCCTTGGAAGATAGTAAGCATGCTTACTATCTTGTGTTCGACTTTGAGATAGAGGTCACGGACAAGTTTGGGAGCACTACGGCGCGCGCCGGCTTGAGGGCTACCGCCTCACCCAAAAAACAACACTCAAGATCTATGCTGCTGGATCAGGGACGGGGTTGACACGTTGCGTCACGGCGCCTATCGATCTTAACTCTTGGGTAGTGAGCTTGCTTCCGAACGCGCGCCGTTTCCGTGTGAGTTCATGTTAACCGTCGGAGGATTGAACGACACATGAAAGAGTTCGAAGGCAGAACGCGTGTAGCCATTGTTGCGGGGCTGCGGACGCCCTTTAGTAAAGTTGGGTCAGCCTATCGCGACCTGACAGCGCTTGATCTCGGGAAGATTGTGGTGGCTGAGCTACTGCAACGCACCGGCATCTCGCAGAGCGAGGTGCAGCAGGTGGTGTACGGGCAGGTGATCCCTTCCTTGGCAGCTCCGAATATCGCGCGTGAGATTGTGTTGGGCACGGGAATGCCACGCAGTACGGATGCTTACAGCGTGTCGCGAGCCTGCGCCACGGGCTACCAATCGACGACGAACGTGGCTGAGTCGATTTGGGCTGGGGCTATCGATTGTGGAATTTCGGGAGGCGCGGATAGCGCGAGCGATATCCCGATGGCGGTGAGCAAGCGTTTAGCTACGGCGCTCTTGGAAGCGAGCAAGGCTAAGAATTTCGGTGGAAAATTCGCAGCCTTCAAAGGCTTGCACCTGGCCGATTTGGCGCCAATTCCGCCCGCATTGAAGGAACCTTCCACGGGACTCACGATGGGTGAGAGTGCCGAAAAGATGGCCAAGGAAAATGGCATTAGCCGGCGAGAGCAGGACGAATTCGCTCACTCCAGCCACACGCTCGCGGCACAGGCGTGGGCACAGGGGAAATTCGATGACGAGGTGATGCATGTTTTCGTGCCCCCCAAATACGAACCGTTCACCGAAGACAATCTGGTACGCAAGGATTCCTTGCTGGAGAGTTACGC
>CAZSUA010000154.1:0-12770 GCA_964609655.1 uncultured Polyangiaceae bacterium | reverse complement strand
GGCGTGCAGCCACAGCTCATCGACTTCGCCGATCCGGCCTACGCGGCCTATCCAGGCATGACGGCCGAGAAGGTGCAAGGCGGACTGGACAAGGACATCGCCACACTGAACGCCATAGGTTACGACGCAAAATTGTGCCTTACCGATTTTGGCGAAACAGCGGAGGCCGTGATCCGCGCCACCCTGCAGCAAAAACGCTATGACTGCGTCGTGATCGGTGCGGGCATGCGCACCATCGGTAAAAACTTTCTTCTGTTCGAGAAAGTGCTGAACGTGGTTCATGAACATGCCCCGCAGGCACGCATTTGTTTCAACACTGGACCATTCGACACGGCCGAAGCGGTGCAGCGCTGCTGCCTGCTTGGCTGACCACCGTCAGGTCTCCGAGCACGGCGTTCTCCCGATGTTCATGTGCATGAGTTCGCGCTGAAGCCCATGCCAAACTACAACCAGGCCGAGGGCAGCGCGCTGCTGATCGCGCGCCCTATGGGCACTTGCCCCTGCAACGCAGCGCGAGGTCGTCCACCCACAGGTTAAATGGGGCGGAGAGTGATCGTCTGCCATTCGGCAGAAGCGGTCACTGCGGGCACGAAAGCTCCGCGGGTGAAATACTGATCGTTCGCACGGAAGGCCACGGCGAGCGAGCTGAAAAGACGGCACCCGCGCACTCCTGCTTCCGCCCCGCGACATCATCATCCGCCTCATCGCCGCTATCCCGCCGCCGCGCTTTCATCTGGTGCGCTATTTTGGCGTCCTTTCAAGCCACTCCAAGTTCCTTTTCGAAGTCGTCCCTACGCCGCCACAGAATTCTGCCGCTTTCAAGCCCCCTCCGGCCTCGGGCGACCAGCTTGAGTTCCCCAAGCTAAACGCCCAACCTGACGACACTCGCCCTACCCGTAAACGCTGGGCCTGGCTGCTGGCTCATGTGTTCCGCGCAGATCTTGGGCTCACTCCTCAACCTCCTCCGACGCCACCACCGGTTTCGTCAGGGCAGCTGAGGTTTGGGTTCTGTTGAGGTTCTGAAGCTGAGCTCTTGTTGCCCTCGGGGGTGCTTGCTTTGTTGAAAGTGAGCACCTCAGTGCGGAGATCTATTTGCACCGCTATCCTGCTGGCTTTTAAGCTCCGCAGTCGCTCGTGTTCACCGCTGCCTGGGCTTCGTTGACGTGGTTCGGAGGGTGCCGAGCGCCGTCGGCTGGATGGCCTACTCTTGGCGCTGCTCCTCCTTGCCGACCGACTGTCAGTTCGAATGTCTTATGCTCTCACATACTTCTCAACGAGATCCAGCTTCTGCCCGACCACCAAAGCGCCAGCGTTGGCTCGCGGGTGATAGGCGACCTCCTCGAGAAGGCTGCCTCCCTTGGCCTGCCAGTTCGCCTCCGTGTTCTTCTTCGCAACCGCACACGATCCCTTTATGAACGCCTCGGCTTTCTCGTCCACGCTTGCACTGACACCCACTACCTCATGCCGTGGAGCCCTCGGTTGGCCACCTAAGAGCTACGAACGGGCCATTCCGGGGGCATGCTCCCACCTTGGGAGCATGTTACCCTCCAGCAGTTGCGCATCTTCAGCCGGCACACACTCGTAGACTTCTGGAAGAGGCACCCTGATGCGGAACAACCGCTTCGTCTCTGGTTCTCCATGGTTGAACGAGCCGCATGGTCTGGTCTGGCTCAAGTCCGAACCGTGTTTGGCTCCGCAGACTTCTTGGCGACTAACCGCGTCGTTTTCGATATCAAAGGCAACACCTACCGGTTGGTTGGGCAGATCAAATATCGACCGCTTTTTCTCGTTTTCATCCGTTTCGTCAGGACTCACTCCGAGTACAACCGCATTGACGCTAACAAGGTTTGACCCACCATGATTGAACCCGTTGTAGATTCGGCCACGCATAAGAAGGCGCTTCGGCGCATTGAGAAGCTTTGGGCTGCCAAGCCTGGCTCACGTCAAGAGCAAGAACTCGATGCGCTCGCGACCCTGGTGGACACTTACGAGCGTCGCGCATTCCCGATTCTGGCGCTTTCTCCCATCGAGGCCATAACCTCTCGTTGTGAACAGCTAGGTTGGTCGAGGAAGGAGCTTGAGCCATTGATCGGATCGCGCGCACGCGTCTCCGAAGTCTTGACGGGTCGGCGCCCGCTCACCCTGCCCATGATCAGGAGCCTCCACCAAACCCTTCATATCCCTGCAGAGATTCTGATCTCCGAACCCCGGTCGCCTCGAAAGTCACCACGCCGGCGAGCTAGCAAGTCACCGCGCGCCACCGTAGGGCCTTCCGTGGTGCGCGCCGCCCATCATGGCGTTGCAACAGAAGGGCGGGCTCGCGTACTCTCGCGTGCGCGCAGCTGAACGCTAACACTTCGATCCTGATCCGACTCAGGATGCTAGGCGCGCAACAGCCCGGCCCGCACTCCTGCTTCCGCCCCGCGACCTCATCATCCGCCGCATCGCGGCTATCCCTCCGCCGCGCTTTCATCTGGGGCGCTATTTCGGCGTCCGCTCAAACCACTCCAAGTTCCGTTCCGAAGTAGTCCCTAAGTCGCCACAGCATTCTTCTGTTTTCAAGCCGCCTCCGGCTTCGGGCGACCAGCTTCTGTTCCCCAAGGCCAACCCCCAACCTGACGACGCTCGCCCCACTACCGAGCAGGCTGCCATCTCGCTGCTCGGCAAGCTCGGGCTTGCTCCTCAGCCTCCTCCGACGCCACCACCGGTTTCTTCAGGGCAGCTGAGGTTTGAGGGTCTGACGCTGGACTCTTGTTGCCCTCAGGGGTGCTGCTCCCTTTGCTGGAAGCGAGCACCTCAGTGCGGAGATCTATCGGTGCCTGCTCTCAGACTCCGGTGAGACCTCAGTGCCAAACCTGGTGAGGACGACCCAAACGCGGGGAGTTGCTGTTTGCCGGCGGCTTTCGCCTCTTGCCGGTGCCTCAGTCCTCGCTCGAATCGCGGTCTAAACGCCTCGCGGGACGTCGGTGTTGCCTTCCACGCTGAGAACGGTGTCGGCTCTCACGTCACTATTCGGTTTCTGAGCTCAATCGTAATAGCCAGCTTCGACGGCGTTCTATCCTAGCCGTTGACGATAGGGCTGATCTTCCTTTCTTGCAGCCAAACCTAACAACGCTGCGCTACGAATTAGCTGCCGGCGGGCTTGGGCAAAGTGGCGGCGTCGTACTTGACCTCGACCACGTGGCCGCCTGCCGCGTCGGCAAAGGTGAGCGTGAGCGTCTGCTGCCCGGAGTTGTACTCAGATGGGCTGCTTGCTCCATTGACGCTCACTCCGCTGGGTTGCCCGACGACACCATGGATGACGACTTGTACCGTGCGGGGGGATGGCGAAAACGCGCCGGCGCGTGCCCCCATGTTCAGGGTGAGGCCCGCCGCTGTGACGTCGAGAGAGAGTGGCGTGGTTGCCGATGCGCCTTGTTGGTAGGCGAGGGTCTCGCCGTCGTCTTCGTATAGCGAGGAGCGCGCGCTGGTGCCGGGGAGGCCCGGGAATACCTCGAGGTGAAGCGTTCCGTTGGAAGGTGCGCCTACGTATTCGACGACCTCGCCGCGCGGAATGACGCTGCCACCTCGGACGAACAAGGGTGGCTTGCCCATAGGAGCGGGCATGCGCACGGTGGTGGGGCCCACAGCCGCGCCGCCGCCGAACCAATCGTAGTAAACTCCCGCCGGCAGGTAAACATCTCGGGCGGTGGCGCCTTCAGTTAGTATCGGCGCCACCAACAGACCTGAGCCTACGAAGAACTCGTCCTCGTGTTGATACGCGGCCTCGTCTGCTGGGAATTCGAACCACAATGGCCGCACGATCGGCGCGCCCGTTCGCGTTGACTCGAAGAACGTCGAGTACCAGTAGGGAAGCAGTGAGTAACGAAGTTGCAAGAGGCTCAGGGCCGCCGCTTCGACTTCAGCGCCGAATTGCCACGGCTCCTGCTGCAGCCCATGGCTGCGGAAGAACGGCGAAAACGCGCCAACCTCGAACCAACGACCATAAATCTCGGGGGACTGCGCGCCGGTGAAGCCTCCAACGTCAGAACCAGAAAACGGCACTCCGCTCACGCCCAGTCCTTGCAACATGGTCGGGGTCATTCTGAGCGTCTCCCAGTTGGATGACGAGTCGCCGGTCCACACGGCAGCGTACTTTTGGATGCCCGGAGACGCGGCGCGACTCAGCACGAAAGGGCGACGATTGGGCTTGCCTTTGAGGGCCCCTTCAAAGGTGGCTTGCGCCATCAGATAGCCATAAACGTTGTGAACCTCATCAAAGCTCGCTTGGGTGCCTGCGCCGTCGACCACGGCATTGACGGGGAACGGAGTGAACGTGTCGGGCTCGTTCATGTCGATCCAAATGCCGCGCATCCCTAAATCATTCAGCGTGGCGATCCAAGCTCCCCACCAAGAGCGGCTCGCCGGGCGCGTGAAATCCGGGAACACAGCGTCCCCTGGCCACACCTCGGCGATGGCCAGCTGTCCGTCGCTGGTCTTTATGAAGTGGTCGCCAGCCACTCCGGTGTTGTAGGCGGCGTACGTCCCTCCGGGCTCGTACTTCACCCCGGGATCGATGATGCTGACAACCTTGAAGCCTTTAGCCTCGAGGCCTGCAATGAACCCCGCCGGATCCGGAAAGCCGCCGGGGTCGAAGGTGAAATCGCGGTACCCATCCATGTACGCGATATCGAGCCAGATCGCATCGGCGGGCATGCCTCGGCTGCGAAAATTATTGGCAATCTCCTCCACCTGGCTGGCAGGAAAATAGCTGAAGCGGCACTGATGATAGCCGAGAGCCCAGAGCGGCGGCAAGAAAGGACGGCCCACGAGTCGCGTGTAACGCTCGATGACTTCGCGTGGACTCGGACCATCGAAAAAGAAGAGGTCCATCTCGCCGGAAATCGCCGAGATGGACAGCTCGTCTGGCTTCGCCTTGCCGACATCCATGCGACTCCTGAAGCTGTTCGCAAAATATCCCGCCGTGGCACGGCCCCCGATCGAGGAGAGGAAGAAGGGGTGGGTTTGGTAAACCGGATCGGTGGTGCTCGTGTAGCCGTAGGCATCGGAGTTGTAGAATTCAAAGCTCCGGCCGCGCCGGTCGGCCGCGCCCGTCTTGTCACCCAGGCCAAAGATCCGTTCGTTCGGGGCAAGCTCCCTGCCAATAACGGGACCGTCGACTCCACGGCTGTAGTTGGTTGTCTCCTTCCAAAGGCTGGTTCCACCAAGGTCGTTGATCTGCAAGGCGCACTTGGCACCATTCACTTGGATCTCAAGGGTCGCGGTGCGAATTGCGAGCTGCTCGGCCGTGTCGCTCACGCTCGCGACCGTCGGGCCACCAAACGCGCTCGTGTCGAAGAGCCAACCGCGATCGGGCTGGGGTGGCGTACCGACGAAACGGAAGCGCACCACACTGTCATCCAGGATGGTGACCTGCAGCATGCCTTGGTCGCAGCTCCGTGCCTGCGTCATGACTCCCAGCACCGGAACCACGGGCCCCGCTCCGCCCGCCTGAGCCGCGCCGCCGCCAATGCCGGCCATTCCTCCAGAGGGTGGCACCTGAGCCGCGCCGGAAGCGCCCCCACTGCCCAAATTGCCGCCGGACGGTACGGTAGTTGCGGCTCCCCCTGCTCCGCCGGTGGAAGCGGCCCCCGCATCGCCTCCTTGGGCTCCAGTGGCGGGGCGCGGTTGCGAGCTATCGCTACACGACCATGAAAGCACCACGGCGCTCGCGATCAATACAATCCTGTTGATGGGGTGCCGCACCATAAATGTCCCGTGGTTAACCGCCAGCCTATTCAGCCAAAATCGTGTTTGTCAACGCCTAAGATCTTTCAAGACGCCGTGACACGCGTGACGCCTTGAAGCGGACAGAGGAGTGCGACGTGGTTCAGGATTGAGGAAGCAAATAGCAGAATTGGTGAAGCAGAATTGGTGAAGCAAATAGCAGGATAGAGAACGCCAAGGGCAGGCCTAGCGTGCTACAGGCGATCGCTCGGTTGTCCATTCCAGCGTGTGACCCATAGTTCCGTTAGGCAGCAGCCCATGACATTTCGCGCCCTCGCCTACTTCGCACTCTTAGCTTTAGTCCTCCATGCCAGTGGCGCCCACGCTATCTGCAAGGATGGCGAGGAAACGATCGAGATCCCGTTGGATGTGATCCAGGATTGCAGCCAGGATGCATCGAACGACAGGGATCGGCCTGTCTGACTCGATCAGATAGAAAACCGCGTGTCGCCCCGCCAATGCGCGCAGGTACAGCGGATCGTCAGCGTGCTCGCGGCGGAGGTCGGGTTCTATCGCGAGCTGTCGGCGGCTCGCTTCTGCTCGATCGTGGCGAGGGTTCCACGAGTTCGACCGGGACCGCTTCCTGCTATACTTCGGCTTGATTCGCGCGGAGCTCAGCGAAGCCGCCAGAAAGGCATTCCCCATGCTCGGCGAGGTTGGCACGCAACCTCAGGACGGACAGGGAATGACACACTGTTCGGATGCACGATGTTGCCGGTCACGCGAGCGACAGCGCTCACACCGAGTATTAGCACCTCCTGGACGAGTTGATCGATCTCACCACTCCTTGAGCTTCGGTGACGTGATGAGCTGGGTTCAGAGCGTCGCAGGCTAGCTGGCCTGCTCTTGCTTCTGCTCTCACTAACCTCCCTAGGCCTTGAGCTATCACGCATCGAACATCACCCCAGTGCTCTTCCTCAGCAAGCAGATGCGAACACCCAACAAGTATCCTCGCGCTCCGGGTGAGCCCAAACGCCGTCCGCTTTGAGCGAGCGGGAACGGCATCCTATCCGGTGCTGCGTCTGAAGGTTGTGCGACTCAACCCGAGCTAACCGCCCGCGTCAAAGGCGCCGAAGGTGGAGTTGCGACTTCTAGGGTTGCGGTCCCGACGAAGCTAAGTCAGCCTTCCAGCCTATGAAACACGACTCCGCGTGGTTGGTTTCCGGGCTCGGCGCTTTCGCGCTTCTCACCGCTTCGGCGCCGCCGGCTTTCGCCTGTGGGGCCTGCGAGTGCGCGCAGGTCTCGGAATTGGTATCCTTGGTTCGCGGTGTGCCACTCAATCTTGATCTGATGTTGTCGGCGCATTCTGGTGAGCTGATGCCGCCACGCCTGGAGCGCGTTTCGGACCAGAGTTTGATAGCAACGGCTGAACGTATGGGGGCCGCCTCTGGGCTCTGGAGGCTAAAGCCGACGGCAGAGCTAGCTCCGAATACGGAGTATCGAATCATGCGAACGGCCGGTGCCGTGTCGCAATTCACCACCGGCACTTCGCGCGATGAGTCGGCGCCCACGTTCGAAGGCGTTAGCACGTCGCCCGGTGGGAACGGCGCACTCTGTTCGCCTTCGGTGGGGGCTGGGCTCACGCTATCTGGCGTTGCCGATGCGGGGGACAACCCAATTTGGGTGGAGTTCGAAGTGCAGTTGCCCCAAGGCGCAACCAACATTTTCTCGAACTACGTCTATGGGAACTCCTTGCGACTCGGTCAAACAACGATGGGTTGCTTTGGCAGCAATGAGCTCGCGGGAATTACGGCCGGACAATCCTATTCGACCCGTGTTCGGGTGCACGATGTTGCCGGTCACGCGAGCGACTGGCGGACGGTTTTTGTGAGCATGGCCGCTGACGTTCCCGGAGGTTGCGGTGGGATGGATTTGGCGCCCCCACAAGGGGGCGCGACTGGCGGAGCGGCGACTGGCGGAGCGGCGACTGGCGGAGCGGCGACTGGATTACCAGCAGCGGCCAGTGCCGGCACGTCTACGGTGTTACCTGCCGACGGCGCCTCACCTGCGGGGGCAAGCGAGGCGTCTTGTTCGATGAAGTTGGCGGAACGTGGCAACGGTGGGTTTGGCGTTTGGGGAGTGCTCGGCACGGCGCTGTGGGCGCTGTTCTCGCGACGCGCACGCGATAGAGTCTAAACTCCCACGCCTCGCGTTCGCCCCCCAACGCTGCCGCTGCAATGGCAACCGAACGCCGCCGAATTTTATCGGCACTTGGGGTGTGATCGGCGAAGTGTGCTAAACACAGGAAGATGGATGCGATCGAAGAAGCGGCACTAGGGGACGACCTAAGTACCCCGGCTCAGGTCAAGCTTCTGCAAACCATCGAGCTCATGGCTACAGGCTTTCGTCTCAAGAGAGCTGTTTTAAGGCACCGTTTCCCCGACGCCACCGAAGGAGAGATTGATAAGGCCTTCATCGACTGGCTTGGGGGCGAAGATGACGACTGATGATGTGTTCCGGGCGCTGCGCCAGATCGTTACTCACTTGCGAGCGGCGGGCGGAGAGTTTGCGTTGGTCGGTGGGATTGCCGTCTCTGTGCGCGGGGAAGTTCGCTTCACACGTGACGTTGATGTGGCCCTTGCGGTGGAGGATGATCACGCAGCGGCGCGCTTGGTGCGCTTTCTGAGTAGCGTTGGGTATGTGCCGCTGGCGACGGTCGAACAAGATGCGGTGGGCCGTCTCTCGACGGTGCGTTTGCGTTCATCCAGTGGAGTTACGGTGGACTTGCTGTTTGCGTCGTGCGGTATCGAGCAAGAGGTCGTAGCCCGAGCAACCGGCGTGGAGTTACCGGATGTTGGATTGGTGCCGGTTGCGGAGCCCGAGGAGCTTCTCGCGATGAAGATCCTTTCCATGACTGACCGGCGGCTTCAGGATCGCATTGACGCGGATCGTCTCATCAGCCGCAACCCCAACCTTGACCTGATTCGGGTTCGTGCGAATTTGTCACTCATTGAATCGCGTGGCTTTCACCGAGAGCAAGATCTGCAAAGTAAGCTCGACCAAGTCTTGGCAAAGTGAGGCAGGGCGCTAAAAAAGACCTACTAGAACGTCGAATGAGAAAGTAAGCATGCTTACTATTCTGAATAGTCAGCGCGAGGGTGCTTGCGCCAGAGATCGGTGTTCTCCGTCCGCTTCAGTTTTGCGGAACTCGGCTGGCGTTCCGCCGGTCGCCTTCTTGAACGCGCGATAGAACATGCCAGGGCTCTGAAATCCCACGGCCAAGGCGACGCTTTCAACCCTCTGCTCGCTACTGAGCAGCGCGTCGAGGGCTTGCAGCGCGGGATATTAGCCTGGAACTCGCGAAGCTGCGTTCGTGCTTAGTTCGTCCGGACGTGCTCATGTCCTCACGCGGATTCGACCGTGGAGCGGAGGCACGAACGACCGTGAACTTGTGCAAGCCCCCAAGGCTTTCGCATTTGATACGGGCTTCGTTTGTCACGCCCGCGGCATTCGCGACATACGCGCAGACGATCGGGGTGTTTTGCTTGAACACCTTGTACTAGAAACGATGCAGTCGCTCTCACATCTGCCGCGGGTTCACTATTGGCGGGACAAAGCAAAGCGAGAGGTTGATTTTATTTTGCCCTTCGACAGGGACCGTGTTGACGCCGTCGAAGCGAAATGGACTGCTGACGCCTTCGAGGCGCGAAACCTCAAAGCTTTCCGAGCGATAGCTGAGCCTGGCTGCTGGCTCATGTGTTTCGGGCACATCTTGATACTTGTGTCCGCTGCGGCGGACCCATGCGCTGGCTTGAAGCCGCCACCACCGTACAAGCTGCCACTTCGCTGCTCGCCAAGCTTGGGCTTGCTTCTCAGCCTCCTCCCACGCCACCACCGATTTTGTCAGCGCGTCGCAGGGTAGCAACGGGCGACAGCCGGTAGAGTTCTTCTAGGGTCGTCCATTTCACTTCGTCGGATGAGCCTTTTGCTGCGTGATTGGAAAAAACACGCAGTCCGATCGTGGCGTTGCGCTTGTTGGGGTATTGGGGCACCTTTGCCTTTAGCTCTTGTTCCACCGACTTTGCTGATCGGATGGGGCCCCATTTGCATTCCATCAGGTCGACCCAATTGTCATCGCGCAGAGCGACCCCATCAATTTGAACCGATTTGTCCCAATATTCGCCCACGGCAAACGTCGCTGACAGGCCCTCGCTCTTGTAAAGCAAGGGAATCGCTTCCCGACAGAGTCGCTCAAAGCAACTGCCAAAGTAAGACGGAAGCTCAGGCCTGATCCGTTCGCGGAAGGTTTTGCTGGGACCCATTTGCTGCAAGTAGCTGAGGTTCGGGAAAACAAATCGAAACCAAAAGCGCAGCAAAGGATCCTCCACAACGAAACGAACTTGCCTCGCGTGAGGCTTTCCTTCGGTCAAAGGGTAACGCCGACCCAAGTAGCCTAGGTTGATCAATTGCTGCAGGTAATACGGTAGGCTGCGTGTGGGCAGCGCGCTGCGGTCGCCGATGGACGCGATGTCGGAATGACCTTCCGCCACAGCCATGAGCACTGCGTAGTAACCGTCGATCTCGCGCAACTCTTCGCGCAGCAAAAACTCTGGCTCGCGAAACAAAGGCGCGAACTCATCAAGAATCGCCGTTTCGATATTGCCCTCAAGCGAACGCTGCGGATCGAAGGCTTTCAGGTATTGCGGCACCCCACCCAGAAGGAAGTAAGCCCTGGCCTGGTCGATGACCGACCAGCGCGCATGAAAGGCGCGGGCCTCCCAATAGGGGAACGGCGCCAAACGGATCTGCGCGGTTCTCCGACCGAACAATGGGCTCTTTTTGCCCAAAACCTCCCGCTCCATAAAGCCCACGTAGGATCCACACAGAATCAGCATCACCGAATTCGATTTTGACCAACGCGTATCCCAGAACTCTTGCAGTATTGAAGGCAAGTGAGGGGTGGCGTGCGCCAACCATTGAAACTCGTCGAGCGCCAAGACGAGCTTCTTGCCGACCGCACGCCGGGTGATTTGATCGAGGGCTCCCCGCCAGTCATCGGCCGGCAGGTTGCGCAGCAGCGGCTCATCCAAAACAACCGCGGCTTGCTCGAGCAGCTCACGGAGTTGCAGTTGTGCAGGGGCGGTCTTCCCCACGTGATAGATCGCGGGCTTGCCACCAAGGAATTTTACGATGAGTTCGCTCTTTCCAATGCGGCGCCGGCCATAGATCGGCACGAACGCCGATCGGGTGCGTGCGTATTGGTCCTCCAGAAGTTCCAACTCGGCGGCTCGTCCTACGAACATGGCCCAAGTTCATACAACAAGGTGAGACTTGTCAAGTTACGACTTGTCAAGTTACGACTTGTCAAGTTACGACTTGTCAAGTTGTGACTTGTTAAATGCCTTCCGACCGATTTCTCAGTTCGAATGGCTTCTGCTCCCTACCCTCAACCCCTTCGTGTCAGATCAGGGCACCGCGCTGCCATCGAAATACGTTTTCGCCTTCGCAATGCTCAAAACCCCGATGGCTGAGCCCATGCGGCGACCGTCGAAATCGTCGACTGCGACATGGATGCCGCCCCAGATGCGAGATTGACCCGCTTGATCGGCGGCGTCGAAATAGGTGGCCCATTCTAGCGTGACGGGTGCTGACGGGCCCTGTTCAAAGTACAGGTAACCTGGGGTGCTCGCGAAGGTGCCCAAACCGCCCGGGAAATAGGGGGAACCGGTGAGCTCAGCGAGCACTGTGGCGGCGGCGCGGCTGAACGTGCTGTGCCCTGAAACGTAGCCAGGAAAGGCGGGTGTGACGAAGGTGCGGCGTTGATAGGGGAGCCACTCGCTCGCGCGGAGCCAGCCCACACCGCCGATTTCATTTTTTCTGTCGCCGGGCTCACCACGCCACGAACGCACGGCGAGTTCGCCGACGTAACGTTGAAGCCCTGCGTGACGTTGACCTGGAGCCGAGCTTCCAACGCTGATCATCTCGATCAGGTTGTCGATGAGTGGCAGACCTTGTGGAGAATACGCCGCTGCGTTGGGGTCCGTGCTTTGACCCTTTTGGCCCATGTAGCGAATGAGGGTGATGGGGCGGGAGCACAGGTATTTGCGTTTTAGCTCCCAGGCGGCAATCGCGGCGTCGTGTACCGCTCCGTTCATGGCCAAATAGATGTGGACATCCCAGGCGAGCGGATCCAGCAGAGCGCCGCTGCCGAAGAGCTGGCGCTTCAACTCTGGACTGTCGGCAACGCTGTTCGCGATGGTATTCCAGTGTCCAGGTGGCGTTTCTGAGGCTGGTCCATCTGCCCAAAATTCGGCCAACACACGCCCAAAATCGCTTCTTCGTACCTTGTTCGGCGCGTACGCGGCGCGGGTGACGGCGTTTTCCGTGTAGCCGTGGCCGTCGTTGGTGCCGAGCGGGTTGTTGCCAACGGCTGCGGGGGAGATATCGATGAGCGTGGGATCGTCGACGTCGAGTTCTGACGAACGTCGAATCACGTCGACCACTTGAGTGGTGAGCTCCGCGTCGAGCGCTGTGGGCGGCTTGCCGATATCTAGGTACGCCGCGTCGGGTGCTGCACGCACCAGCGAAAAGGGTGAAACCTTGCCCCATTGCCCGCCGATGTAGCCTTGCGCGCCGGCATCCGAAGGGATCCCATTCTGGGTTTCAGATTTGGCGAGAACTAACCGTTGCCAAAGCAGCGGATTTTCGGCTTTGCTCCCGGGCTGATCCAGCACGAGATTCCGCGAATCAGGCACAAAAGCCTCCGGATCGGCGTAATTGGTGGCTTCATTGGCGCCATCTGCAGCGAACGCCTCGATGATGGCTTTGCCAATTCGATTCCCGAGTGCACGTGGCGTGGACCCTTCCGTCACCGTATCCGCGGGGTCCAACCCAAGCTTGCCCATGAAGGCATCGAAGCACGCTTGGGAATCGCCACCGCCAGCAGCCTTGGCATAGCGTTGGCTGAGCACCCGATAGGCCGCATAGGAAATCGCTTCGGTGCGTGCCAGATCCACATCGGTCGCCGTCTGCCGCTCACGGCTGAGATAACCCTTGGCTTGGGT
>CAZSUA010000153.1:0-12784 GCA_964609655.1 uncultured Polyangiaceae bacterium | reverse complement strand
TTGCAGGGTAGCTAAGGGAAATTCCTGGACGTGACGTGAATAGTGGGTGGGATCCAGAGCGGATGAGGAGCTACTGCGTCGATTGGGAGGCGAGCCTCGATCCGACGCTCCGGGCGCGACACCTCACGGGCACGCGACAGTCCGTCTGAGCGACGGTGCGGCTCTCCAAGTTCAGAACGATCTGCTTGAGTTACCGCTTCTTCAGACTCCTGAAATTCGCTTCCAGGATGACCTAGGTTCTTCGGGTCCTGATTCGCTCACGCCGGAGCAGCCGCATCGCTATGCGGCCTCGTTCGAAGTGGGGCGAGGCGGGATCGGTCGCGTTTACATTGCTAGCGATCGTCATTTGAATCGTAGCGTCGCGGTGAAGGAACTCCTCCTAGGGTCCAACGGCAAAGATCAGGCGGAGTGGCGCCAACAAACGGAGCTGCGATTCGTCCGTGAGGCGCGGATCACCGGCCAGCTCGAGCACCCGAATATCATTGGTGTTCACGAGCTCGGAAAACGCCCAGACGGCACCATCTATTACACGATGCCAGTGATCCAAGGTCGGACACTGGCAGTTGCAATCGAAGAGTGTTCGAGCTTGGGAGCGCGCCTTAATCTCATGAATCACTTTCGTGGAGCGTGCCAGGCTGTCGCCTACGCTCACAGTCGTGGCGTGATTCACCGCGACATCAAGCCGGATAACATCATGATCGGGCAATTTGGCGAAACGATAGTGCTCGATTGGGGCCTGGCGAAGGTGACGGACGCCGAGACATTGTCCGGACCTGGCTCAATACCTTTTGAGCGCCCAAGCCTCAGTGGGCGAGCACTCTCCCTGTCGCCACCCGAGCGCGCTCTGGATCCGATCCGAGGGGGTGGAGCGCTGCGCACGCTGGTAGGAACGATATTTGGAACACCGGCCTTCATGAGCCCGGAACAGGCGCTTGGGCAGGTGGATGAATTGGATGAGCGAACCGACGTTTGGTCGCTGGGTGCGGTGCTCTTTACGATCATTTCCGGAAATCCGCCCTTTGACGGCGCCAATCCGAAGCAGATCATTGCGCGTGTGCTGAGCGGCTCGCTGCCCAAGCTCCAGGAAACAATTCCCGACGTTCCAGCTGAGCTTGATGCGATCACCCGTAGAGCTCTGTGTCGTGATTTGGACCAACGCTATGCGTCCGCGGCGGAGCTACTGCGCGATATTGAATCCTATCTCTCGGGCGCTCGGGTAGGGGCCCACAGCTACTCTATTGGGGAGAGTGTGGCACGTTCAGTGCGCAAACACCGTGCAGCTTTCGGCGTGGCCGCTGCGGCGGCTATCTCGCTTGTCACGTTTGGCGTCGTCTATCAAATCAAGCTCGTTCGAGCGCGTGATACGGCAGTCTTGGCTCAACAGACCGCTCAGCAAAGCGCGAAAGACGCAGCGCACAGTGCGCATCTGGCGCAACTGAACTTGGCTTCGCTGCTGGTGGAGAAAGCGACGGCTTCCGCGCGTCGGGGCGATAGCGTATCGGCGCGGAAACTCGCCGAGGAAGCGCTTGCCATTGAAGAAGAGCCCCAAGCACGCGGAATCATGATTGCTGGAGCCAATCTGCCAAGTCCCAAACTGGAAGTTCAGGGAAAATTTTCCCAGGCTTGCACTCAGGTCTCAATGGATAGCCAAGCGTTGCGTGTCGCCTGCCTCGCGCCGCCGCAGATTGAAGTTTGGAATACTTTCACCGGAGTTTTGGAATGGAAAAGTAACGTAGGCCTGGGTGATCCATTCTTGGTACACGCGCTGCCGGGATCTGGTGTCATTCTTATTTCCCGCGGAGGTCTCGTACAGGAAATCAGCGACGGGAAAGTGCGGAGTTTTCCTCCAATCGCGGCAGAGCTGGGTGCGCCGCTACGATCGGCATTGGCGCCTGACGCGCGCTCGGTCGCTCTCGCGACAAGCACCGGGCGGATTTTAGTTTTGGACCTAGAACGAGGGAGCTACAGCTCTAAGGCCGAAGGTCAGCCTGAAGCTTCCGCACTTGGATTCTCTCCAGACGCGAGAACGCTTGCGGTCGGAGGGAAACGGGGAGATCTACTACTGCTCTCACTTGATACGGGGCGCAAGCGTGAGTTCATGCCGCACTCCGGGAGCATTGTCGCGTTGAGCTTTTCACCCGATGGGCGTTTTTTAGCGACTGGGAGTAGCGATCGCAGCGCCAAGCTGTGGAGCGTGAAAACGCTCGAAGAGGCCTCGCGCGGTATTCCGAGCGACGGCGCGGTGAGTGCTCTCGATTGGTCGAATGATGGCAGATTTTTTGCGTTGGGAAGCGACGACAGGAGTGTTCGGGTCGTGGATCTCCGAGAGCCCAGCTTTGGCCTGAGCTTGCCGCCTGATACAGGTCCGGTGCGCGCGCTACAATTTGCCGCGGATAGCACACGGATCGTCAGCATGACGGAACACACTTTTAGCAGCTGGCGTCGGCGCCCCGCGCTCCTCCCGACCCGTCTCGTTCAGCGGTCTAATATGCTCAGTCTGCGCTTTGATCGAACGGGACAAGTGCTAGCCGGTGGTCTCCGTGAAACGGGCGTGTGCGCCTTTGATTTGCGAGAGGATCGCTGCGCCACACACTTGCCCGTGGATCTTGCAGAGGTGAGAACACTCTCGTTGGAGCCGAAGCGTCGTTGGTTGGCCGCTGGTGGTACGGGCGGCGATACCACGCTCTGGGATTTGGACACCAAGTTGCCTCTTCGCGTTTTTGCTGGGCACCCGGGCGGAACTCGGGGCAGTGCTTTTTCGTCGGCCGGGCGGTATTTGGCGACGGTGGGGAAGAACGGATCGGTTTCGATATTCGAGGCAAGTTCCGGCATCCTCGTGTTTTCGGAGACGCTTCCCTGTGGGCTCTCAGCCGTGGTCTGGAGCGAACCGCAGCAGAGTTTTCTTTTGGGCCGTTTGGATGGGCAGCTCCAATATGTTCATCCCGCCACGCAGCGCCTGATGCCCCCATTTCCGGCTCATTCTGATTGGACGCTCGCGCTCGACGTGACGGAAGACAATTCCAGATTTCTGAGCGCTGGTGCCGATGGGCGCATCCTGATTTGGAACGCAAAAACCACCCACCAGCTGATGGCGTTCGCTCCCCAGCCAGGGCGGGTGTTTGCAGCCGCATTTTCGCCCGACGGACGGTTTGTCGCGTCCGGTGGTGAGGGCAACGTGGTCTTCCTTTGGGATGCCGAATCCGGACAGCTCCTGGCCTCGCTCTTGGATCATCAAGGGCCGATTCGAGCCGTGCGCTTCGCACCAGGACGTTCGCTGCTGGCATCGGCGAGTGATGACGGAAGCGTGCGGCTGTGGGATCTTTCCGGCGTAGCGGCGTCCAGCGGACGCCGAGCGTCGCTTCAAGGCTCTAAGGCCACACCGAGATCAAACCGCGTCTTCAGATAGAGATCGCTCACCGCAAACATCATGAGTTCCCGGTAGCGATCCGTGGCCGTCACACTGCTCACGGATTCATCCGAGGCGCGTATGATCTCAGTACAAGATTGGAGATCGTCCGCGAGCAGGAAGCCAATACGATCTGCGGTGAGATCCACGCCAGCCACCCAATTCTTGAGATCGAGTGAGCCACCGGATTGGAGGAGCTTATTCACCACCCGCGTTAGCTGATCGCGAGCTGGGCCCCGCAATCCCGTATCGAGCGCCGTTTGCGCCTCATTCACAGCACCTTCCAGATCAGCCGCGACCGGGAATTTCGGCGCGATCAGGCGAATGGCGGCAAAGAGCCAGGCTTTGAGTCCAGTACCGGTGGGCACCAGCTGACGCACGTACAGCCCAGGCCGGAAGAAGCAGAGATGGCGCGCCGAAATGAACGCGGCAGGCTGTGCGGGCAATTCGGCGGCAAGCGCTGCTGAGCCCAGCACAATCGCGGGTTGGCGCGCATGCAGGAAGAGCATGCCCCCAGGCTCTTCTGGATTTTCGAAAGTGGGCGGGGGTGCCATTCCGAGCACGCTGGCGGCGTACAGCAGATTTTGGCTGAGGCTCGCGGGGTGAGTGGCCAGATCGAGAACGTGGGTTGCATCGTAGCCGAGGCTGCCGAATTCACTGCCACGCCGGGCAACGATCGCCGGTTCGATCAGCGCGAACAGGGCCGTGAGCAAAGGATCGGCTTTGGGGTGCATCAAATCGAGCCAATCCGGGTCGCCGAGCGCTCGCTGGGCAGCGATCGCACTTTCGCCTTTCATGCGCGCGAAGAAGCGTTCTTCGTCAGCGTCCGCGAAGTTGAGGACGGTGAGTGCCTGGCACAGACACCACGTCGCATCAGGATGCTTGGCGCGTGTGTAGAGCCGGCAGAGTGCCTTGTAGGACTCCTGGCGCAGCGGCTCATCCACCAGGATTTGAGCGTGGCACTCGCGAGCTTTCTGAAAATACTTGTCGAGATCGGTCGCGTACAGATCGCTCAAGGTGAGCAAGAGGTCGCGGTTGTCGGGGGCCAGTGTTCGGGCGGCCTCGTAGGCGTCAATCGCCTTCGAAACATCTTTCAGGCTCTGCTGGTAGAGCTCTCCGAGTTCAAGCAGTGTGGCCAACATCGCGGCGTGGTCGTCGGATTGTGTCTTGAGTCGGCGCCGGAGGAGGCGCTCGATTTTGGGAAAATCAGCCTTTGCTCGGCATATGGCCAAAGCCTCTTGCTCGGAGCGATGCAGCTCCGGATCCAGGGCAACGACCTGTTCATAAAACTCCAAGGCTCGTTCTGAATCACCGAGTTCTTTGTGTAGTACGATGGCTGCCGTCTGCAGGTACTTGGCCTTTTGCTTGGCGTCGTCCACGAAGCTGGCGAGTCGGATCACGACATCCACCAGCTTGCTCCAATCTTTCTCTTCGCTGTAAAGCTGCATGAGCTTGGTGAGAAGCCGCCGATCATCCGGACGTTCCTCAAGCGCTGCCACCAAAAGGCCCGTGGCACGGGGACGATCCCCAAGGTTTTTCGCAGCAATGTCACCGATGTGAGTGAGCAGATCTGTGCGTGCGTCTCCGGAGAGAAGATCTAGTTGCCTGCTTCGGATCCGGATCGCTTCTTCCCAATCTTCGAGCTGTTCCAACGATTGCCCCCAAGCATCCAGCACCTTCACGTTTGCGAAATCGAGATCAGCGGCTTTGGCGAAGGACGCGACAGCCTCCTGTGCCCGCCCCTCGCGCCCCAGCGAAAGACCATAGAAGAGATAAGCTTTGCCCAAGGCCTCTTCGTCCAGCTCCGATTGAAAACGTTCGAGCAGGTCCTGGTAAAGCTCAACGGCTTTCTTGGCGCTGCCGTGCTCAGCGGCAATCTGGGCAATTTGGTTCAGAACCGTGCTGTCGTCCGGTGCCATGCGTCGCAAATTATCGATAATCGGAGCGGCCTCTTCGCTCGCGTTAGTCCGACCGAGCGCGTTCACATAGCGCGTGAGGATGGTCACGGCTTCGCTTCTGGGTAGCCGATCAGCGCGGCTGGCGATGGGGCGGTAGAAATTAGTGGCTTCGAGAAAGCGCTCTGCATCGAACGCCAAATGGCCAAGCACAGCCTGACCCCGGATGTTGTCTTTCTGAAATCCGATGGCCTTGTGTGCGAGCCGTTCTGCTTCGGCCATGTTCTTGAGGTGAAAGTAGCTGAGCCAAGCCATTTCCCCGCAAATCTCGCCCTTGTCTTGGTCAA
Organism: uncultured Polyangiaceae bacterium; assembly: GCA_964609655.1. Taxonomy (GTDB): domain Bacteria; phylum Myxococcota_A; class Polyangia; order Polyangiales; family Polyangiaceae; genus JBBRRP01. Next base: position 7,136 of record CAZSUA010000153.1, on the reverse strand, counting down.
GCGCTCGGTGGTCGATTTGCCGGTTGAGCAGCGTCAACACCGCGTGGATGTCGCCACGCTTCAAGTAAGCACTCGCGAGCAAGTCGGAGGCGGGAGTAAAATCGCTGGCAGCTTCGAGTGCTTGTTCGAGATAGAGGATGTGGGCGTCCAATTCATGGCGTGTTTCCATGAGCTTGGCAGCACGTAGCAACTGCTCAGCCCGCGCTTTCGGCTCGGTTGCCTTATCAGCGAGCGCCAGCACAGCTTGTAGGGCGGCGTCGGCGTCACCCGAGGTTTCGCGTAGGCGGGCCAGTGCTTCAAGTGCTGTCTGGTTGGTCGGATCGAGCGCCAGGACCCGTTCGTAGGCCTCGCTAGCTCGCACTCCGCTGTGGAGTTCCTCATTCAGCATTCTTCCGAGGGCAAGCAGCTGCTCAATGCGGCGCCCGGAACTTGAGGTGAGGCCGATCTGGCGTTCATAAATCTCCGCGACATCCTCCCAACGCTCAAGCACGCGGTAGTGACGCCCGAGTGCGACAAAAGCCTCCTCATGCGTTTCGTCGATGGTGAGTACCTGCTCCCAAATATTGGCGGCCTCGACGTGGTTGAGGAACTCTTCGTCGTAGATGGCGGCCAGACGTTCGAGGAGGTTGATCTTTTGTCGCGGGGTCGCGGCGTTCGAAAGTTGAGTTTTCAGGTTTTCTAGCAGCTCGTGGTAGCGGCCTGCGCGGCTGAAAATCCGATCGAGCCCACGCAGGGCGTCACCGCTGCCAGCTTCGAGTTGCAGCACTTCACGAAAGCGCTCGATAGCGAGTTCGTCAGAACTTAGCTGAGCTTCATAGACCTCGCCCAGACGTAAGAGTGTGCGAAGCTTGGCCTCGGTCGGTTGACTCCGGGCCTGTTCAGTTAAGAGCTCTGCGAGGCGCCTGTAATCCTTGGAGCCCTCGGTGAGACGGATGAGTGCCGACGAGGCCACGGCATGCGCGGGATCCTCGCTCACGACTTCCTCATAGAGCGTGCGCGCGAGCGCTGTGTCGTTCAGCTGGACTTCGTGCACCTGAGCGCACTCGGCCTTGAGATTTCGCCGTTCCGAAGGTGTGGAGGCAGCATCGGCGGAACGCGAGAGCACGAGTGTGAGCTCAGGCCATTGCTTCGCGCGTCGATAGATACGAGCCATCCCCGAAAGCGCCTTCAGGCTCGCCGGATTGATAGCTACTGCGTTCTGAAAGCAGCCCAACGCGTGGTCATCAGCTTTGACCTTGTCGAGGTACCAGAAGCCGGCGCGGCTGAGGAGGAGCCCCCGAGCGTCAGCGTCAACGCTCGGTTCTGCGACTGCCGTCGCGATGGCGGATAAGCTTTCGTTGTATAGACGTGCATCATCGCCTGCGAGCTCTTCGATGTGATCCGCATAGCGTGCTTCGCTCGGTGCTTCACAAAATGCTTGAGTGTAGGCGAAAATCGCCTGCTCCACGTCGTGCAACTCGTCCCGATAGATCTGCGCCATTTCGGACAGTAGGCGCGCGCGCGCGTTCGGACTGTCGGCGTTTTCGACGCGCCCGAGGAGGCTCTCCAGCACTTCGTCGTACTTTCCCAACTTACGTTGAAGCTCAGAGAGCGCGGTCTGTGCGCCATCGTCGTGAGGATCGAGAGATAGAATTTTCTGATAGGCAGCCTCCGCACGAGCGGGCTCCTTCGCAGCGTGCTCAAAGAGCCGAGCCGCTCTGTATAAAAGGCTCTTTGCGGCCTCGCGCGGCTCCTTATCCTCGGAGCTGAGCAAGCCTTCAGCGGCTTTCGCGAAAGCTTCAGCGATGCGAGCCGCGTCCGCGCCGTCATCGAGTGTCGATTCCAGCGCCAGGGCGGCATCGCGACTCTCAGGAACTGCGATCAGAGCTTCGATCCGTTCAGCCAGTTGCTCTTCGGTGATGATGCTTCGCCGTGAGCGGGCCCGGTCCAGTTCGTCGAGGGTAGCCAGTACCTCATTCGCAGACCGCGGCCTATCTTCTGGCCGCTTCGACAACAGGCGCAAAATGACCTGATCCAACTGGCTCGCCACCGAGATCGCCTTCGCTTTGGCGCTGGGCGCAGGTGGCGCCTGCTCAAGATGGCCAAGCAGCGCTTCAAATGCGGTGGGCCCGCTGAATACGGGTTCACCCACGAGGGTTTGATAGAAGATGGCGCCGAGCGCATACACATCGCTTCGGATGTCTGAGGCAATACCACGGATTTGCTCGGGCGCAGCGGTGTTGAGCGAGTGCGAATAGCCGCGGTCTTCCGCTGTGCCGTTAACATAATGACCAAAACCGATCAGGCGATCTAGCCCGGCATCGAGCAGGAGCGCGCTTGGCGTCGGCGTATCCCCGAACAATAGGATATTCTCAGGTTTGAGATTGCCGTGGCAGATCTGACGTTCGTGCAATAAGGCCAGCGGAAAAGCGATCGCTCGAATCACTGCTAGGGCTTCGCCAAGATTCAATGGCCCTTTTGCTAGTCTTTCGGCGAGCGTTAGACCTTCCACCGCCCGCTGCACGATACAGAATCGGTCATCCAGCTTCTCAATCGCGACGATGCGAGGCAGGCCGGGTTCGTGCAAGGAGGCGATCAAACGATTGAGTGTGAGCACGCGATTGAGGCCAGCGCGATCGCGTGTCGCGGAACTGCGCAGCACCTTCACCCGGAAGCTTGAGCTTCCCTCGGTGGCTAAATACGTGTCGGCGGCGCTGCTGTGCCCAAGCTTCTTCTTCAGGACGTATCCGCCCAGTGAGCTCCCAAGCTCTGGCTCCGAGACGAGATTCGCTCGACCTTGGACAAAAGCCAAAAGCTTTGGGCTGGCTCCTGGTTTGGTGGCGAGCATCGCATCGCAAAGTGCTTCCAACGCGTCGCTGTCTGCACAGTATCGAGTGAGAGCTGCTGCGAAGGAGCCTGTCGCGGTTTCACCACCGACGATGCCGGGCGCGAGACCCATCAGGTCGCGGCTTAGGTTCAGCATTTCGTCGAGCTCAAAAAGTCGCTCAAGCTCCGCTTGAAGCGTCGAATAGGTCATTTTTTTTAGTCCCGTGTGAAGGGTGCTTGCGGTTCAACCCCTGGCGCCTCGGCCGGGGCGCGGCATCATACTCGATTGTACGCGGTTTCCAGGAAATCTTGTCGCGCGGAGCCTTTCGCGGCTTAGCAAAAATGTTGGCCCATGCTGCCCGGATTGGCTACTCGCCGAGCGTGAACAAGTGGCCGCTCAGGGAAAGATTTTTGCCATTGTTCGTGTTGGTGGCGGCGATGATTGCGGTTCCGGCAATGATACTTTCTCCCACGGGTCTCCCGCGGCTGCGGCAACTGCGCCAAGAAAAGCTGACCGCTGCCCAACAAATCTCGGGATTGGAGCGGGAAGTTGCCCAACTTCGGGAACAAGTGCGGCGCGTGAAGACTGACCCGACCGAGGTTGAGCGAGTGGCCCGTGACGAAATTGGGCTAGTGCGTCACACTGAAGTGGTCTTCCAGTTCACCCGCTGAGCGAGCTCGCGCTGGTTCCTCGGGGTGCCACCCCGGCCCCAGGTCTAGTTTCCACTCAGCGCGGCAGCGCGCGGACACGCGGCTTTTACCTTGGTAAATCCCACGGTTAGACAGCTTGGCGAGCCGCCAGTTAGCATGTTGCAGTGACCCTTTCGTTGGCCCGTCGCCTACTCCGTGGACGCGCCGTACCGTCAACCTTGGTCGAGGCTGCATTGATTCAAGCTAGCGCCAACGGCGAGAGCTTAGTGCAAGCGCTCCTAGCGCTTGAGCAGGGTGCCTATGTGGCGCAGGTTGTGGCGCAGCTGGACCTCGCGGAAGTCCCGCTCATCGCGACGGTTCGCATTGTCCCCGAGTTATTCGCATTGCTCCCGCCTGGTATGCCCGAGCGATTGTTAGCAGTTCCCGTGCGTCGAGACTTGCGCTTGGGGACCGTGGATGTGGCGGCGGTCGATCCCTACGACGCACATATCGCGCATGAGTTCGCGTTCCATCTGGGGAGTAGTGTGCGGGTCTTGCGAGCACCCTACGGGGCCGTCACCCGCGCGTTGGCAGCTATCGCTGGTACGGCGGTTGCCACATCGAAACCCGCGAGTCTTGAAGTCGTCACTGACTTCATCACCCCCGGCATGCCTCGATCGGAGGACTCTGCAAGGAAAGCGATGGGCTCTCAGCCACCCATTACAGCCCGAGGGATCCCGCCGGCCAGCCACCAGAGCGACCCCACGTTCCCCTTGGTGCGACGCTCGTTGCCTCCGCCCGCACTGCCAGCTTCACCGCCGGGACGACCGATCCAAACAGAACCCCTGGAGGCCGTTCGGAAGGCCCGCACCCCAGCCGAAGTGGTCGAAGCACTTTCTCGAGCCGCGGTGCCGCTCGGTTGCGACGTCGTCGTATTCGCCGCTAAAGGAGGCGTCTACCGTGCTCAACGGTGCAGTATCCCAAGTATCGACCCGACGTCGTTGGCGATCTCAACTCAGGAAATGAGTGTGCTGAGCGCGGCAGCCGAGCGTGGCTCCTATTTCGGTTCACTGCCGGATACTGAAGCCCACGCAGCGCTCCGTGCCGCTTTACCGGGCGCCGCCAACTCCGAAGTGTATGTGGTACCCGTCAAAGTTGGGCAACGTGCGGTACTCGTATTGCTCTTGTCACGTTTTGAGCACGCCTATGCCGTGACCCGGCGCGCAGACGCCTTGGCACAGGCGGCTTCCAGCGCGCTCACCGAATTGGTGCGCACAGGCCGGAAATGAGTGAGCGGAAGAAACCAGCTTCCGGAACGCTGACCCGCGAAGGAATTGAGGTTCAACCGCTCTACACTCGGAACGACAGCGCCGGGTTCTTGCCGGACCAAGCTTTGCCGGGAGTCTTCCCGTATGTGCGTGGCCCACATGCCACGATGTACACCGAAAAGGCATGGACTATCCGCCAATATGCAGGGTTTTCGAGCGCCGCAGAATCCAACGCCTTCTACAAAGAAGCATTGAAAGGCGGGCAGCGAGGCCTGAGCGTGGCCTTCGATCTTCCGACGCACCGTGGTTACGATAGCGACCACCCACGCGTGCTGGGCGACGTCGGCAAAGCGGGCGTCGCGGTCGATTCGGTTGAGGACATGTTGGTGCTCTTCGCTGGCATCGATCTCGGTGAGATCAGCGTCTCCATGACCATGAATGGAGCGGTACTGCCAATCTTGGCGGCCTTCATCGTGGCTGCCGAAGAGTTCGGTGTGCCAAGTGCGCGTCTCCGCGGAACGATTCAGAACGATATTCTGAAAGAGTTCATGGTTCGAAACACGTACATCTATCCGCCCGAGCCTTCACTGCGCATCGTGGCCGATATTATCGAGTACGTGAGCTTGGAGTTGCCGAACTTCAATTCGATCTCTATTTCTGGCTATCACATGCATGAAGCTGGTGCGCCGGCTGATCTGGAACTCGCCTTCACGCTGGCCGACGGACTCGAGTATGTGCGCGTGGCGCTGAGCAAAGGCCTCAGTGTCGATAGTTTTGCGCCGCAACTCTCGTTCTTTTTCGCAGTGGGGATGGATCTGTTCATGGAAGTGGCGAAGCTGCGCGCCGCGCGCAAGCTGTGGGCTACCGAGCTCAAACGTCTCTTCAATCCTCAGGAGCCACGTTCACTACTCCTCAGAACGCACTGCCAGACGTCTGGTGTGAGCCTGGCCTCCGGGGATCCGCTCAACAATATCGTGCGCACCACCATCGAGGCTCTCGGCGCGGTGCTCGGGGGGACGCAAAGCCTGCACACCAACGGTTACGATGAAGCGGTGAGTTTGCCTACCGACACGGCGGCTCGGATCGCGCGCAACACGCAGCTCATTCTGCAGCATGAAGCCGGCCTCACGCGCACGGTCGATCCGCTCGGCGGTTCTTACTACGTTGAAGCGCTCACCGAGGCCCTGCTTGGGCGGGCAAAGTCCGTGATGGAGCAAATCGAGGCCGTGGGCGGCATGCGAGCTGCGGTGGAACGCGGGCTTCCCAAGCAAATGATTGAGCGTGCAGCGACCGAACGCCAGGCAAGAATTGATCAAGGCCAAGAACTCTTGGTCGGCGTGAATTGTTACCGAGCCCCGGAGCAGGAGCCGCTCGCCGTGCGCGTTATCGACAATCATGCGTTACGTGCCGCGCAGCTTGAACGCCTCTCAAAGCTCAAGCGCGAGCGAAATGCAGCGGATGTGGTCTCGGCCCTCGCAGCCCTGACCGAAGCTGCCCGGAATTCAGCGCAGAATCTGCTTGAGCTGAGCGTTCAAGCGATGCGGGTTCGTGCTACGGTGGGTGAAGTTTCTTGGGCACTTGAGCAGGTTTTTGGGCGCTATGAGGCCCACATTCCAACGGTTAAAGGCGTGTACGGTACCCCCCTTTCGAAGGATCCTGAATGGCTCTTGCTCATAGCGCGGGTGAAGGCTTTTGCAGTGCGGCATGGGCGTCAGCCGAGAATTTTGGTGGTGAAGCTCGGTCAGGATGGTCACGATCGCGGGGCACGCCTGATCGCCGCCGGCCTGGCAGATCTGGGCTTTGATGTGGACGTGGGCCCGCTGTTCTCAACCCCCGCCGAAGCGGCCGCGCAGGCAGCGGACAATGATGTTCACGTCGTGGGCGTGTCCACGCAGGCAGGTGCGCACCTCACGCTCGTTGTGGAGCTGATGCGAGAGCTCCAGTTGCGCGGCGCTGAACATGTGGAGGTAGTCTGTGGTGGCATTATTCCGGAGCAGGATCATGCAGCGTTGATGGCTTCAGGCGTTCGGGCCATTCTGGGCCCGGGAACACGCGTGGCCGAATCGGCGAAAGTGATTCTTGACGCGCTCGAAGCTCACGTTCCCCCTGGAGTCAGTTGAAGTGGAGCCTGAGGAGGCGCTCGGCCGATCGATCGAGGCTGGGGATCGCAGGGCGCTGGCGCAGGGCGTGACCTTAGTCGAAAGCGCTAGGCCAGAAGATCGAGTGCGGGCGGCACGGCTGCTTGAAACCCTCCGGGAACGCGAACCTCCTGCGCTCAGGCTTGCGGTCACGGGGCCACCGGGCACGGGAAAAAGCACCTTGATCGACAAGCTCGGAGGCTTGCTGATCGCGGAAGGGCAGCGCATCGCCGTGCTGGCGATCGACCCCACCAGTCAGGTCACAGGCGGCAGCATTTTGGGCGACAAGACGCGG
>CAZSUA010000152.1:0-12804 GCA_964609655.1 uncultured Polyangiaceae bacterium | reverse complement strand
GCGCAGATGATGGCGTGGGGGGCGAGAGCACGAACAGCGGCGGCACCGACGGAGAACCTGCTGCCGGCGGTGCTCTAGGCGCAGCTGGGAGCACCGTTGGTTCTGGCGGAGCCTCGGCGGGCGGCACGAATGGCAGCGGTGGCATGGCACCGGGCGGCGGCTCGACCGCAACCGGCGGTACCGGAACTGGCGGCAGTGGGGGCTCGCCGATGGGCCCCAAAGTGATCATCAACGAAATACGCGGCAATGCCCCAGACTTCGTTGAGCTCTATAATGTGGGGGATGCCCCGGCAAACATCAGCGGTTATTATGTGACCGACGATTCGGACGGTGACCCCGACCTGAACAACCCCTTTAAATTTCCGGCCAATACCATCCTGCCCGCACGCGCTTACCTGGTTGTCTTGGGGGTGAACGGCAACGTGAACGAGGGACCGCTACCCGCAGATATGTGTGACGACGTTGGAGCTGGTTGCTACAAAGGCACTTTCGCCATCAGCAACGGTGGAGAGACCGTCTACCTTCTTGACTCTAACCAGGCGGTATTGGAGGCGGTTGCGTTTCCAGCAAATATCGACACGACCTACGGGCGCTCACCCAACGGAACGGGCCCCTTTGCGACGACAAGCGCTGCAACTCCAAAGGCTTCGAATCCGTGAATTGAGGTAAAATATGGGGTCGTTTTCCGTCGTACATTGGCTGATTGTTTGTGTGTTCATGAGTGCCTTCACCGTTGTGCCGCTCTGGAGGATCTGTAGCCGTGCAGGATTCCACGGGGCCCTTGCGCTGCTCGCCGTGATTCGTTGGCTTGGGCTTTGCATTGTTGGGGGAATTCTGTCGTTTTCCAGTTGGGCTGCCAAGAAGCAGTCGAGCTAAGGAGCCAACACATGGGATCGCTCTCGCCTTTGCATTGGATGTTGATTGTTCTCCTTTTTCCGCTCCCTCTCGTGATGTGGATGCCAGCGGTCAAACGTACCGGCCATTCGCGTTGGTGGGTCCTTCTTTGTTTCGTCCCGTGGCTCGGGCTGCTAGCGCTGTGGTTACTGGCCTTTACACGTTGGCCAGCGCAACCTGAGCGGTGAAGCTTCACCCACGCTTCGCTAGCGCTTCCAAGGTCCTCACAATCTCTACGGCAGACGGAAAATCCACGCTCCGCAGCACTAGCTCCCCTCGCAAATTGAAATAGTAGACTTGCCCTGTGTGCGGGTCTGGCGGCGCATTCTTGGCCTTCAAAAACGTGATCAGTGACTGGATCTGACGCGCAGCCGGGCGCGCGGCGTGCCAGCGGGGTGAAGCACCGAAGCGCTTCAGCCAGTCGCGCAGCCGCTCTTCCGTGTCGTTGCCTGGGTCAATGCTGATCGAGAGGAGCTGCGCTGGCTTCACGCGGCCTCCGAGTTTCTTTGCGGCGTCTGCAAAGAGGGATCCCTGGATCGGACAGGTGGCTTCGCAACTGGTGAACATGAGCTGCACCGCCGTCACGTGATTCGAGAGGAGCGCCTGAAGCGTCGTCTTGGACTTATCTTCGAGCGTGAGCGAGACAGCTGGCGGCGCGATCGGTGGGCTGACGACGCCAGCGTCGTTGTGCGCCCACGTTGGCATACTGAGCGCCGAGAGACCCGTGGCAACTGAAGCTGTGATGAATGACCGACGCTGAAGCGTTAATTGGCCGTGACGTAAGTCCATAGCGCGGCACACTCCTGTTCGGTTAGGTTATAGCGGGGCATGGTTTGCGGAATCATCACGTGCGCAGGGTCCACGCCATCTGCTAGCACGCCACAGAACGTTGCCACGTCGTAGCGTGATGGTGGCCCTCCACGGCGCTTGACTAGCCCAGTCAAGCTGGCTTGACTGAGCCTCGGTGCGAATGATTTTCCAGGTTCTTGCCCGATTTTGTGGCAATTTTGGCAGCGCACCGTCGCGGTGGGCAGGTCCAAATCGTGACCCACCATTCGACCCTTTAAAGGTTCGACCCCAAGGACCAGCTTCCTGCCAAGCTCTAACCGGGAACGCTCTGCTGAATGTTTCAAGATCGCTCCGATTCCAAAAGCCGAAGCACCCGTCAAGCCAACCGAGATCAGGGGCACCTTCCAGCGTTTGATCGAGCCTCTCAGCGACATGCCGTTCAATTGGTATAGAGCTGACTTGCCGGAACCGCGGCGTAAGTTGTCGCGCCGGGCAATAGCCAGTTCAGCTGGCTCACCGCCGGCCCCGTGATGTCGTTGTACTCCAGCTTGATGTCGTAGCGCTGGTTGGCAAATAGCGTGACCGGAGGGCTTACATCGAGTGCAGCCGTATGGACGCTCCAGTTGTCGATGAGGAGCAGGCCGTTCACCCAAAGCCGCACACCGTCGTCGGAATTGGTCTGAAATCTGAACTGGCCGCTTGCAAGTGGGCTCACCGTGCCCGCCCAACGCGCCGAGAAGTTGTCCGCGGTCACACCCGTGCCCGGAGCTCCGGTCCCCCAGTTGAAGTTCGGTGCTTCGTAGCGCGCGAGCCCAGGAGTTCCCGTGAGCGCAGCGTTTGCAAAGTACTGGGCGGCAAGGCCCGTCCCCGATGCCGAAAGCTGTGACACGGGGATCGCAACGTACGCTGTTTGCCCGGGCAAACGCCAGCGAAGCTGCATCACAGCACTACCCGCACGCTCTTGATACTCGAGCTTGATGTCGTAGCGTTGGCCCGCCACGAGCGTGATACTGCCGGTGGTGTTCAAGGTCGCGGCATGCGCCGTCCAATTGTTGATCACTTGGGCACCGTTGACCCAAAGCCGCACTCCATCGTCAGAATTGGTCTGGAATCTGTAAGTGCCGCTGCTTGGCGCCAGCACCTGACCCGACCAACGTGCAGAAAAGTTATTGACGGGGAGGCCGGGAGCGGGCGAGCCGCTGCCCCAGTTGAAGTTCACGCCCTCGCTGCGGGTCAACACAGCAAGGCCGGTGAGAGCGCTATTGGCGAAGTACTGCGCGATGAGTCCGGGTGGCGCCATCACCTTTGGCTCCTCACTCCCAAGCTCCCGAACGAAAGCCGTCACATTGGCCAGATCAGTCGCATTGAGACTGATGTTGGTGTGGCTCGCGATCGCAGTCTCGAGTGTTGCGGCAGAGCCGTTGTGGAGGTACGGCGCGGTACCCCAACTGCCGCGCAGCGGCGGTGTGTCGAGTCCGGGAATTGCAGCGTCCAAGCGCTGACCGCTCGTGGGGCGCAACGTGCCCACATTTCGGAATGCGAGCGCTGCACTGTCCGTGAAGTCGTCGCCTCCGTGACAGGTGATGCACCGAGTCGCGAACACATCGCGACCTGCGGTGGCTGCACTTGTCAGAGCGCCAGTATCACTGCGATACGGTGAGAGCTCGGCCCCATTCAAAGACCCCAAATAAGCCGCCAAAGCGTCGAGGTCCGGACTCAGGCCGGCCTTCGGATCACCGAGCGGTTGGCTGCGCGTGCCTGTGTTGAAGTCAGGATCTGACATAAGGCCCGTGCCTTGGGCGAGTCCACGGATCTGGCCTTCGAAGTCCTGAACCTCGTCAAAGTTCCCAGTCCAATGCAAGCGACCCTGGCCTCCAGCACGTCCACGCAGGCTCACCGTGTTACGTAACCCTTCACCCATGCCGGTGAGATCCCAGACGCGACCGTCCTGCCCACCATCATTGTGGCAGCTTGCGCAACTCAGATAGGCGTCACGAGCTAAGCGCGTATCGCGCGCATCGTAGAAGAGCTGCTTACCGCGCAACACCGTCGGACTCAATTTCTCAGCCTCGACCGTAGAAAGCTGAGCTAAGAGCGGAATCGTACTCGACCCACGACCTACCAGCGGACCGAGATCGTACACACCCACGCTGCGGCTCAGCACATTATGAACATAGAGAGTGTCGCCATCTGCGGAGACCGACACGCCCTGGGGCGCGAGGCCTGCCTCGATTCGAAAAAGCTCGCGTTTGCCAACAGCGTCTAACACGGCCAATTGTCGGCTGGTTTCAAGCGCAACAAATAGGTAGATACCGCTCGGATGATAGGCTGCCGCACTAGCGAGGCCAGAATTGTCGTGATCGACGCGCGCCCCGTAGTCTTCGCTTTCGGCGTTTAGGTCGATGCGGGAACTTATCGCGCGCACCGTACTTTGGAAGTTAAGATTTTGCAGATCGCGAAGGGTTCCGCGCTCGATGTTGTCTTGTTTCGAAGGCACCCAAGCGCTGTGACCATCGGGCGAAATCGCAGGAGCACCGAGATAATTGGGGACACCGCGCCCTGAAATGGTGGTGTCTAGCTTGTCACTGTGCTGAAGCACGACGCTGCGTGTGGTGAGCAACGTGAGGGGATTCAAGATGAGAACGCTTGCTCCCTGCTTCACGCCGCCCACACTGGTTTCAACTACCGCGGTCGACTCCCCCGGTTGTGGCGCGGTAATGAAGCGCGAGACAAGCAAGCGATCACCGTTCGCGGTAAGGGCGAGCTGACGCGGATTTGGGCCCACATCCCCACTTGCCACGGTGACTCCGTTTCGATCCAGCTTGAGGACGCGGCCACTTCCCTCAAGGGCGACATAAGCAAAGCCATCGGCGCCCACGACGATCCCATAGGGCTGTGAGGCGCGCGGTAAAAGCACGGTTTGAGCGACGGAGAGCGTCACCGGATCAATGACGCTGAGCGTGCTTGAGCCCTGGTTGCTCACCCAAATCCGCCCGTCTGGGCCAAGTGCGATCGCTCGCGGGCGGCTTCCCACCGGGATCTCACGGACTCGCACCAACCCTGCACGCTCGAAAACGGAGACGCTATCGTTATCGATGTTGACGGACCAAACCCTGGCGCCCTCGGGACGCGGGTCCTCGAGCAGGTTGCTCGACGAACGAGGAGTGCCTGGCACCGAGGTTCCGGAGATGCCTTGCACCAACTCGGTGGAGACGGCATCGCCCTCTGGGTTCCGGACAACAAGTGTTACCGTGTACACGCCGGGTGCCGCGAACGTGTGGGTCACGCTGGGCGAGCTCGTAAAACCAGTGAGTGGAGTGCCATCGCCAAAGTTCCATTGATATCCAAGCAGTGACCCGGTGGTGGTGGCGTTGTAGGTCACGCTGCTGCCGCTTGCTACAACGGGTGCCAGTACAGGTTGAACGGTCGGTGGCACGTCGCCGACAGGCCAGTCGAATTCTGCGTTGGCCGTGCCACCACGGGCATCGACGACACGGGCAGCAACATGGAAATTCCCGGCTAAGCTGGCAGTTCCGCTGATCACGCCCGTACTTGGATCGAGACTGAGCCCTGGGGGTAAACCTGTAGCTGCATAATTCAAAGCGTCACCGTCCGGATCGTTCCCTTGGAGCGCCAGTGCTACCGCCGCGCCCACCATCAGCGATTCCGGTACTGGCGTTGCCAGCGTGGGTGCTTCATTTTGGGCAATCTTTCCGTAGACCTCGACTTCAGCCAGACTTAAGGCATCCGTACCGGCGAGCTCAACGCGCACAAAGCGAGCACGGCCGCTCAACGGATGGAGCTGTACTGCTGGCTCCGTGCCTGGAACCTGAAGTTTCGCAACAGCGGGATCAGCCAACAGATCCGGGAGTGTGCGACCCGTCATCGGCGTTCTTGAGGTCAGCACATAGAAATTGCTCAGGCTCGCCGCACAGCAGTCACCCCGATTCCACAGGCGGAGCCCGAAAAGGTCGTACTGCGCACCAAGATCCACTTGCCACCACGGGCTAGCTTCAACGTTCGTTTGCGTCACCGAACCGTTCGACAGAATCGCGTTCGTGTTGCCATCGACAGCACGGCTTGCGTCGGCCGGAATCACTGTCGAAGACTGGGTAGCCACTTTGGATCGCGCAATATTGTCGAAGTAAATCGTCTTTTCGTCAGCCGCGGGACCATAGTTTAGCAGATTGCCTTCGGAGACCGCGCTGGCCCATTGCGACCCGTCTGCGCTTAGGAACACCGCGTATTGGGCAACAGTGCCGTTGAGAGTGCCGCCGGAGCGCGGCAGGTATCGAAGGCCGCCGACGTCGAAGGAAGCACCAAGATCGAGTGTGAGCGAGTGCGGAGGAGGAGGAGTTGCAGCCTGCCATTGAGTGTGCCAGATGGTGGCGGGATTGCCGTCAATCGCGTTGTTCGCAGCTCCGTTCTGTCCGACGAGCTCTTGGCTATCGGCGCTAATGCTAAAACCCGTGCGCGGCAGGGCCACTCCGTTGCGATCCAAAACATTGATTTCCGCCGCGGACGACCACGGGTTGCCGTTGATTTCGGAGCGTGCTTCGAAGCGGACGAAACGGGTGAGACCCGGTTCGCGAATGTTCCACACGAACTCGCTGCTGACGGTCTGTTCCCCGTCGGTGACGCGGACCTCGACCAGCGTTCGTCCGATCGTCGTGGGCGTCCCTGAGATCACTCCGCTTGCGGCATCCAGGCTGAGCCCCGGCGGCAAACCATTCGCGCTATAGCTCAACACCACGCCAGCAGACGCACTAGCGACGAGCGGCAGGCTCGTTGGGGCACCAACGCTTGCGGTCTGCTCGGTGGGTGCATTCAACGAAAGCGCCGTCGCCGAACCGATTCGCAGCGTCTTGGCCACGGACGGGACCCCGGCTGAGTTCATGGCAAACAGCATGTACAGGCCAGGGACGGCCCAGCCCGGATTCGTGGGTACTTGAAGGCTATACGTGCCTGCACCCAAGGCCTGATATGAAAGAGGAATTCGGCGCTGATCGTTATTCACGGCATGCGTGGTGGAAGCTGAGCGGACCAGCGCGAACGAACTGACATCGCTGTCGGTCGTGACCGTTAGCGCGGTCCCATACGCCGCGCTATCGGGCGCAGTCACGATGACGGGGCGTGTCGCGAGCGAGCCATCCGTGTTGAACAGGTACGGAGGGCTCAGGATCTGCAAATCTTGATGATTGGCGGCGCAGCCACTGCCACACAGGCCTCCGCCAGCCGAAATCACCCGTGCGTCGGGCAGCAGCAGCGCAATGCTGTGGTAGTTGCGCGGCACCGTCATCGCAGGCAGCACCGTGAAGGTCTCCGTTATCGGATCGAACAGCTCAGGGGCCAACACCGAGTTATTGTCTGAGAAGCCGACCGCCACCGTCGCCCCACCGATCACCACCACCTGCCCATTCGGCAGCACCACCGAGTTATGGAAAGCTCGCCGGTACGCCATCGACGCGATCTTGCGTACGTTAACATCCGCACCCAGGTCTATGACGTAGGTATTCGCATTCGAGTTAACACCGTCGTAACCCGGAGCACCCCCGATCTTTAGCACCTTACCCTTGTCGAACATGACCGCATTGCCGTTGATGCTAAATTCGTCATCTCCACGGCGGCCGATCGGTGTGACTCGCCCATTGCCCCTCGTATCCACCCAATTCAGGTTAAATCCAGGCCCGGCGTGAAAGACTTGGCCGTTCCCAGTTTGCAGCAACCAAAGATGGCTATCCATTCCGAAATTGCGCGTCGGATCCGTCGACAAGAATGGCTCAATGCGGACTCCCGGCAAGAGCCGCCAACCAGAGGCTTCGGTCCAAACCTCGCCGTGCTTGTTGCCAACTCCGCCCGCCCACGAACCACCGAGCGTGAACACCGAGCCATCCGCTAAAGGCGCCGTACCTTGGTACGCGCGTGGAATATTCATCGCTGCAGCGCGAGTCCAGGTGTCTGAAACGGGATCATAAATGCTGGTGACTCCGCTTGATAGCCCGCCGTTGACCAGAATACGACCATCGGGAAGATTCGCCGTGCCCGGGCAGAACATATCGTGACCCGTTTCGCTCACGAGCCGTTCGGTGGCGCTGCTGTTCGCTGGATCGAACTGCACTGTGTACGTGCGCCCCAAGTTATTGCCGAAGCTAAAGCGATTCTCGGCAGACCACAGGAGCACCTTCCCGTTCGGCAAGTTGGCCGCGGAAACGGGAACGATGGGTAAGCTGATAACCGGTGACCATTGGGCACGGGCCGCTTCCTCAAGACTGATCGCTTGACGCTTTTGAGCGAGCCGCTCCTCTGGCTCTGACCCATCGGGGCGCGACACCCCGCAGGAGATCCCGGCCGAAAGGCTGGCAGCTAGAATGAGGTAATAAGAGGCGAGGATACGACTGTGTGTCATTGTGAGACCCTGTAGGTGCGACGGCTCCCGAGCATCTAGACGAATTTTCGAATCTGCGCTTTAGGAAAAACTTCAGGACTAGGAAGGCGCCAAACTGAGCCGTGTTCAGCCAGACCCAACCAGCCGTCGGGGCCCCGGGTGGACAGGACCCACCTGAGCTACAAACGACCGTCATGAAGGAAACGGATGGGTTCGTGCTGACTCAGTGGGGCGACTGGACCACCGCTCAAGGCGTGATTGCCATTAACGACGCCGCGCGCGTCGGCGCACACCATGTCACGCTCATCGTGGAACTGACCCAGTCGGACCGATTCGCACACGACGTAGCGTTCGCCCGAACGCCGAACCCCAAGCAAGGCCAAGAGTTCGCTGCGTCTCAACAGCGGCTGCGCTTGGCAGAGGTAGCTGCCCACGCGCGCTCCGCCGGCCAAAAAGTAAGCGTGCTGCCAATTCTGTTCGCGCGAGGCCTGGGCGATCGTCAGTGGATCACCCCTCTCGACCCGCGGCGTTGGTTTGAGAACTACGGTGCCTGCATCTCAAGCCTTGCGCGGGAGCTGGAGCCCCTCGGAGTGAGTGAGCTAGTCGTGGCGAGCGAGCTGACGATGCTTTTTTTGCGTCGCCGACCGTGGCTACGCGTCATCGAACAGGTCCGCCGCGAATTTGGCGGGCACCTGACGGTGGCGGCGGTAGCGCCACAGTATCCGTTCTTGCGGATCTATGATGCGCTCGATTCCATCGGAATTTCAGCGTATTTTCCGCTCGCGTTCAGACGCCGAGCGACGGGTTCAAACCTTGCCGCAAGCTGGCGGCTTCATCAGAAACACTTGCTAGCAGTCGCTCGCCGACACAAAAAGCCCCTCACCTTCGTTGAGGTTGGTTATCCCGCAACAGAAGTTGCAGGCTGCCGCCCGTGGAACTTTGACTTCCAACACGAGGTCGCTGATCTTGAGCTTCAGCGACGCTGTTTCGAGGCGTTTGGTGAAGTCTGGTCCAACGTGGAAGAACTCCGCTCGTTTCGCGTCTGGGGCCTGAGTGCGCCGGGCTGTAGTCACCCGCTCGCGTTTGAGCCGATTGGGAAGCCCGCCGAAATCGCACTGAAGGAAATCTTTCTTTGTCGCTCTCGGCGCTTTCCTTGAGTTCTCCCTGAACTCTCCCGAGACTCTCAGAAAAGCTTACCCACCCCTCCGGGGAGCTTGAAGATCGCCATCGAACTCAACACGGGCCTCTTCGCAAGAATACGCCCGAGGCGCTCTGGCGGCTCTCGGGGGTGTTTCCTTTGTTGAAGCGACCGTTGTCTTATGTTCCGCATCTTCGGCGACGCATGCTCGCGACACCCCCTCCGCGCCGATCTGAGATAGTAAGCATGCTTACTACTTTCTTTCGCGAGCACCCCCTCCACGCCAAGCTGATGGGACGCGACGCTAATCCGCATCAGGCATCTCTTTGGCTGCCCGCGTGACCGATAACAAGCGGGCCGTGGACTCGAAAGCACGCAGCTGATGAGGGCTAATTCGCAGCAGGCGTTCCGTCGCTCTTTTCATAGGTTTTTATCTATATGTAGCCTACAAACAAAGTATTTTTATTAATACATCGATTCGCGTAGTCTCTCATCACCCCCCGAAAAGGATTCATATGCAGCCCGACACTGGGACCAAGACTGAAAATGTTAATGTTGAGCAAACAGCCATCACGGTGGCCTGTGGAGACGGCATTGGCCCCGAGATAATGAACGCCACGTTGGCCATCTTGCAAGCAGCCGGGGCACGCATCGCTCCTGAAGTAATCGAGATTGGCGAGCGCTTTTACCTCGCCGGTAATACTGCCGGCATTGACGCCGACGCCTGGGCCAGCCTCCACCGGACGAAGGTGTTCCTCAAGGCGCCCATCACCACCCCTTCTGGCAGCGGCTACAAGAGCCTCAACGTCACGGTGCGAAAGACGCTGGGTCTTTATGCTAATGTTCGCCCTTGCGTGAGCTACGCCCCTCAAGGTGACGTCGGCGTTATCAAGACCGAGAACTTGTGCACCTTTGATGGTGAACAAGGCTTCGCCCTAGGCCAAGGTCAGTAACGACATGAACGACAAACTTCACCCAATCAACCGAACCAGCGCGAAGTTAACCCAAGACATTTCGCTGCCGGGCGCCAAGGCGATGTTGTGCGGCGCAGGCCTAAAACCAGCAGATTTCGACAAGGCTCAGGTGGGGATCTGCAGCACGGGTTACGAAAGCAATCCCTGTAATATGCACCTGAATGGCCTCGCAGCTCACGTGAAGAAAAGTGTGCAAGACGCTGGCCTCGTGGGATGGATCTTCAACACCATTGGTGTGAGCGATGGCATTTCGAACGGCACCGAAGGCATGCGTTGTTCGTTGCCCTCGCGTGAAGTGATCGCCGATTCAATCGAGGCCATCTCTCTCGCCCACTACTATGATAGCAACATATCGATCGTTGGCTGCGACAAGAACATGCCGGGCGCTCTAATTGCGATGGGCCGCCTCGATCGCCCTAGCATCATGGTTTATGGCGGCACCATTGCTCCTGGCCGTTTGGGCAACAGGCGGCTCGACATCATTTCGTCCTTCGAGGCCTATGGGTCATTCTTGCGAAAAGAGATCGACGAGAAACAACTTAACGATGTGGTCGAGAGTTCCTGCCCCGGGCCAGGCGCGTGTGGCGGAATGTATACGGCCAACACGATGGCGGCGGCCATTGAAACGATGGGGATGGCGTTGCCCTATAGTTCATCGAATCCAGCTATTTCTGAGGAGAAGATTCGGGAGTGTGGCGAGGTTGGCAAAGCCATGAGAATCATTCTCGAGAAGAACATCACACCTCGGATGATCATGACAAAGCCTGCGTTTGAGAACGCGATCGCGGTTGTGATGGCATTGGGCGGCTCGACGAACGCGGTTTTGCACCTCATTGCCATGGCGCGCGCCGTAGATGTGGCGTTGACCATCGATGACTTCAAGCGCGTGGGTGAACGAACGCCCATGTTGGCAGACCTGCGCCCCAGCGGTCAGTACTTGATGCAAGATCTGCATGAGGTAGGCGGCACACCCGCCGTACTCAAGCTGCTGATCAAGGAAGGGTTGGTTGACGGCAACCTGTTGACGGTCACGGGGAAAACGTTGGGCGAGAACGTTGAAGCGTTGCAGGGCCTGCGAGAGGGGCAAAAAGTGATCTTCCCCGTGTCGACTCCCGTTAAGGCCACGGGCCACATCAGAATCCTGAGGGGGAACCTGGCGCCTTTGGGCGCGGTGGCGAAGATCACCGGCAAGGAGGGGCTGAAATTTTCGGGGCCAGCGTGTGTGTTCGATTCGGAGGAATTGACGCTCAAGGGTATTGAAGCGGGCAAAGTCAAGCCGGGCGACGTGATCGTGATTCGGTATGAAGGGCCTAAAGGTGGGCCAGGCATGCCTGAAATGTTGCGCATCACCTCTGCCGTCATGGGCACTGGCCTCGGCAAAAGCGTGGGCATGATCACCGATGGGCGCTTCTCGGGTGGCACGCACGGCTTCGTCATCGGCCATATCACGCCAGAAGCCCAGATGGGCGGGCCGTTAGCTGTGGTTATGGATGGCGACATCATCAGCATCGATGCCAGCGCCGACACGATTGAGGTCGCGCTTTCCGATGCAGAGCTGCAAGCGCGGCTCGCCGCTTGGCAAGCTCCGCCTTTGCGTGCCACCCGAGGTGTGCTGGCCAAATACATCAAGCTGGTCGGCGATGCCTCCCACGGCTGTGTTACCGACGAGGGATAAGCCCGAAGCCAACAGGCAGGGAACTCGTTGTCACGGCGCAAGCGCGAGCTTCAACCACGTCTGCGCCGCGACCCGTTGGCTAACGGCTGCAAAGATGCTCGCTCGCGGAAATACGCCAGCAACGGGGCCAAGGCCAAGTCGCTCCAACTCCTGCGCGTTGGAGGTCGAAGACTCGTCGAGCGTCGCTGGAGTGGAGAGCACGACCGCATGCAGCGGCACGTCGAGGCCCAGGGACGCACGTTTGGTAGCGTGTACGTCGTGGAGCACGCCGAGTCGATCGGGTGCGACGAGCAACACGACGGCCGGCATCAAAGATCGCACGAGATCGATGTTGGTGATCGATTCGCTAAGCGGGCTAAACAGGCCGCCCGCCCCCTCCACGAGCAAGAGGTCTACGTCGGACGCCATCTCGTCGGCACGCATTCGAATCACGTCGAGGTCGATCGGGCGACCTTCCTCTCGCGCAGCCAGATGCGGAGACACCGGACGACGGTACGCAAAGGTCGGGGGCGCGTAGGGAGCGCCGCAGGCCTTAGCGTGTCGCTCTGTGTCTTCGCATAGCTCTGCAACTCCGGTCGCGATGGGCTTGTACGCCCGCGCTCGAACCCCGCGTGAACGCGCGTGCACCAAGAGGCACTCGGTCACGTGGGTCTTCCCGATCTCCGTCCCAGTTCCGATGACGATGACCCGCATCACTGGCCTTCAGCGTCGATCGCGCGGAGGACGCGCATCGCGGCGCACGCGGCCCCGTATCCGTTGTCGATGTTTAACACCGCGAGCCCGGGCGAGCAGCTTGCAAGCACGGCGCGAAGGGCGCTCTCTCCGCCCGCCGCGACGCCGTACCCATTCGAGGTCGGCACCGCAAACACGACGCTGCGAACGAGCCCACCAACGACAGTCGGAAGCGCCGCGTCCATGCCGGCAACAACGATCACGATCGGGTGTTGGC
>CAZSUA010000151.1:0-12838 GCA_964609655.1 uncultured Polyangiaceae bacterium | reverse complement strand
GGGTGGAGGTGCCCTTGGGTGCCTGTGCGGCCGGGGTCGCGGTAGCCATTGCTGAGGCACCTGTCGCAGGGGTTGCGGTCGGGGCAGCGCCACCTTTCGGACCAGCAACGACAGGTACCGCGATGCTCTTAGGTTGGATCTTGGCGAGCAGAGTAGCGCGCGGGGCGGGCAGAGGGCTCGCCCTACGTATCGGTTTCGCTGTCTCGGCAGCCTGCGGCTGCTCCTTGGGGCGATCCGATGGAACCAATGACGGTGAGAATTCCGCAGGGGGTGTGGTGATTGCTACTGTGCCAGTGGAAGCAGGAACAGCTCCGTGAGAATCCGCAGGCCGCACCGAAGCGCCCAGAGACGTGCCGTCCACGAGGATGTCAGCGCCGCAGTGCTTGCACTTGATGCGTGCCTTCTTCCCCCTCACCTTGTCGTCGGGAACAGCGTACTTAGCTGGACAGCTTCCGCAGGTAACGTTCATCTGGCGCGCTGGTCACTTTCTCTAGAGAGCACGATTTTCTTCGATTACCCAGCCCGCACGATACAGGAAAGTGTTCTTTCAAACGAGTCCACAAATATCGAGAAAACATGGGAGAACGTGGCGCGCCCCGTACGGCCTGCTGCTCCCGCCTGCCATCAGCGAAGCTGGGCCAGGGGGGGCACGGCGAGCTCAGAGGTACCTTCGAGGTAACGATCAATCGATGCCGCTGCCTTCCGGCCTTCAGCGATGGCCCACACCACGAGCGACTGACCGCGCTTGCAATCACCTGCGGCGAAGACCCCCTTTTGACTCGTCATGAAATCCTCGTTCACGCCAATATTCCCCCGCGGATCGAGGGCCAGCTCAAGATCCTGGACAATGCCGCCGTGCTCGGGGTGGATGAAGCCCATGGCCAGCAAAACGAGATCGGCCTTCACTTCAAACTCCGTGCCGGCCACCCGTTCAAGCTTGCCACCTTTCCAATCGACCCGGACGCAGTGAAGCTTCTCAACTTTTCCGTTACCGCTCACGCTTTCCGTCGCGATGCTGAAATCGCGTGTGCCGCCTTCTTCGTGCGAACTAGAACTCCGCAGCATCAGCGGCCACAGCGGCCAAGGCGTTTGCGGGGCTCGCTCTTCGGGCGGCCGCGGGAGAATTTCGAAGTTGGTCACGCTTCGTGCACCCTGACGGTGCGAGGTCCCTATGCAATCGCTCCCGGTGTCCCCACCGCCAATCACCACAACATCCTTGCCGGTGGCCAGCAGCTGTTCGCCTGAGAGGGTGTCGCCCGCCACGCGCCGGTTCTGTTGTTCTAGAAAGTCCATAGCAAAGTGAATGCCAGCGAGTTCGCTCCCAGGCACGCCGAGGGCACGCGGCACGCGTGAACCCGTGGTGAGGCAGACCGCATCAAAATCGAGCAAAAGCTGCTCTTTGGTAATATCCACGCCAATGTTGACGCCAGGCTTAAAGACAACGCCCTCTTCCCTCATCTGGGCCACACGGCGTTCAATCAGGTTCTTCTCCATCTTGAAATCGGGGATCCCGTACACGAGGAGCCCGCCAATGCGGTCATCTTTTTCGAATAGCGTGACGCTGTGTCCTGCGCGTGCCAGCTGCTGAGCGGCTGCCATGCCAGCCGGGCCAGAGCCCACTACCGCCACTTTCTTGCCGGTGAGCTGCAGTGGCAAAATGGGCTTCACGAGGCCTGCTTCAAAGGCTCGATCGATGATCGAGTGTTCGATGAGCTTGATGCTCACCGGGTCATCATTGATGCCAAGCACGCAGGCTGCCTCACACGGAGCGGGGCATACGCGACCAGTAAATTCAGGAAAATTATTGGTCGCGTGCAGCGCCGTGATGGCCGCCGGCAAATCGTTTTGGTACGTGGAATCGTTCCAATCCGGTATGAGATTGCCGAGCGGGCAACCCGTGTTGCAGAAGGGAACGCCGCAATCCATGCAGCGCGCACTTTGCTCAACCAGATCTGAATTTAAGACGGGAAGCTCGAACTCTCGAGAATCCGCCAAACGCTCAGCAACGGGGCGTTTTTTTTGCGATTTTCGCCCGTATTCTAGAAATCCGGTAACTTTACCCACGACACCAATCCTATTTCTCTAATCCCGGCTGGGCGTTAAACGGTTAACTCGGAGCGGGACACTCCGACGTCGGCTCGTTCCCGGCGCGGCAGCAGCGTTTCCATGACGCGCCGAAACTCGACGGGCACTACTTTGACAAATTGGGTCTGAGTGCGTGACCAATCTGCTAGCAGCGTTCCAGCCTTGGCACTTCCAGTGCGATGAATGTGCTCCAGCAACAAGTCCGCGACAAACTTTGCGTCTGTCGGTGAAAGTGGCTCAAGCTCGACCATTCCCATGTTGCAGCGTTCACGGAATTTCTTCTCCGCATCCAGCACGTAGGCGTACCCGCCACTCATTCCAGCTGCGAAATTCCGACCCGTCTCTCCAATCACCACCACATGACCGCCCGTCATGTACTCGCATCCGTGATCTCCGACGCCTTCGACAACCGCCGTCGCGCCGCTGTTTCTAACGCCAAAGCGTTCTCCAGCTTTGCCGTTGAAGAACGCTCTGCCGCTGGTCGCGCCATACAGGGTGGTGTTCCCGGTGAGAATGTTCTCATCGGCTCGAAATGTGCTGCGTTTTGGCGGGAAAATGGCCAGAACGCCGCCGGACATCGCCTTGCCAACGTAATCGTTGGTGTCACCTTCGAGCGAAATCTCCATCCCGCGGGTCATGAAGGCGCCGAGGCTTTGACCAGCAGTGCCCGTGAGTGCGATTTGGATAGTACCATCCGGCAAACCCTCTTCGCCGTAACGTCGCGCAATCTCGCCAGCGAGCATCGTGCCCACGGTGCGATGAACGTTGCGCACGGGGAGCTCAACTCGCACGGGCGTGCGATGGTCCAGTGCCGGTGCGCAAAGTGTGAGCAGCTGCTGATCGAAGGCCGTATCGAGACCGTGATCTTGCTCAACGCTTTTATACGTGCTGACGCCCGGGGCTGCTTGAACAGGCGTGAGGACATCTGAGAAATCCAAGCGCGAGGCCTTCTCGTGCTTCCCCAGGTCCTTTCGGGTTTCGAGAAACTCGGTGTGCCCGACCAACTCAGTGATCGACCGAAAGCCCAGCTCCGCCATGTGTGCGCGAGCTTCTTCGGCGACATAAAACATGAAGCGGATCACGTGTTCGGGCTTGCCAGCAAACTTTTTGCGAAGCTCAGGATCCTGGGTGGCCACGCCAACAGGGCAAGTATTCAGGTGGCATTTGCGCATCATGATGCAACCGGAAGCAACCAGTGGGGCCGTCGCAAATCCGAATTCTTCGGCGCCCAGCATCGCCGCCATCACCACATCACGCCCAGTACGGAGCTGCCCGTCCGTTTGGAGAATGACACGACCCCGCAGGTCATTCTTCACTAGCACTTGATGCGTTTCAGCTAGGCCGAGCTCCCAAGGGACGCCGGCGTGGCGAATCGACGTGAGCGGAGAAGCGCCTGTTCCGCCGTCGTGACCTGAAATCAAGATCACATCCGCATGCGCTTTGGCAACGCCTGCGGCCACCGTGCCAACGCCCGCTTCGGCCACCAGCTTCACGCTAATGCGAGCCTTCGGATTGACCATCTTCAGGTCGAAGATGAGCTGCGCCAAATCCTCGATGGAGTAGATGTCGTGGTGGGGTGGGGGAGAAATGAGCGTGACGCCCGGCGTGGAATGGCGAGTCTCTGCAATGACGGCGTCGACTTTGTGGCCAGGGAGCTCGCCGCCTTCGCCAGGCTTGGCACCTTGGGCGACTTTGATTTGTAGTTCGTCCGCGTTCACCGCGTAAAATGTGGTGACCCCGAAACGCGCGGAAGCCACTTGCTTGATCGAGCTCCGACGCAAGTCACCGTTGGGTTCGCGTGCGAAGCGTTCTTGGCGCTCGCCGCCCTCGCCGGTGTTGCTGCGTCCCCCGATACGATTCATGGCGATCGCGAGATTTTCATGGGCTTCCGCGCTGATCGAGCCAAAACTCATGGCGCCGGTAGCAAAACGCTTCACCATTTCGACGGCCGGCTCGACCTCTTCAATCGGGATTGGGGAGCGCAGCTTCTTGAATTGCCAGGTGCCCCGAAGAGTGATGGGGCCATCGGGCTGCTCATTGATCAACCGCGAGTACTCGGCGTAGCTTGTGGCATCTTCTTGGCGCACTGCGCGCTGCAAGCGAGCGATGGTGTCTGGGCTCCAAAGGTGCCGCTCACCTTGCGTTCGGAAATGGAATTGACCACCAACATCAAGCTGGCGGGGGGGCTCAGCACGCTTGGGGAAGGCCGAAGCGTGACGCTTCTGGCACTCCTCGGCGATCACATCGAGATCGATGCCGGAGATGCGCGAGCTGGTGCCCGTAAAATACCGCTCTATGAGCTCAGGGGAGAGCCCAATCGCCTCGAAGATCTGAGCGCCATGGTAACTCTGGAGCGTCGAGATCCCCATCTTGCTCATGACTTTGAGCATGCCCTTGCCGGCCGCCTTGATGTAATTCTTCTTGGCGACCGCTGGCTGCGTGACGCTGCCCAGCGCTTTTTCGTGGCACAGTTGTTCGATAGTTTCAAAAGCTACGTAGGGATTGATCGCTCCAGCGCCGTAACCCGCCAGAAGGCAGAAATGGTGCACCTCACGCGCTTCTCCTGTTTCGACGATGATTCCCACCTTCATGCGGGTGCCGTTGCGCACCAGATGATGATGGACCGCGCCGAGCGCAAGCAGGCTCGGAACGGGGGCCATGTGCTCGCTGGCGCCGCGGTCGCTCAAGATCAGTAGGCCGTGGCCATTGAGCACGGCCAGCGAAGCCTGACGGCACAGCTCATCAAGCGCTGCTTTGAGCCCGTTTCCGCGCTCCGTAACCGGAAAAAGCATGTGCAGCGTGGGCGGCAGTCGCAGCTGCTGGATGTGCATATCCTTCAGCTTGGCGAGCGCATCGTTGCTCAAGATGGGCTGATCCAGCTCAAGCATTTGTGCCTGATCGGGGAGCTCGAAGAGCACATTCCCTTCTCCGCCGATATAGGCCTTGAGGCTCATCACCAATTCTTCGCGGATCGGATCGATCGCGGGGTTTGTTACCTGAGCAAAGTGCTGCTTGAAATAGTTGAAGAGAAGCTGTGGTTGGTTGCTGAGGACGGCGAGCGGCGTATCGACGCCCATGGAGCCGCGTGGGTCAGCTCCCGTTTCCGCCATCGGCGCGACCAGGAATTTCAGATCCTCCAGCGTGTAGCCAAACATTCTCTGGCGCTGAATGGGGGAGGTGTTGCGCGAGGGCGGCGGAGGCTGTGATTGCCCGCGCAGGTCGCTCAGCGAAATCTTGTTGGAGCGGAGCCACGTGCCGTAGGGGCGCTGCCGGCAGATCTCATCCTTCAGCTCCTCGTCTTCAACAATGCGCTGCTTATCGAGATCGACCTGGAACATCTTTCCAGGCTCGAGACGCCCCTTGCGTTTCACGGCTTCGGGCGGAAAGTCCAAAACGCCCGTTTCGGATGACAGCACGACCAATCCGTCGTGTGTTTCTGTCCAGCGGGCTGGCCGCAGGCCGTTGCGATCCAGCATGGCGCAGATCTGGCGACCATTGGTGAAGGCCAGCGCCGCCGGCCCGTCCCAAGGCTCCATCAAACACGAGTGATACTCGTAGAATTCGCGCTTGTGTGCTGGCATTTGTGCATCATTTTGCCAGGCCTCGGGGACTAGCATCATCATGACATGCGGCAGTGAGCGCCCGGCTTGAACGAGCAGCTCTGCGACCATGTCTAGCGTGGCTGAGTCGCTCATGTTCGGCGTGATGGTCGGAAGAATGTGACTCACGTCCTCACCGAAAATTTCGCCGCCGAACAGCTTCTCGCGGGCATTCATCCAGCGAATATTGCCGCGCACGGTGTTGATCTCGCCGTTGTGGCAAAGCATTCGAAACGGCTGGGCAAGCTCCCATGTGGGGAACGTGTTGGTGCTGAAGCGCTGGTGGACCATCGCCAGAGCGCTAACAAAATCGGGCTGAACAAGATCAGGATAAAAGCGCGCGAGCTGTTCGGCCAGAAGCAGCCCCTTATAGACAATCGTCTGGGACGACAGGCTCGGAATGTAAAACATTTCCTTCCCGCCGATATCGCTCTCGCGGACGGTGCGTTCAGCCCACTTGCGGATCACGAACAGCTTTCGCTCCAAGCCATCCGGATCTCCCGGGTCAGCGCCGATGAACACTTGCATCACCACGGGTGCGCTTTGGCGAGCTAACGGCCCAAGGGCGTCCTCATCGACCGGAACCTGCCTCCACCCCAAGAGCTTTAGGCCCGTTCCAAAGATCTTGTCTTCCAAGACCTGACGGCAGCGGGCGCGCCCAGTTCGGTCGCGAGGCAGGAAAACAAAGCCCACTCCATACTTCCCTCGGGCCGGAAGCGCGAAACCAAGCGTATCGCACTCGCGCGTTAGAAACTCATGCGGAACCTGAACCAGAATGCCAGCGCCGTCACCGGTCAGCGGGTCGCAGCCGCATGCTCCGCGGTGGACGAGGTTGAGCAAAATATCGACGCCGTGCGTGACGATCTGATGCGAAGCGACGCCCTGGATGTTGGCGACCAAGCCGATCCCGCAGGCATCATGCTCAAATTGGGGATCGTAGAGGCCAGAACGGGGGGGCAGAGCCATGTTGGTTGGGTCTTAATGCGGGGTTTCGAGTTTCGGGTTGGTGGCGTTCCTGCTTCAAGATGTGCGTTTGCGGGACCTTCACGGGTCGGCTGGCGCGCGGGCAGGCAGTACGGGCGGGCGTCTGCAGCTTTGGGCCTTCTTACTAGCAGGCTAGTCCCCACGCAACGCCAAGTTTGGCTCCGGCGAGTAGCGCTCTGTCGCATTCTACGGCTGTTTTCTGCCATAGGAAGGCAGCGCGCTTTAGGGCGGCGGCAAGGCCTCGAGGCCGTCAGCGGGGGGCGTCAACGTACCGATCGTGCAGTTGCCAGAAAACTGAACGCCCTTGTCGATGAAAATCTCAGGTGCGTGAAGGTTACCGGTGACGCGCGCGGGCACGTAAAGTTCGATGGCGTGGCTCGCTCGAACATTGCCGGTCAATGAACCTCCCTTAACGATCACCGTACCGGCTTCGATTTCGGCTTCGACTTCAGCGCCTTCGCCCACCACGAGCACGTCTGCGCTTTGGATCTGGCCACGGAATCCGCCATCGATCCGGAGTCGTCCCGCGAAGTGAAGCTTCCCCTCGAAGTGCGTGCCGCGTCCGAGGAGCGCAGTGATCTCCGTTGCCGGCAGGTTCGGGTCCATAAGCGCCGCATCCTAGACATGGGTCCGATGGGAGGCCAAGGGGGGCCGGGCCCGGGCCGGGCCGAGCAAGCACCTGCGGCGGAAAACTTTACCCCCAACTGCGGGCTGTTTTTGGCCCAGCGGAGCGCGAGGTCATCGACTATGCTGCGTGCATTGTCCAAACGTCCCTTTTTCTACGGCATCTCAGCGCTCTTCGGTGTTTGCGCGTTTTTGCTCAGCGCCAGCGCGGCGTCGGCCACGCCCGGAGACTCCGGCGTGAAGGATGAGAACAAATCGAAGGCCACGGGTGACGACGACGAGCAGCAGCCTTTTTGGGCAGATTCATCGGTATCCTGGACGCAATCGGCCTCCGGCGACACGGTTGGTCTGGGCCAAGATTATCAGAGCCAGAACCCAACGTACGACTGGAGCTTCTCGCTGAGCCCCGTCTTTGCGCTGTACAAGACAAAACCGTTCAGCGTCAGTTTGAGTGGAGACATCTCGACCTATCGCGAGTTCACGAACAGCGACGGCACGACTCGGCGCGGTGAGTGGGATTTCGGCGACATTCAAGCCGGTGCCGGCTTGTCATTACTGCTCTATGAGGAGGGCTTGTACCGAACTTCCTTGGGGTTGCGTCTGCCAACATTATCTTTCCCAACTTCGAAGTCGAGCGCAAACAACGGTAAGCGGCTCGGCCTGGGGAGCTCCTTGAGTCTCAGTCAATCTTTTCCGCTCGCTGGCAAAGAAGCTGATGCTTTCAAGTCTTTTTCCGTGTCGGGAAGTGCTGGCTATTCGCACACGTTCACCGAGGCCGTGGTGCCAACGAACTCAGGTATTCAGCGAATTCGCTTAACGCCCGATGGGCAGGCGCTGCCCAGCGATCAATTGGGGTCTTCGGCGTTTGCGAATCACCGGGCATCGTTCACCCTTTCGGTAGGGACGGCCGTCACCGATCGCGTGAGTTTGGATACAGGTTTCACCTGGAGCCCAGTTTGGAAGTACACCTTCGACAACAGCGTTGAGGTCTGTTCCCTGGCAACAGGCTGTGTCAGACCGGATCGCGTGAACAACCCACAGAACCTCAACGTGATCGCCGGTTTCACCGCAGACGTAGGTGTGCAGGTCTTCGACGCCATGAATCTGTCGGCAGGCTATTCCAACGTGACACTGCAGCTCGGCCCCGATGCCAAGCGTCGCCAGCCCTTCTACAGCCCCGCTGCCCGCGTTTCGTTAAGTGTTTCGAGCTCGCTCGACGAGCTGTATAAGTTAGTAAAAGGCGGCGCTAGAGCGACGCCCGCGCCGCGCTCGAACGTCGCATCGCGCTGAGCGGCTGTCGACATTCAAGGACACCGTGGCGTCGCGGGTCCAGCACGCGCTATGCTAACGGGAATGTCCTTGTGGCTATCTCGGAAAGGGTTTGCGGGGCACCGCCGATTCCTCGCACTGAGCGTGCCCTTTTGGTTGAGTTTTCAGGCGCTCGCCGTAGCCGAGACGCGGCCCTTAGCCGAACCCAGCAAGGTTGCACCCGCGGCGCTGCCGGCGCAGCCGAAGTCTCCGCGCACTAAAGCAGCAGCGAAGCACGCCAAGGCCAAGGCGCCGAAGTTCGATCCAGCTCTGCCCACGGTGACCTACCCAGGGTTCCAGTTGCTCGCTGCCGGTGCCAGTCAGCTGTGGCTTGCCGTGAGTCGTACCGTGGAGGTGCGTTCAGAACGCAAGGGCTCGCAGTTAATCTTCATCCTAGGTGGGGCCCAGGTGGGAACGGCCAACAACACCAACCCGCTCATAACGACTCATTTTGACACGCCCATGGCCAGTGCTCGGTTGCTCCCAGCGAAGGACGGCGCGCGGCTGACGATCTGGTTACGCGAAGACATCGAGCCAACCCATCGCATTCTTCCCGGGCCGCGCGGCACGATGTTGCTTGAGGTTAACTTCCCGAAGGCGAAGAAGAAATATCACCCAAGAGTCGCTCAATCAGGCCCTCAGCCCTGATCCTGCGGGGGCGCTTGATGTGGGGCAACCCAGCCTGGCAGCGACGCCTGAAGCAGTGCATTTTACAGGTCGGCTTCGTTGGCTGCTTGTCTCCACACCGCGCTTTCGGTCAGGAACCAAAGCCGGAGCCCGCCACTCCCGGGGAACACCAGGTGCGGTTCCAAGCTGGGCGCCTTGAGCTCGATCCAGGCACGGGTCGTTTACTCCTTTCACACGGGTTCGCTCTCCAGTCCGAACGTTATCGTTTGGTTGGCGATTCCGTTTCACTCACCAATTCAGCGCAAGGTGTCCTGGTGGACGGCAACGGCAGGGTCGCGTTTTGCGCGTGCCCGAGCCCCATCATCACGTTTGGCTTTTCCTCGGCGACGGTTGCTCCGCCGGGTGATCTCTTGATGGCCGATGCCGTGGTGCGAGTGGGCCCAGTGCCCGTACTCTGGTTGCCTTATTTTTGGCTTCGCTCGCCAGCGCGCGTGGGGCTGCTCCCGCCGCGTTTCGAATACCGCGCCGAGGAGGGATTGCTTGGAACCAGCGGTGTACATATTCCGTTTGGAAAAGGGGAACCGGGCACAGCCAAGAGCTTAGATCTCCGCGCGGGTGGCTACTTGCGGGGAGGAGCCACTGGCCAAATCAGCCTTCGGACAGCGAGCACTACGACAGACATTGAAGCCGATTATCAACGCCGGTGGGTCTACGCTGCAGATGCGCGTGGGGTCGCTGAGCTTCGCTCCGACACGTTAGCCTGGGATGCCGACTGGCGTGGCGGCAGAAGAGCAAGACAGAGCAGTGTGGCCTTGGGGCCCGCAGCACAGCGCTACGATCACGCACGTGCCGAGCTCAGTATTCTTGGGCGCGCAGGTGGGATCGCTTTTGGCCCGGCCTTGACTGCTGAGCGTGGTGGGTCGCCGTCACAAAGCCTGGCGGGGCCCGAGACTAACTTTTCAATCGGCGGGAACCTAATGCCGGGAGTGCGAGCAGAAACCAGTGGCGGCGTGTCCTATTTTCAAGCCGCAAGCGGGGCCAGCCAAGCCAACGCGTATTCGCTCAGTCAGATCTCAGTCGATGGGCAACTGGGAATTTTGGGTGCGCATGCGGTAGCCTCCGAGGCGGTGAGTTATCAGGCCGAGGCCGAGGCGCTTGCACTGAGTAGCCAACCGAGCGCAGGGTTGCGGCTTTCGGCACCGTTTGTCGCCGACCTGAACGCGGCTCGGGATCCTGTGCGCCACTTCGTTGAACCCAATCTGGTCGTTGCCGGCAGTACCTTCTCAAGGCGTGGACAATTCATCAGCGCTGGCCAACCCATTGCGTCTGGCACGGCATTCGTCTCCGCCTTGGGACTGCGCAACCTTCTCGGTATCTGGGGAGAACGGCGTGCTGTTGAGTTCAGCTGGGCCTCGGGGTGGGTTGGGCACAGTTCGAAACCTACACTTGCTCACCTCGGAAGGCTGCTACTCGACGCTGGTTGGCTTTCTGGTTCAAGCGCGCTCGCATTGGGTCGAAATGCCGGAGTGTCCGTCAGTGAGTTGGCACTTGGCAGGGTAGGGGAGGCAAGGTTGGCCGTGACTGAAAGCTCTGCCTACGGAGCTGGGAACCTTGCCCAAGGCCTAGAAACCTGGACAGCCACCGAGCCAACAAGTTTTGGCTGGCTCACAGGACACGGTGATTCGCTCGGGGTTGAGTTAAGCCTTCCCGTTTCCCGAGCATTGGCCTTCTCGATCGGTGGCGATGGTGATGCACGGCGGGCTGAGCTGATCGCCGTGAGGAGCGCTGCCGCCTACCGGCACCCATGTGGGTGTTTAGCTCTAAGCGCTTGGGCAGGAGAACGCACCGGACGCCGGGGCTTTGATGCCTGGCTGACAGTCGATCTGATGCCCTAAGCGTACACCGAGAAACCCGGCCGGCCGGCATTCAAACAAGACGAAACGAGACAGACGCAAAGCGTCGCACGGCGGATTGAAGCCAAGCCGAAGAGAGAAGCGTCGCATAATTCAGATAGATCACTTACCCTGAAGGTTGTGCTTGTGCCCCTCTCGAGGAGTTTTACGCTACGTGTGCTGGGCTTACGCGCGCGCTCGGAATTCGACTTAGAGGAGCGAGCATGACTGGCCGAACGTCCCTCTCCGGCGAGATGCGAGCCGTGGTGTTGCAGGAACAGCCTCCGCGGGTTTTGGTGGTGGATGATGAGCCGGCGTTGCGCCGAAGTCTGGCAAGGCTGCTGATGAGCCGGGGAATGCAAGTGCTCACGGCCGGAGATGGCGAGGTGGCCCTCGAGGTTCTCAACGCTGAAATGATCGACGTGGCATTGGTGGATCTGATGTTGCCGAAGATCGGTGGTCTTGAGGTGTTGAAGCATATCAAGGCCGGGCGCCGGGATGTCGAAGTGATCATGATGACGGCGTTCGCGGATGTGGACACCGCCGTGAGCGCAGTGCGCGCTGGGGCTTACCACTTTCTCACTAAGCCTTTCCGTTCGAATGACGAGGTGGTGCTCACCGTCAGTAAGGCAGCAGAACATCGCCGCCTGCTCGACCACACCGCCGTGCTCCAGCGCCGCATCGAGCAGATGGAAAAATTCGGGGGTTTGATCGGAAATTCAGCGGGTATGCGGGAAGTCTATCGGCTGGCCCTCGGCGTGGCACCGACGGGTTCGACGGTGTTGATCTTGGGTGAGAGCGGAACCGGAAAGGAACTCACGGCGCGTGCTATCCACCAGCACTCTGGCCGCAGCACCAATCCGTTTGTTGCGGTCAATTGCTCAGCCATTCCAGAGAATCTGATTGAGAGTGAATTGTTCGGTCACGTGAGAGGTGCATTCACTGGAGCCACCGCCACACGGCCTGGCCTGTTTGAGGCTGCCGACCACGGCACCATTTTTCTCGATGAAGTGGGCGATTTGCCCCCACTTGCGCAGGTCAAATTGTTGCGCACCCTTCAAGAAGGCGAAATTAAGCGCGTGGGTTCGAATGACACCCGTCTCGTAGACGTGCGCGTGGTTGCCGCGACGAATGTGGATCTTCGCCAGCGCATCCAAGAGGGGAAATTTCGCGAGGATCTATTTTACCGGCTGAACGTCGTGCCCATCGTCTTGCCACCTTTGCGTGAGCGGCTCGAAGATATCCCCGTCCTTGCGTATCACTTTCTCCAAAAGTACGGGAGTCGCTCCGAGTCGCCGGTGCGCAAGATCTCTCCCGATGCGGTGCGCCTCCTGCAACGCCAGCCTTGGCC
Organism: uncultured Polyangiaceae bacterium; assembly: GCA_964609655.1. Classification (GTDB taxonomy): domain Bacteria; phylum Myxococcota_A; class Polyangia; order Polyangiales; family Polyangiaceae; genus JBBRRP01. The sequence goes on along the minus strand of CAZSUA010000151.1, from coordinate 368 downwards.
TGGCAATGTGCGAGAGCTTGAAAATGCGATCGAGCGGGCGGTCGTGTTCTGTGGGACGGACACCATCGTCGCAGCTGATCTGCCGTTTTCACGGCGGGAGGATCCCGCGCGCGCCAGCTTTTCAGAGATCGAGGCGAAGTCGCAGGTCACTGTCGTGCAGGGCGACCTCTCCGGCCTGGCGGATCTGCCGTACACCGAGGCCAAGCGGCGCGCGGTGGGTGCGTTTGAATCAGCTTATTTCCGAACGCTCTTGGAGCGTGCTGGGGGCAATGTCTCTGAAGCGGCTCGCCAAGCGGGGCTGGATCGCTCCAATTTCCGCCGAGCCACCAAGCGTGTTGGCATTCGAACGAACGACGAGCCTTAGCCCC
>CAZSUA010000150.1:0-12849 GCA_964609655.1 uncultured Polyangiaceae bacterium | reverse complement strand
GGCCACGAGCTCGTGGCCACCGGGGTTTGGAAGGATTGACCCAAAGAAGTCGGACAGGGCAAATTTAGGGAGTGCTAGGAGGCACCGAAGGCTCAGCCTCGGCCTCGTCCAGCTTTTGCTCAATTTCTTTTACGTGGGCCTCGTCCAGGCTGGCGCGCATTTCGCCCAGCGCGCGCCGCGCTTCACGTGGCTTCAGAGCACCGCGATCAAAGTCGATACAAATCAGGCACATCGGACCAGGCTAGCAGGTATTGTCGGCGCGTGGAGCCCCACCCCACATCCAGGCCCGAGCTGCGCCCGTACCAGAAGGAGGCGATTTCAGCGGTGCTAGCGGCACGCCGCGCTGGGGTGCGCCGAATGCTAGTGAGCTTGCCGACGGGCTCGGGGAAGACCGTCATCTTTTCGCACCTGGCGGGACTGGCCCGGAAGCAGGTCCTTGTCTTGGCGCATCGAGAAGAACTCTTGCAGCAAGCAGCGGACAAATTGGTGAGCGCCATGGTTGGGCAAGGTGTAGTCGCGATCGAACGGGGAGAAGCCAAAGCTGCTGCAAACGCGAAGGTCATCGTGTGCTCGATCCGGTCGCTGCACGAAGAACGTTTGGCGCGGGTGCTCCGTGGGCGGGATTTGGGTCTGGTGATCTACGATGAGTGCCATCACGCAGCCGCTGCCGACAACCTCCGTGTGTTACGCCAATTGGGCGCGTTTGAATCCGATTGGGAGGGCACCCTGCTCGGTTTCACGGCAACCACGGAGCGGGGTGATGGGCAGGGACTGAATGAGGTCTTTGAACGTATTGTCTATTCGCGTTCGCTGCCTGAAATGATCGAAGATGGCTACTTGGTCCCGCTTCGCGGTTACCGGGTTTCCACCAACGCGGATCTACGGCGTCTCGGGGCTTCCGGGTTGGACTTCGTGGACGAAGAACTTGCGGAGATCGTGGATATTGAGGAGCGGAATGCGTTGGTGGCACGCTCAATCCAAGAATTGGCTCGCGACCGCAGAACGATTGCTTTTTGTGTCACGGTGCAACACGCCATGCATTTGGCTCAGGCACTGAATGCCGTGGGCGTGAGGTCGGGCATTGTGCATGGCGGAATGAGTCGTGAGCTCCGGGCGAGCGCGCTGGCGGACTTCAGGAAGGGCACATTTCAGGCGATCACGAACGTCGGTGTGCTGACGGAGGGTTTTGATGATCCTGAAGTCTCCTGCATTGCGATGGCGCGCCCGACGCGCTCTTCTGGCCTGTATGCGCAGTGTGTGGGTCGCGGAACGCGCTTGCACCCGGGAAAACAGAGTTGTTTGATTTTGGATTTTGTGGATCTCTCCAATTTGGAGTTGTGCACGCTGCCTTCGCTCTTTGGTTCTCCGCGCGATCTCGATTTGCGCGGTGGGGATGCGGGTGAGGCCCGGCGTGCTTGGCTCAAGATCCAGCTGGAAAGCCCTGGTTTTGATCTGGAAGCTGGGGCGCTCACGCTTGCGGAGATCCAAGAGCGGGCTCAGCGTTTTGATCCACTCACGCTCGCACTCCACGATGACGTGCGTGCGATATCCGGCAATGCTTGGTTCTCCCTGGGGCGCCATGGAGTTGGCCTCCATTTTGAACGGCCTAAGGGGCGCTGGGCCGAAGCCTTAGTCTTGAAAAATGGGTCGCGCGGTAAGTTGTGGGAGGTCACGCTCGGAGGTCGCTCCATGGCGCGCTACTCTCGTTTGGAGGAGGCTGTTGAAGCCGTGGATTACGAGCTTCATCAAATGGGTCGTGAGGTGGCCAGCTCGGCGCTGCCGACGGCTGCCTGGCGTCAGGCGCCAGCACCCCGGCCACTCCTTTCAGGCCTGCGAACGCCAAATGGAGAGCTCAAGCTCGACGACGCGCTTCAGCTGGCGGTGTTCGAAAGAGTCCATGGCAAAGGCTCGCACGGTGGGAAAGCCTGAGCGTTCAGCTATGAGTCTTGGGCGCCGTAAAGTTCAGCTGAGTGACGAAACCGCGTGGGTCTTTAACCGCATGGCGAATGTCTATGCCGCACGGCCCGCCTATCCTGCGACGCTACTCGACTGCCTGGCGAGCCTCGCAGGTTCCGGCGCGGGAACGGTCTTGGAGATAGGCGCTGGTACAGGGCACGTGTCAGTGCCGCTCGCGGCCCGTGGACTCAAGGTCAGTGCGGTGGAGCCGGCGCTTGCCATGTTGGAGCAGCTGAAGCAACGAGCCGAGCGCGAAGGAGTTAGCCTGAATGCGCTACATGCGGTTGCGGAGGCCTTGCCGCTTTCGTCCGGTGCAGTTAGCTTGGTGATCGTCGCGGATGCGCTGCACTTTTTAGATGCCACGCTGGCCGCTGAAGAAATAGCGCGAGTGCTCTCGCCGAATGGAGGAGTTGCAATTGTCACCGTGGAGTTTGCTGACACAGATTGGATGCGCGCGGTGCGGGCGTTGATGGATGAGTCAGCCCCGCGGCGGCCACGTGCGGTGGCGGCCGCTGTGACACAAGTATTCAACGTAACAGGTATCCTACGGGTGAAAGAACAGTGCTTCGAAGACAAAACCCCCGTTGATCAAGCGACGCTCGAAGGCATCCTTCAGAGTATCTCGTTCATCGGCCCAGCCATGAATCACGGAAGGTTTCAGCGCTTCCGCGAGCGACTCCACGCACTTCCGGGGCCCCGGGTATGGGCTCGACGCTTCACGCTCTTTGCTGGACACCGCTAATGCATTCTCCGAGTCGGCGAAGTCTCGCCAACTAGCGCTCACCGAACGGGCGGGGGTCGACGCGCAAACTGTAGCTCGTCGCTCGGGATGGTATCGATCCAGCCCGCCTTGGAGTGCGGGAAGGCATCTGCGTACGGGATGTAGGGTTTGATGTCTAAGATGGGAGTGCCATCCAGCAGATCGATACCGCGTACGCGCAACTGGTGCCCTTCCACTCGAACCAGCGTCACTGCAGATAGTCCGATGGGATTAGGCCGATCAGGGGAACGTGTCGCGAACACGCCTCGACGTGTGCGCTTCCCGCGCGGCGGGCGGACCTCAGGTGCCCAACCGTCGCCACGATCAAGCCAGCTCAAAATCCAGATCCGTTCGATTCCCGATAGATCGCTCAGCGCAACCAACGGGATACGCGTTGGGTCGAGCTCAAGCACCGCTTCGAGATCCGAATCGACGGCAGAAGCCTGTTGTGGCGTACCGAAACGTCTCTGATAGGGGGAGCGAACCCAGCCAATGGGCGCGAGCGCGAAGGGGCCAGGCAGACGGGGGTGGGCCTCGAAATCAGACATCGAGTGAGCTCTTCTAGCGGAGCTCGGTCCCGCGACAAAGCCCGATTATTCGGACGTTGTGCCGCTCGACCCTGTCAGGGAACGCAGCTAGGCTGCCCGCATGAAGCCGTGGATTGAGTTGGAGCGGGTAGCTGTGCCAGGCGGAGGCACGCTCTCCCTACATCAGCACGACGGCGAGTTCACGATTCGCATTGACGGCGCCGAACTCATGGGAACGCGTCGCCACAATTCCGAGGAAAGGCTCGCTGAAGCAGCGCTCACCGAATCGACACCGTCCAATGCTCGGGTGCTCATCGGCGGTCTCGGAATCGGGTATACCATTCGCGCCACGCTCGATCGTACGGGGCCGCGCGCACGCGTCGACGTCGCCGAGCTCGTGCCCGCCGTCGTGCGCTGGAATCGCGAAATCTTAGCCCCGTTTGCGGGTAGGCCACTCGACGACCGGCGCGTGCACGTGATTGAACGCGACGTGGCGGCAATTCTCGCTGAGTGCAAAGGAACGTACGACGCCATCCTACTCGATACCGACAATGGGCCTGCCGCTCTCACCGTGCCGTCGAATAAGAGCCTCTACGATTCAGGGGGCTTGGCGCGTGCAGCGCGTGCGCTTCGTCCCGGAGGCGTGCTCGCAGTGTGGTCCGCCGCCGACGAACCCAGATTCACAACACGCCTTGAGCGTGCAGGTTTCAAAGTGCGCGTGGAGCGTCCCGCCGCCCACGGGAACAGGGGCTTTCGACACTTTTTGTGGTTGGCGAAGCGAGCCGTTTAGCGGACCCATCACGGCCCTCCGAATCGAAGCTGCGCGCCTAAGTCCGTCAGTGTCGACGGCTTCGGGCTCGAGCCCCTTCGCTTGGTTGGCACTCGGCGCCGCAGTCTGCGCGGCGGCACGACGCCGCCGCTAGAACGAGCGTCACGTCGATAGCGGGGCCCACCTTCTTCTCGTGGCAGTTTGTACACGCCTGTGGTTCGCCGGTTGGGCGCGCTTCAGCTTCCGATGATGCGAGCAGTAGGCCAAGCGCTCCGAGGCGACGGGCCGCGCGTTGCGCGCTCGCAAGTACAGTTTGCATCCGGAAAGTGGAGCATGATTCTGCGCATGCGCTTTCAAAAAATGAGACAGGCCCTGCATTTCCGCAGCGTCCGCACGGGTTCAAGGCGGGATTCAAGATCGGAGTTCGGCGCCTGCAACTGAAGCGTTCCAGGCGCTCGTGGATATCGTCGTTACCTGGTTACGCTGGAAGGCCATGACGCGGCGCTCCCGCCACCGGGGTACCGCTGACCCATTCTGATGCCTTGCCCTTCAGCTCCTTAAACTTCTCGCTGACGTTGTCCAAGCGTTGGTCCCACTCAGCGTTGATCGGCTGATTTTGAACCACCGCGTGATACTTGAGCATGACCATCGTCAGGAAAAGTGGACGGATCACGGCCTGTTGAACGTCGTACGTGAACATCAGGGCCGCAATGACCGCAGTGATTTGTACGAGCACGCCCCAACCGCTGAACGGAAGCAACGATACGAGCACCAGCGCTGGCACAAAAATAACCATGAAGATGATAAACGACAGCACCTTCTCCAGGATCACTACCCAAACGCCCGTCTTGAGGATCTCCTTGGCGTTCTGAGCATAATAGATGAGCCCATCTTTGGAGCTCCGGTACACGTTCTCATCGCCGCGCGCCAAGTTGTATGAAAAGATGGTTTCATCGATATAGGTAGTGCTCGCGCGCATCACAGCTTTGACGAAACCCACTACCGAGTCGAGCCCCGGCACGGGGATCAAGCTGCTGACCCAATCGAGTGTGCGGTTGAAAGCATTCACCACGCCATCCACGATCATATCCACCGCAAAAAGCACGGATATTTCTCCAAAGCGAGCCTTCACAATGCGTTTGCCGTAGGAGAACATGCCTTCGGAGCCGTTACCAATTTGGCCCTTGGTAATCAGCTCGGTGAGCACCGCGATGTGGCCAGCCTTCAGCAGGTATAAGAAATAGCGCACAACGGTGCGCCAAAACCAGCCAGCGGCGCCAAGGGTCATCACTATCCATATCCAGCCGATCAAGGGCGACCGGTTGCCAAGAAACATCGCTATCGCGATATTGACGATCCAAAAAATAAGGCCCGTGATGCTCACTCCGAACAGGATCGCAAGCCGGGCACCAAGATACGGGGCAGTCTTCATGAGCAGACCGACCGCCTCACTGATCCCAAACCCACTGGCCTGTAGCGGATAGCTGTGGCGAATCGGTTGCTCAGGGTGGCTGAACGCGGAACCGGCTCCGCTAGGGCTCTGAAAGACTTGCGGCGAATGCTGCGGGTGTGGAGCATGAACTAGAGCGCTCGCCGCCGCGGCAGCATATCCGGGTGGAACCGCAGCGGGCTGCTGGTAAGGCGGGGGAGCCACATAAGCCGGTTGGTATGGAGCCGCAGCAGGTGGGGCGTAGGCTTGGTGTTGGTACGCGGGAGCCGCAGGCGGGGCAAAGGGGGCCGCTCCCTGGGCTGGCACCTGCGCCATGATCTGCGTCCCTGCAGGTGCGCTGGCATTTTCGAGGATCACCAGGCTGGAAGCGCCCAGCTTCACCCATTGGCCTACCCCGAGTGCGAGCGGGGTGGTGAGCCGATGCCCATTGGCATCGAAGGTTCCGTTGGTCGAACCGATATCTGTGATGACCACGGAACCCGGATCGATGGTCAAGATGGCGTGATTGGTTGAAACATTCGGATCCCGGAGCACCAATTCGCCCGCCTCGCGCCCGATCCTATATTGGCCTGGAGGGAACGCGCGTTCCTCGGTGGCTCCGTTGGCGTAGTGGATTCGGATCTTTGCTGGATTCATTGGCGATCTCCCGGCTTCAAGGTGGCGGCGAGCATACGTTCGCGTCACGAATATGTCCCCCCCTTAGATCTGTATTCTGCGTCGGCTCCCATTCGGCAGCTTGAGAGCTCGGTTGCGGGTTTTGTTGTCGTGCGTTACGTGAGCGGGAGGCCGTGTTAGCTTGAGCCAACCATGAGCCCTCCTGCCTCACCGCCCAAGCTAAAGTTATTGGTGTTTTCAGCTTCGCTTCGCGCAGAATCGTTGAATCAACGTTTTGCTGGGCTCGCCGCGCGAGCCGCAGAGCAGTATGGCGCAAGCGTCGACTTGGCTTCGCTGCGTGATTTTGAGGTTCCTCTGTACGACGGGGACTTTGAAGTAGCACAGGGGATCCCAGCGGGTGCGGAGAATCTGAGGCGTCGTATGAGCGAGAGTGACGCCTTCATCCTCAGCTCTCCGGAATACAACGGCTCCATGCCGGGGGTGATCAAGAACCTGATCGATTGGACGTCTCGCTTTCGGCCACAACCCTTCGATGGCTCCCATGGCCTGTTACTCTCCGCATCGCCTTCCATGTCGGGAGGCAATCGCGGACTGTGGTCGCTCCGGATGCCTCTGGAACACCTCGGAGCACGAATTTTTCCCGATATGTTTTCCCTGGCCATGGCTCACAAGACGTTGGAAGTTGACCGCATCTCGGAGCCTGCACTGCAAGCGCGCTTTGAAAAGACGGTTCACGCATTTCTGTCGTTAGCCGAGGCTGCAAAGCATTATCCCTGCGCCAAACGCGCCTGGATCGAGTTCTTGAGTGAGCCGCCGGGCGTCGGTGCTGATCGAGTCGATCCAGTTGCAGGGTGATAACGCTTCGACGCTCCCCGCCGCGCGTTCCTCCTTACCTCGAAACAACGGCACGCTGGACTGACCCCCCCATTGGGCGCCCGCAGGATAGTAAGCATGCTTACTTTCTTGTTCTCGACAAAAACCTGCCTCCCGGCGGTGAACCCGAAGTCCGCCGACTTTGCTACTTTCACTGAGGCGCGGCGTCAGGTTGAATGAAGCATCCCTATGCGTCATTTTGCCCTCGTCACGATTCTTACGCTCGCTTTGGTTGCCTGTGGAGGTGCGCCACCGGTCAAGTCTCCCGAAGCCGGCACGGAAGTTGACGGAACCCCCGGGCTGCCGAAAGCCGCCCCTGAAGGCGATGATGCTCACGCGGGCGGTGATGCCCACGCGGGCGATGATGCTCACGCGGGCGACGAGCCTGGTGCGAGCGCCGACGCGAGCACGGGCAAAGAGTTCAAGCTCAAGGCTTCGGACACAGCGAAAGGCGCACACGGCGCCAAGGCTTCCAAGATCGTTCCCACGAAGACCGAAGCTGCGATGAAGTTCACCGTTGTAGACAAAGAAAAAGGCGCTATTCCTGGCATCGTCATTTCACTCACCGCCCCCGATGGCACCAAATACTACACCGAGGAGACAGACTCCGAGGGCTACGCCGAGGTGCTGGTTAAAGCAGGCCAAAAGTACGAGGTGGTCTACTTAAGCCTGGGCCGCAAAGAAATCAACGCCACCGTCCCGGTGAGCGATGAGCCCAATCAGAACATCAGGCTAACGCTGCGCTACAAGCGTTTCACGCCGGCACCGGCGCTTTTGGCCAAACGCGGAGCAGCGTCAGCCACAGAGCCGCGCTTTGTGCTGAAGGGTGTGAGCTTCGATACGGCCAAGGCCACGATCCGAGCTGAGTCTTTCTCAAGGCTCGACAGCGTGGTCGAGTACATGACCCACAAGAAGAGCGCTCGCATCGAGATCTCCGGCCATACGGACAATGTTGGCGATCCGAAAGCCAACAAGGCGCTCTCGGTGAGGCGTGCTCAGGCTTGCCGTGATTACCTGATTTCGAAGGGTCTTGAAGGCAGCCGCATCGAGTTCGTTGGCTATGGCGATGAGCGCCCGATAGCGCCCAACGAGACAGATGCTGGGCGCCAAGAGAATCGAAGGATTGAGGCTAAGGAGCTTTAAGAAGCTCCCAGCCTGGGCGGAAGACGTGCGCTAGCCGCTAACGCTGATCGACTTCATCGCAGTCATGTAACCGCGCAACGTGCGTCCGATCGTTTCCACCGGGTGCGACTGGATCGCCGCATTGACCTGGATGAGCGTGAGATTGTCCACGCCGTTGCTCCCGGTGCCGAACTTCTTACCGATCACGTTGGAATCCTGCTGGCTCATGAAGCTTCGCAGGAGCGGCACACAAGCGTGGCTGAAGAGATAGCAGCCGTATTCTGCGGTATCCGAGATCACTTTGTTCATCTCGTACAGCTTCTTTCGGCTGATTAAGTTGGCGATCAAGGGCACCTCGTGAAGCGACTCGTAGTACGCGCTCTCGGCCTTCATCCCTACGGCGATCATGGACTCAAATGCCAACTCCACGCCCGCTTTGACCATGGCGATCATGAGCACGCCGTGGTCGAAGAACTCTTGCTCGGGGATGGGCGCCGCCTGGATCTCGGTGCGTTCAAAGGCGGTGTCCGCGGTCGCTGCGCGCCAGCTGAGGAGATTCTTATCGCCGGCATCCCAATCTTCCATCATCGAGCGCGAGAATTCGCCAGTGATGATGTCATTCTGGTGCTTGTTGTAGAGGGGGCGCATGAGATCCTTCAGCTCCGCGGCAAGCTCGAAGGCTTTCAATTTTGAGGGATTATCAAGGCGATCCAGCATGGTGGTGATGCCGCCGTGCTTCAGGGCTTCGGTGACTGTTTCCCAGCCAAATTGGACGAGCCGTGCTGCGTATTCCGGCTTAACGCCCTTTTCGACCATCTTGTCGAAGCACAGCAGAGAGCCCGTTTGCAGCATTCCGCACAGGATCGTCTGTTCGCCCATCAGATCGCTCTTCACTTCGGCAACGAATGAGCTTTCGAGAACGCCCGCGCGATCACCGCCCGTGGCGGCGGCATAGGCCTTGGCAATCTCGAGGCCTTCGCCTTGAGGATCGTTTTCAGGGTGCACGGCGATCAGGGTAGGGACGCCGAATCCGCGTTTGTACTCCTCGCGCACTTCGGTACCCGGGCATTTGGGCGCAACCATGATCACGGTCAAATCTTCACGGATCCGCATGCCTTCTTCGACGATGTTGAAGCCGTGGCTGTAGGCCAGCGTGGCGCCTTTCTTCATCAGAGGCATCACCTGCGCGACCACGGGGCTGTGTTGCTTGTCGGGTGTGAGGTTCAGCACCAGATCAGCCGTCGGGATCAATTCTTGGTAGGAGCCCACGCGGAAGCCATTGTCCGTCGCGGCTTTCCAGCTGGCGCGCTTTTCTGCAATCGCGCTGTCGCGCAGCGCGTAGCTAATGTCCAAACCCGAATCGCGCATGTTGAGGCCCTGGTTCAAGCCCTGAGCGCCGCAACCAATGATGACCACTTTTTTGCCACGCAGCTTCTCGACGCCCTGTGAAAACTCGGAGCGTGCCATGAAGCGACAGCGACCGATCTGGTCGAGCTTGTGGGCCATGCTGAGGGTATTGAAATAGTTGTTGCGGGCCATCGGAGAACTCCTGGGTAAAGGGCGCTGGGCTCAGCCAGCACTGCGCAGGGGATGAGCTTACAGCCTACTCCACGTTGCTACAATTGCTATATTCTGACCGAAGTATTGCGAATATTGCAACAGATGCAGAATCCCGTACACTCGGAAAACCCATGGAACAACTCGATTTTGCGGCTTTTCAGCAGCTTTGCCAGAGTTTGCATTTTGGCCGCGCTGCCCGGGCCCTCGGGATGAGTCCGTCAGCTCTGACGCGCCGTGTCCAAGCGATGGAGGCGGAGTTGGGAGTGGAGTTGCTCAATCGGGACCAGCGTCAAGTGGGCTTAACGCGAGCGGGCGAGCGCTTTGGTCGCTATGCGCGCCAAGAGCTTGAGCAGTGGGAGCAGCTGAAGAATGAATTGCTGCAAGAGGTGGATTCGCCTTCGGGTGAGCTGCGCATTGCTTGCACGGTCACCGCGTGCCACTCGCTCTTACCAAGCCTCTTGGCACGCTGCCGGGAGCGCTATCCACGCATCACGTTGCGCCTGGTGACTCAAGATGCATCGCGCTCGTTGCTTCAGCTTGAAGCCGGAGAAGTGGACCTAGCCGTGATCCCGACCGATCCCAAACGTCGCAGCGAATTGGCGCGCTGTGTGCTGGGCAGCACGGAGCTTGCGTTCATTGGTCCCGCCGACCGTCAGCTTTTGGTGAGGTTGATGGCAGAAGGTGGATGGGCGAACGCTCCCTGGATTGCGCCGCCTGCGGGTCTTGAGCGCGAGCGGTTGGACTCATGGTTTCGCTCCAAGAAAGCCCAGGCGCGCATCGTTGCGGAGGTCCGCGGCAATGAAGGCATTATCGCGATGGTCAGCTTGGGAGGAGGTCTTGCGCTCGTGCCACGGTTGGTGCTCGATAGCAGCCCATTGCCGGTGACCGTGCTCTCCGAGCTCAAGCCCCCTTTAGGGTACGATGTCTCGCTGTGCGCGCGCAGCCGTAGCCTGCAACGAGAAGTGGTGAAGGTATTTTGGGAGTTGGCGCAGGCGGGGCGCTAGGCCAACGTGGCGCGAACCACCTTGCCTGCGGTGATCTGATCGCCAATTGAAGCCTCGGCGAGACCCAGGCCGGCTCTGAGTGTCTGCACTACCGATGCCAAGCTATCGGCTACTGGAAGGTCTCCGCCCGGTGTTGCCAGGGATCTGGTTGGCCGCGTCGTCCCCGTAGTGGCGGCGAGATTGTTGGCAACTTGACCCGTGATGGAACGGAACTGAGATTGCGAGAGCGCCAACTGATCGAGAAATGCCCGCTCAGCGTTGATCACCGGGACGAAAATACGGTGCGAGGTGGTCCTGCAAACGGTCTTTCGGGGACGCAGGCACTATTTCGGTTGTTCGATTCGGAGCGCTAGGATATACATTGTATAGTTTTCGGGATTTAAGGGTCGCGGAGAAAGGATTAATCTCATGAAGTCTGTGCTTGCGAAATGGGGCAACAGTTTGGCTGTGCGAATTCCTGCGGGGATCGCGCGCGAACTCGGGTTTGAAGCAGGGGCTATGATTGACGTCAAGAATGACAATGGGCGGTTCGTCGTGGAAAGCCGGGCCAGTTACGATCTGAAGGCTCTGCTTAACTCTATTACTCCCACGAACCTACACGGTGAAGTCGACTTCGGCGAAGCGAAGGGACGCGAGAGCTTGTGAGTCGAGAGAAGTATGTTCCTGATCGCCGTGACCTGGTGTGGCTTGAGTTTAATCCTCAGACCGGCCACGAACAGAAAGGGCGGCGGCCAGCGCTGGTACTCTCGCCTCGCGCCTACAACGGCAAGGTTGGGCTAGCGCTTGTTTGCCCGTTGACCTCGAAGAGCAAAGGGTATCCATTTGAAGTACCCGTGTTACCTCAAGCGAAGATCACTGGGCCTAGTGTTGTGCTCGCTGATCAGGTCAAGAGTCTGGACTGGCGAGCACGGAGCGCGCGGAAGTTTGGGAGAGTGTCCGAACAAACGATGTCAGAGGTGGTGGCTAAATTCCGGGTGCTAATCGAGCCTGTCCGATAGATCGATCACTACCAAGTCCGATTGTAGACGCATGTGCTCATGAAAGACGCAGCAGGTTCCCGCCAAGTTCGACTTGCGGAATTGGGGGCAGCTTCTCATTCGCCATAGGGAACGCCTTAGCATTTCTGATTGACACCGGCTCCACCTAAGCTCCCGCTAGCGCCGCCGCTTTTTGCCGCTGAACCGCCACTACCGCCCGCGGGCGCTCCGCCGGATCCGGTCGTGATCCCGCTTGAATTGCCGCCCGAGGCTCGCTCACCGTCGCCGTGCAGGCTGTACAAAGAAGCGTTGTTACAGCACGCAGCCGATGCGCTCGTGGTCGATCGCGATCTCATCGAACCAAAGCTCGAACTCTTGTGTCGTCTCCTGGTACTCGGCGAAGCCAAACCAAATGGCGGCAAACTCAGGCAGCAAGAACGGCTTATCGGCGTTGCCCTGATGCGGCGTGGTGGGCGTGGTGCCGAGCGAGGGATGCTCCACGCCATCCAAGAAAAACTTGGTTTCGTCCGTTGTGGAATCTCCCAGCCATTCGATGCACGACCACTGCTTTTCTGCGACGGGAAGCGCAGCGCCGTTCGGGTCATCATCGGCATTGGTCCAATCGCCGGTGCCTTCTGCCTGATTGCGATTGTCCGTGCCGACGCCGAAAAAATTGAGCGGCGTGGTATTTTGATAGCGTTTTTGGAGTTGGCCGCCGATGCGCACTTCCCCGTTCACGACTCCACCCGTGGCGGCAATGATGGTCCAATGCGAGTAATCGAGCGAATCAGCCCCGGCCGAGTGGTGTGGCATGGCGTTGAAGTAGACGAAGGCTCGGCCCCAGTAACGGCCGTTCATGGCTGGGAAGGTCTTCGTCTCGCTGATGCGCGAGTTGCCGTTGGCTTTCTGCACGATGTGGAGTGCCTTTACGCCGCGCGCCGCCTGCACGCCATCGATCGTCGGAGTGGTGCCACTTGTTTGCCAGGTGCCGCTGTCGAGGACACCACTTTCGAAGTCCTCGCAGAATTGTACGTTAGCTGCTGCACATCGACTCGCGCCGAAAAACAGCGCGCGATTCGCCGAGAAATCACGTCCCGCCGTACCTCCCACGGCCGCGCCCGGGTTTCCGCCAATTCCGCCACTGGCCGACGTGCCACCACTCGCCGTTGCACCGCCGGAGCCTCCCGTCGACTTGCCGCCCGCACCTGTCGTTGATTTGCCGCCCATGCCTTGCAC
>CAZSUA010000149.1:1946-13022 GCA_964609655.1 uncultured Polyangiaceae bacterium | reverse complement strand
GCTTCTTGTAGCTCCCCTCAACGCCATCCAGAAGGCTAATCACTTTCGAGCGAGCCGCCTCGCCCATCGCGTCACCGAAGCTCGCCACATCAACCCCAAGCAACTTCAGCTTCGTGGCCATGTCTGCGCCTTCAAAGCTTGCCGTCTCGCCCGCAATCACACGCGCCGCAACCTCTGCCATCCGATAGCCCGGCACCACGAGGCCATAGGTGCGCCCGGCGTGCGCTGCGCATTCGCCAATGGCAAACACATGCCGCGAGCTGGTGCGACACTGATCATCAATCGCTATTCCACCGCGAGCTCCGACATCCAACCCAGCTTGCCGGGCCAGCTCATCCCGGGGTCGAATTCCGGCCGAAAAAATCACCATATCGGTGGGAAGCACGCTGCCGTCCAAGAAATTAAGCGCCGAAGCGCGGCCATGTTCGCTCACTTGGATCTCGCGGGTGTTCTTAGCGACATGAACGTGGACGCCGAGCGCGGCAATCCGATCCCTGAGCAACGCACCCCCGATCTCATCGACCTGCAGCGGCATGAGACGCGGTGCAAATTCCACGACGTGCGTCTCAAGGCCGAGGGACAAAAGCGCATTGGCAGCTTCCAGACCGAGCAGGCCCCCGCCGACTACCACACCCCGTTTCGCACCCACCGCGCCCTCACGAATCGCGATCAGATCGTCAATCGTGCGGTATACGTAGCAGCCTGGCAGCTCGGATCCGGGAACCGGCGGAACGAACGGACGTGAGCCCGATGCGAGCACCAACCGATCATAGGATTCGCGGCGACCCGATGCCGTCACCACCTGACGCGCACCGAGCTCCACCGCCACCACCGGATCGGACAAGAACACTTCGATGCCCCAACGTTCGTAATCACCAGGAGCCGCCAAATCGAGTTCGGAGGCGTCTTTCCCCTCGAAAAACTTCGAAAGATTCACGCGATCGTAGGCAAGCCGAGGCTCCTCAGCGAACACACGGATGCGATACGTCTTGGCGAGGCCGAGCTCAGAGGCCGTCTCCAAAAACCGATGCCCGACCATGCCATTGCCAACAACGATGAGCGTGGGAAGTGAATTCGCTGGGTTGTTCATACTGTCAGATCCCGATCAGTTCTGTTGGTACGGAGCAGACGTTAGCTTCCGACTGCCACTGGTTATGGACGAGGAGTCGTTCGCATCCGCTCTCCCCGCCCTGGATTCGAGGTAGCGCATCAGTGTCGCCACAAGTGGCCCCATCTTTGGATGCTCCGGAATGACTTGAACGTTCACGCCGTAGGCTTGAACAATGGCGTTGCAGGTTGGCCCAACAACTCCCACGACGACTTTCTGATTGAGTGCCCGGATCAAGTCTTCAGACTTCCCAATGCTTTTAGCCACCTGCATCAAATGCCGAAACTGGATCTGGCAAGTGATGGCTAGAGCGTCCACGCGCCCTAGGCAAAGCTCATCCACCAGGCCTTCGAGCTCGTTCGTGGATTCAGGCAAGGCCCAGCGATAGAGCCAAATCTCAGCCAACTCCGCGCCCTGAGCCAGCAGCGTCTCAGCCAATGTATCGCTACGTTCACCATAATGAAGCAAGAGGATGCGGCGACCGGCGACATCGATCCCGGAGAGCGCGTCGACCACCTCGCTCGAGGTGAACGGCTCCCGAGCGGAAAGGGTTGGGGGGACGCCAAAACCTCGGAGCGCAGCGGTGGGCTTTGGACCGCGCGTTACCGTGGTGACGCCCAGCAGGCCAGCCACCAAGCGTGCACGCTCGCCCAAACGCTCTGCGGTTTCGAACAGGTGAGAAACCGTGACGCCCGTCATAAAAACCACAACTTCGTAACGCCCTTGGGCTAGCTCCGAAATAATTTGAGCCACCGCCTCACCCGACTCTTCATTTTCCTCCTTGAGCGCAGGAACGGAAATCGGCTCACCACCATGCTTAACGACAAGCCGTGCCAGCTCACGGCTCATCCGTGATTCAAGCAGCGCCACCTTGGGCCCCGATCCCTCACCCCCACGAGTTCCTTCGAATCCTGAAGAGTATTGCGTGGCCATCCCTGCACTGGAGCAAGCCACGTGCCAGCCGGCCGCAAATTGGCTATTTATCGGCTCGATTGAGCCCTCTCTGGCTTCAGAAATATCCATGAAACTTAGCTGACGCGAAAGTGTGCGACGAAATTGTTGGCGGCGACATTCATGTCCGACATAACTGTCGGATCGATTCAGCGAGCTTATCCGCGAGCGGCGCGGTCCGACAGAAGTGAGTACTTCTTGGCCTTGTAACGCACGATGCGTTCGCTCGTTCCGAGTTTGCGCGCAGCACGGGCGGCATTGCCTTCGCACTCTTCGAGGGCTGCTCGAATCACCTCACGCTCAAGCTTAGAGACTGCTTCTTCAAGCGTGGGTGAGCGATTGGGTTGCGCCTCGGCACGCTGCACCAGGAACTCTGGCAAGTCAGCTTCCAACAGCACGCTGCGTCCACACACCACCACAGCACGCTCAATCACATTCTCAAGCTCACGCACATTCCCAGGCCAAGCATAGGCGCTGAGAATCTCAGCAGCTCCACTCGAAATGCGAGCGATTCGACGCCGATGTTCTTTGGCGTATTTGGCTAAGAAGTACTCTGCCAGTCCTGGAATGTCGGCACGGCGCTCTCGTAGCGGCGGCACCGTGATTGTGAACACATTCAGGCGATAATACAGATCTTCACGCAATGTTCCTGCGCGCACCGCAGCTTCCAGCGACTTGTTCGTAGCGGCAACGATGCGCACATCCGCTTTGATCGTTTCGGTCCCGCCCAGCCGTTCAAATTCGCGAAACTGTAGCACCCGGAGCAGCTTGGCTTGAGTTATCAGTGACAGCTCGGCAACTTCGTCTAAGAACAGTGTCCCGCACTGAGCCAATTCAAAGCGCCCCTTCTTCTTGGCGTGTGCTCCTGTAAACGCACCGCGCTCGTGTCCGAACAGCTCCGCCTCCATCAACGTGTCAGGGAGGGCAGCGCAGTTCAGTTTGATAAATGGACCCTTGGCGCGTGCTGAATTGTGGTGGATCGCGTGTGCTACGAGCTCCTTACCCGAGCCAGATTCGCCTTGAATGAGCGCGGTCGCGTTCGTAGAAGCTACCTGACCAATTTGTTCATAGACGTGGCGCATTGCCACGCTGCTTCCGACCATGTTGGCATACTCAAACTGAGCTTGGCGCTGTCCCAAACCCGCAGCTGCCTGAGGCAGCACTTGGGCTTCAAGCAAATCAGTACGACGCACCTGTGCCATCAGTGTCGCCACGACCGTGAGTGCCCCCACCGCGCTCCGAAAGTCCGTGGCGTTCCCTGCCTGAAAGTACGCAGCCAACGCACCCACCGGGCGCCCACCGAGCGTGAGAGGCACGCAAACCTCGCCCCACCCGAGAACACCCCAAACCTTGGGATCGTGCACGTCACACAATGCTGCCGGATCGTGGCTCACCTGCGGCACCACCATCGGCTTGCCACTCACAGCGACACGCCCAGCCACGCCTTCTCCCATGCGAGCTCGAAAGTGCTCGACACCCAAGCCGTGCGTGGCTTCACACTCCAAGCTGCCGCTCTCGGTATCCACAAAAAACACCGCGGACCGCTGGATATGGATCGACTCAAGCGCCCCGAGCGCCCGTGTCATCGCCGCCTGCACAGGACCGCCCGCGCACAGCTCACGGCTGACTCTGGCAAGCAGCATCAGGTGATGGCTCCCAGCTGAGGAGGCTTCACGCGTTTCGTAGGTCCCAGGGGCGTGCATGAGCTAAGCCCATGGTGGCGGCAGGAGATTGCCGGAATGTTTCCGAGTGATGTTAATGCGCTTCAGTGTACCGAACGCACGATCAATTCGGCACTCTCGCGATCATCCATGTCTGCCGCCAAGGCATAACCGACGCCGCGACGCTCCACCGCGGCAATCGAATAGCCATGCCGCGTCCCAACATACACAGGAGCATTCTGCACGACGCGCACTTCCAGCGCCGTTCTGAGTGGCACCTTCTTAGCGTCATATACATATACCGTTAACCTGCGACCCTCTGCCGCGCCGTAACTGAAGGCCGCTGCCTGACGGCCTCGTAGGGGCACCATGCTTCCCCCCAAGAAATGCGCACCGTAATGCTGCAGGCTGGGTGGGCGAAGCGGCACACCCACTTCCGGTTCCAACTGACGCACCATAGCCAGCTGCGTAAATTGGGGAGCTAAGCCACGAATGTGGTTGGCGACCAATTGCTCCAGCTGCGATTCCACGTCGGCGCTGGCCAAAGCGGCACTCTCGGAGATTGACGTGCTCAACGGTGAGGCGCCCAAAACGGTTGGCTTATTGACTGTATTTCTCCAAACTCCAAAACCTAAAACCAGCGCTGCCGCTGCTGCTAACGGCAACACCGTGCCCCACCCCAAGGGAGTGCCGCGCTTGGCTCTCTCCGCTTGTTCGCACCGCTCACGTTCTGCTGCCAACGCTGCCCGTACGCGCTCTTCGAAAGCCGCGGAAACATCGGATGCACCTCGCGCCGACCTTCGAACGCTCACGCGCAACGCCGCACCGAGCTTCACGCGCTCCTGGCAAACACCACAGCGCTGCAAATGCTGCTCGAACAGTGCCGCCTGCGAGGGCTCTAACTCGCCGTCCACATACGGCTCAACATACGGGCTCACCTCACGACACGCGCTCATCGGGTGCCACCTTTGGAGGAGCGATAATTCGCGAGATCAACCGGCGCGGAAGCGCTCTTCCCCACTTCAGCTTCAGGCCCCACGATGCCCATTTCGAGGGCATGTTGATAGAGCCGAGCTTTGAGCAGCTGGCGCCCCCGATGCAGCCGGCTCATCACCGTCCCGATGGGGCAGCCCACCACGTCAGCGATTTCGCGGTAGCCCATTTCCTCAACATCCGCGAGCAGCACCACGATCCGAAAATCCTCCGGCAAAGCATCTAGCGCGCTCTGGATCTCTGCTTCCAACATCGGCTGCAACGCCACGCCTTCGGGGTCGCGCAGGCTGCGCATGGACGTCGAACTCACCCAACCATCCGAGAGCGGATCCGCGGAAGGGCCTTCGAACAAAGCTTTTTCGCGGCCGCCCCGGCGGTATCGATTGATAAACGTGTTGGTGAGGATCCGGAGGAGCCAAGCTCGCATGTTGGTGCCGGGCTGGAAGTGCTCCCGTGCCCGCATCGCCTTCATGCACGTGTCTTGCACCAGATCTTCGGCGTCCGCCCGATTCTTCGTCAGCCGGAGGCCCACCGCCAGGAGGCCTCCCAGATGACTCATGGCCTCTTGCTCAAAGCTTGCGGTGTTTGCCAACAGATCGAGTGCCATCTTGCCGCCTGCCTGCAACAACCAAGGCCTAACCTAGCTTATTCCCGGGGCGCTGGGGGCGCGCTCTTATCGCGCTCCTCGGCCAGTTGCTGCTCTAATCGCTGGACCCGCTGCCCCAACTTGGCAATCTCCTGCTCCAGCTCGCGAAATGCCGAAAAATTGGGGAGCACTGTGCGGATCCGCTCATCAATCGTGGATTGCCACTGCTCCAAGGTGGCTCGTAGCCCGCGGGCCGCACTTTCCCGCCGCCCTTCATCACTACTCGCGTCTCCCACATTATCCTCCTTCGCTACCGGGGCGGCTTCGGCCACAGGCGCTTCCTCCTTCTTTTCTTCCAGGCCCTCCCCCGGAATGAAGCGACCCACAGGGCTCTCGCGCAAGTGCGAGAGAAATTTTTCGCTGCTTTGTCGAATCAGATCTTTCAACGTGCCGAGGGGGATGCCGCGCGGTGTGGACCTCAGTTCCTCGGAAATGATCAGTGCCAGCGTGACGTCTGTTTTGTCTTCTTTGGTGGCGTTATCGATGATCTGAACTTCTTCGCCGGCTCTCACCATCTCAGCGATCTGAAGCAACGTCACGTAACTGCTGCCCTTGGTGTCGTAGAGCTTGCGGTTCGAATAACGCTTAATGATTCGCTTAGGAAAGGCGCGTCCCGCGCCACCGGTGCTGTCGTCTGCCACCATGTTATATAGCTAGCTCTTCGAGAAATCGCACAACGCTTGTGACGTTAGCACAGCAAAGTTGCTGCGAAGCGTCAACCAAGGCCGCCAGTTTGTTCGCCCAAGTGGCTCGACTTCGGTATAGCCAAGCTATGGGCCTTCTACCGTCAGCCCGTCAGCCTCTGGCGTCGCCGCTTTCCCAAGTTTGCCTTCGGCGCTGCTGGGGAGCGGTGCTTTTCGCCGTTGCCTTTGCTCTCGCTGGCTGCGAACCCGAGCCGGCCGCCTTGGTCGATCTGTTGGGGATTTCCCCGCGGTATGTCTCGGTAGGTGACCGAATCGAGCTGCTCGGGCGCAATCTTCCGCCCGGCAAGCACGCCCGGCTGTTGCTGGAAGGAGCCGTTTTCAGGCCAGGAGCTGCTCCCCGTTCTGGATTCTTCGCAGAAGGCGAAGCCATTAGCCAGCCTGACAGGGCTGTTGGAAACCTTACCGCGGCCCTCCAGCAGGCCCTGATCGGTGATGGAATCGCGTCGCGCCACGCCACCTTTCGCGGGCGGGCCACCCTTGTCTTTGAGCCTTTAGACGCCGCATCACCCAAGGTGACAGGAACGCTCGCGAACGTCGTGCTGGACGTGGATGGGAAGCCACTTTCCGCCGAGGACGCTCGCGAGCAAACCCAAGAAGCCACGCGATTTTTGGCACACGCCGGAATGGCGCTCGAAAGCCCGCAGCCACCGTTTCGTGTTTCCGAAGTAAAGCAGAATGGTCTCGCGCACCAGGCTGGCGTCAAGCCCGGCGACGTGTTGATCGAAATCGATTCAGTGAACCTCGTGGCCTTCACGGATCTTGCGCCACGCCCCGATCACGTGGAATCCGAACTAGTGTTGAGGCGCGGCAACAACCCCGCGCCGGTGAGCCTCTCGATTCCGACCGGAGCCTATCACCGTCAGCCGCCCAGCTGGGTAGCCCGAAGCGCTATCGGTCTGGGCGCGTTCGCACTTTGCCTCATGCTTTGTTACGGCACACGCTTCGGCCACAGTCTACGTTGGTTGGGGGCGCAACTCGCCTGGCGCATGCAGGAAAGCCTAGCGAAAAGGGCCGATCTCAGAGTGCCCACTCGGGGACGCTCCGCACTTCTTGCCGGAGTGCCCAGGGCGCTTGTGAGCGTGGCAGTATTGGCGTTCTTCACGTGGCTTTCGCGGGCAAGTGTCGACGAGAAAGCATCCACACTACTCTACTCGGCTCTCGGCGTGCTTTTGTTACTCGTCGCCTTGATTGCCGGAGGAAGAGTCGCTCGCGGTTCCTGGTCACTCCGGGAAGCTTTGAAAGCTGGCTTCTTCTCGCTAACACATTTGAGCCTCGCCTTCGCAGCTCTCGGGCATGTGGCGCTCCGGATCGGCACCTTTGATTTGGCGCGGGTCGCCAGCGGACAGGAAGCGCTGATTTGGCGTTGGAATGCGTTCGCGAGCCCGCTCTCCCTGGCGGCGCTGGGTCTCTATTTCGTGTGTTTGGTGCCAAGCTACGCCCCCCAACTCACGCGCCTGCCCCTCGCACATCTGCGCGGCGAAACTCGTCTGCCGAGCCTCATCGATTGGTTCTTGCTGAGTGTGCTGGCAGCGCTCGGCGCAGTCTTCTTTCTGGGTGGTTGGAGCGGTTCTGGCACTGGCCTCAGCACACCCAACCTGCTCAGCGAGGGCCTGGGCATCGCGCTATTCTGGAGCAAGAGCCTGGTGCTCTTTTCAGCCGCCTTCTTGGTACGGGTGGCTGTGCGGAGTGCGAGCGTTAGAGATCTGGGTGGTTGGCTTTGGAAATGGGCGGTGCTGCCCGGGACTCTCCTGCTAGCGCTCACACCGTTTGTTGAAAAACTGAGACTGCCGGTATTTGTGAGCGACATGTCACGTTTCCTTCTGCTGCTGCTCTTCGTGTTGCTCAGCCTGTACCTGTTCCTTCAGGTAGCCCGCGCTTGGCGCGCTCGTCGGCCGGAGCTGGGGATCCATCCCTGGGTCTAACCCAGCCCCCTTGAGCCCAGCCTATTGGGCTGAATACGGCCCTCCGGCAGCACCAACTTATCTAACCGCTAAAGCGATCCCTGGAGTTGGCCGTCTTGCCATCTACACAACTGCACTCCCTGAGGGATTTTGGCCAACCAACACAACGGCACCGTAACCAATGGCGACGCCCGCGCACCCCAAGAGACGGGAGCGGGCGTCAGCCCCACCGGCGTCGAACGTCGCGCCGAAGAGCGCCAGGGTGTGGACCTAGACGTAGGCCTCGGCAGCGCTCAAAAGTTCTATTCAGGCGTAGCAGAGAATCTGTCAACGCACGGGATCTTCATAGCAACCCACGCGCTCAAGCTCGTGGGTGAATCTATGGACATCCGAATCTTCTTGGTTGAGCAGAGTCTACCGCTGCAGGTGAGCGCTATTGTACGCTGGACGCGCGCCTTTCGAGCGGATCGCGATCTTCCACCGGGCATGGGTCTCAGCTTCACTGATTTGCCGCCCGCCGAAGCCAAGGCGATCGCCACATTCCTTCAAACCTTAGGTTAGCGGCCCGCGCTTGCCGCGCGAATCAACCGCTCTTCTTCACCTAGACGGCCGAGCTCGCTCATCACACGCTCGACGATTTGTCGATGCTGTTGGGGGCTTGAAGGCTCGGCGAATAGATCCGTGAAATCAATCGGGCTGCCAAAAACGATATTGATTGGGTTACCCGTTCGGTCAAAGTTGCTGCTCACCTGCTTGGGCAGATCATTGATGAGCCCATTCACAAACACCGGCAGCACCGTCACTCGAGAATTCGCAATCACCTTGCCCACACCGCGTTGGGCCGGCAAAAAAGTGTACGGATCATCGTCTTTCTTGCGCGTCCCCTCCGGGTGCAATCCCGCGAAAATCCCGCCATGCCGAAGCAACCAAGCCAGCTCATCTAAGCTCGCAAGATTCAGCGCTGCCTGCCTCCGCTCCCG
Organism: uncultured Polyangiaceae bacterium; assembly: GCA_964609655.1. Classification (GTDB taxonomy): domain Bacteria; phylum Myxococcota_A; class Polyangia; order Polyangiales; family Polyangiaceae; genus JBBRRP01. The sequence goes on along the minus strand of CAZSUA010000149.1, from coordinate 4,078 downwards.
AAAGATAGGCGGGTACATCGCAAAAAAACTCATCACACCGTTCACCAGGAGCCCCAGCCGCGAATCATAGAAAAACTTGGCTCTGACTGGGAAAACGATGCGGTGAGCCAAACCACGGCGCACGAGCTCCGTCGTCACGACATACATATCGAAAAAGCTGCGGTGATTGGACACGCACAAGTAGCTCTTACTGAGCTCCAACGGAGGAAGCCGCTCAAGGCCATGAACATGCCGCAGATGGCGAGTACAGTAATGAATCCAGGTCGAGCCTAGGCGACGTTGGCACCAACGGATCAACGCCTGACGCCAACCTGGATCGAAGGTGCGCCGGACAAACCCGATCTGCGCGCGCTCGATGCGACTCAACCGATTGCCACCGATGGCAACCAGATCAGGTCGAATGTCGGGGTGCGGACCTTCGGTCACTTTAAACTCGTCTTTTTCAGAAACGACCGAAAGGAAAACGCAGACCCACTCATCAACAAACCCGCACGAAACAAGCGCGCTCCCAGAGTGACGGACACCCACGTGCACAGCAACAACACGCCAGCCGCACCGAGCACATCCCACAGCGACACGTGGGCGTTCTTGAGTGAAAGCCGGAGCACCAGCGCAACCGGCGAAGTGAATGGAAACCACGAGAGGAAGGTGGCGAGTCGGCCATCGGGTTCGGACAGCACCGAGCCGAGGAGCGTCATGGGCAACACCAACGGTGACGCCCAAATCATGGCATACTGCTGACTTTCGCGCACATTGCTCCCAAGGGAGCCGGTAGTTAACATCAAACTGCCAATGAAAAAATAGCCGAGCGGAACAAACGCACCTCCGATGAAGAGCGCTCGCCAAGGCACCTCAAACGCGCCCAACCCCAAGCTGAATACCGCAACGCTCAACCCCACCAACAACAGCGAGACCCAAACCGCAAACTGGACGAAGCCCGCTGCCCCGAGGCCAAAAAGCTTGCCTAGAAAAATTTCGTCGGCGCGGGCACACGCGAGCAACACTTCAATCACCTTGTTTTCACGTTCGGCGCCGAGGCCCTGCAAGAGGTAAGAAGACGTACCGATGAGCGCTAGCATGAGCAGAAAAGCCACCAGCATCGGGACCGCGAGCTTGGCTAGTTCTGTTCCCGAATCGACAGCTTCCGTGCCACTTACCCCTGTTGGTGAGAGCGTTCTTCGCTCCACGCGGAGCGGATGGATCACGAGGGCCTCAAGCTCGGGCTCCAGCCTATCTTTCAAGAGTTGCGCCCGCAGCAGGTCAGCGAGTCGTTCTTCCGCAACCCTGGTGGAGAGCTCGTCGAGGGGATCGGCGCCGAGCATCACGAGTTGAACACGCCCATCCCTGCGATATTCGGCCGGCAACACAAAGAAGCCCGAGAGGCTACCGGCCTGAAGCGCGGCTCGCGCCTCGCGCTCGGTGTTAAGCCGTACGAACCGGATCTGCGAATCGCGTTCTTGGCTAAACTCACCGAGAGCGCGCCCTTCGTCCACAAGCGCGTAAGTTGTCGCGACGTTAGCCCGCCGACTGAATGCCTCGCTCTGTAAGCCACCAACGCCCAGCACGCCCGCGCCCAAGAAGAGCGGCATCAGCACGGTGACAACCAGGAAACTCCAGCGCCGCACCACAGATAGGAACTCAAACCGAGCGACAGCAAAGACCTTCAAGCACTGCATCCGCTAAACCAATCTTTGCTCAAGCGTGCGCAAGAAGGCCTGCTCAAGCGTTGCTTGGACTGGTGAAAAAGCCTCAATCCGCATGCCCGCGCCCAGCATAAAATTCAAGATCTCGTGTGCCGAGGCTGGGCCAGCTGGTATGATCAACCAATCGTTTGGAGCAGCCCCGCGCTCCACCGCCAGCGGCCCAAGGCGATCATTCTGGGGCAATTCCGCGAGATCGTCTAGACAGCGAACGCGGTAGCTGTTGCTCACTTGGGCGCCGAGCACGTTCTTGATCGAATCTGAAATTAAGAGTTGGCCACGGTCAATGAGCGCGATGCTATCGCACAGATCTTCGACCTCGTTCATCTGGTGGGTGGAAAGAATGACGCCTCTCCCGAGTGCACGTTGTTCGGCGATCAGCGCTCGCACTTCCCGCAAGCTCAGCGGATCGAGCCCAGAAAATGGCTCATC
>CAZSUA010000149.1:0-1846 GCA_964609655.1 uncultured Polyangiaceae bacterium | reverse complement strand
GAGCGGCTGCCCAAACAGCTCAATGGTGCCAGCATCTGGCCGCACGATATCCATGATCATGCGCAAAAGAGTACTCTTCCCGGCGCCGTTCGGGCCCAATAAGCCCAGGATCTGGCCCGGCATCACTTCAAGATCGAGCGCCCTGAGCGCACGGACATGACCGTAACTCTTTTCAACTTGGCGGAGGCTGAGCAACGGCAACAAGGCTCACCTAGCCTCGGGTCCACGGCTCTCAAACACCACGTCGAAGTAGCCGGGAGCGGGCACCGCGCCTTCGACGCTTTCGAACAGATTTCTGGAAATTTCCTGACGATCGGCGCTCGCCTCTTGGACGAAAATGCGGAGAACCCAGTGCGGCTCTAGGTCGCGTTCCGCGTTGAAGCAGAATGAAAGCGCATAGCCGCTGAGGCTCGCAAAACTCTGAACGACCTGTTGGATCCTGTGCTCGAAGGCCTCAGGAGGAGCCGCCGCGCCGTCCGCCACGATCGTGCCCTCTTCATCCGACGGCAAGAATTCTCCTACGTAGCCGACCAACGGGATGGCGGTGCCGTTGACGAGACTGGCGAGCTCCGAGCGACGCAGGACCAGCTCCGAAGCATGACCAGGATTCAACACCAGGCCACGCACATCCTTATTATCCAAGACATCCAGAGCCATGTGCAACGCTTGGAGTGCTGGCATCGTGATATAACGTACGTCCTCGCCGGCATTCTCGCTGGCCATGACGGTAAAAAGCCCCGCCTCCGAAAACACGACGAAGAACGCGCCGCCTTCGGGGTCCATCAGCAGATACGGCGAGATTTCGATCGATTCATGGACCTCGACGCGTTCGCCCTCCGGGATCTCCGGCAAATCTTTGGCGAGCGGGATCACCAGTTCGCCTCCGGCCAGCCCTTCAATCAGGCGAGCCACATCGCTACGAAAGCCGCGCTGGGCCCCGAGGAGGCGCTCGGTGAGCGCTTGGGCCGTCTCGGAGGAAGGAGCGGGCATGTCGGCAACCATCGGCTGCCTTTGGTACTGCCCCCTTCGGGCGCGGGCAAGACTGAAACCCTTTTGCGGTGAGCCCCGCCCCTGCTATCGAACAGAGTTCATGCGCCTGCGAGAGCTCTTTTCAACGGCCGTCAAGCACTTGGGCGAACGAGAACGGCGCGCCTGGATGGGGCGAAACCGCGCCCACGTCGAATTTAAGAAACTGGGTCGCGAAGAATACGCCTTGTTCGAGGGCTGCCTCCGCGAGCACTCGAAACAGCTCAGCCGTCTCTCTTCCGTCGAAGTCAATCCCTACACCCAGCGCGTCGTGTTTGCGTTCGAAGACGGCGCCTATTCGCGACAACGCTTAAGCCAGATCGTTGAGAGCGCTGAGCGAAGTGCGGGCCTTGGCAGCGCAGCCTTCGAAGAGCGGGATGCCGACCACCCCGCAGATGCTGAGCCCGGGGAACGCTTGACGTTGGAGCTTGCCGCCGATCTATTGGGGTTGCTGGTTGGATTCGGTCTCAAGCTAACACCACTTCCGCCGTCCATGATCATGAGTGGCACGGCAAGCGTGATCGCTGTCGTGCGCGCGACACCCCGTTTGCGCCGAGGCCTAGACGAACGCTTCGGATTTGAGCGCAGCGATCTGGCCCTGGGCATCGCGGGCGGCTTAACGCTAGGTCTCGGGCAGAGGCCACTGAGTTCGGTCGTCGAGCTCTCCCACAAGTCGGCGCTGTTGCGTGAAGAGCGGGGTCGCAATCAGGTGTGGGAGCAGCGCGAGCCGGAGCTGGCCGGAACACCTATAGCCTACGATCCTGCTGTTTTATCGCCGGCACCACGGCCCCGTCCGCTCCCTCCCGGACCCATCGAGGAG
>CAZSUA010000148.1:0-13106 GCA_964609655.1 uncultured Polyangiaceae bacterium | reverse complement strand
CCGCACAAGCCCAGACGTGGAACCTGTCTCTTGTGGGTGACTGGGAGAGCACCCTACGAGATGGGGTTTCGGAAAAGCGCACGCACTCGCCCGCGCATGAGATCCTGAGCGTTACGCGATCTAGCACCCCCACCTTGACGCTCAATCACGATGCGAAGGGGAACATGATACTTACGAGCGCAGGGCAAACGCTTGCTTGGGACGTTGAGAACCGGCTGGCCAGTGCCAGCGCGGTCCCCGGCTGGCCGGGTGGTTCGTACCAGTACGATGCTCTGGGGCGGCGGCTCAGCAAGACCACAGGCGGCCTAACGACGCGATTTATCCACGATGGCGACCAGGTCGTCGCGGAGTACGAGAACGGGACGCTCAAGCGCCGGTACGTTTATGGTACGTACATTGACGAACCGCTGGCCCGCTTGGCTTCAACAGGGACCCTGTACTACCATCAAAACCGCATCTACTCGGCGATGGCCCTCACGAACCAATCCGGGCAGCTTGCTGAGCGTTACGGGTACACACCGTACGGAAAGCGCCGGGTTATGTCTTCGGCCGGAGCGACGTTAACAGGGAGCGCGGTTGGGAATCAGATTGGATTCACCGGGCGTTATCATGATGTTGAAACGCAGCTGATTTATTTCAGAGCCAGGTATCAGGACGCGGAGTTGGGGCGGTTTTTATCGAGGATCCGATGGGGGCAGCTGACTACGCTTCCGCGCCAAAACTTACTCTATCCACAGCGCGTATCGGGGAACAGGGTGGATTGCTTCACCTGCCTGAATATTTCTACGCCCAGAACTCCCCTGCAGTCTATACGGATCCCTCCGGCGAATGTATTCCCTGCCTCCTTTTGGCGATCGGAGCCGTCTTGTTAGCTACTACAAGTTGCACGTTGGAGACGGAGGAATGTCAAAAGGCGTTGCTAAAAAAGGCAGCCGAGAGCGTCGCATGCCCCAATCTTGCGAATTCGGAGCATCCAGGGCAGGTTTTGCCGCTCGGTGGAACCAGTAAGAGCAACGAGCGTTCGCCTGAGTGTAAGAAAGCACAGGGTGAATTTGCCGTTGAACAGGAAAAATGTGCTATCTCGATGAAACATGGCCCAATACCTAGTTTGAAGTCCCCATCTGGGGGAGTAGGACTATAGCTCTTCACCCACAGCTTACATTCTGCACGAGTGCCCCCGTGAGGCCTTCTGAAACAGTCGCTCATGTGCTGCAGCCTGTTCCTTGACACAAAGATCTTGCTCGGTCCATCCGTGCTGGAGGCAGGGCCAAACGAGTGGCAGGCTTTTCACGTCCTAGTCCTGGTTGCCGAGGCGTGATATGCCGAAAGTGATTGGGAGCCGCCAAAAGAACGCGAATCGCTGGTATCTTTTCCTTCTCCTACTTGGCCTGGTTCCCATCTGCTTGATCGGATGGATCGTCTACTATCAGGTGCAGAGTTATGCGTGTTTTAGCTGGAGAACTGGCTGTGACCGAGTTGTAGCCACAGAGGAGTTTGTCTGTGCTCACAATCTACCAGGGACCTTTCTATTTGGTGGGTGTGGTTCTCTGGGCGCGCGATATTTAACCGGTGGAGAAGTCCCAAGGGACGTCAGTCGAGCAATGGATCTCCTGGAGAAAGCTTGCTTCAATCGCTTCGAACGATACGGTGAGGGCGGTTGTCTTCTGCTTTCGTTTAAGTACCAGGAGGCGTTTGATTCCCCTCGTTATGTCATGATTTGGGGGGGCCACGGTGATGAGCCGACTTGGGAGTCTCTTGGGCATCCAGGTGTGAACAGAACGCTTGTCGACGCCGAGCACCGTTGCGCGACTGATTTTCCGGGCGAGAAATTGGAGCGTCAGAGACATGATCTTCTAAGGACCTTCTGTTCGGCGCTCCCGAATGCAAGGCTCGCTGTTGCGCACGCTCACAAAGAAGGTCCCACCTTCGTCCGTAGTTGTGAGTCCGGTCACAAACAAGGTTGCCTTCTTGCAGGCATTGTTTTGGCGCTCGGTGTCGGTGTTCCAAGAGATCTGGAACGGGGAAAGGCGTTACTCAAACGTGCATGCGATCAGGGTAGTACTACTGCGTGCGGCGTTCTGAAGCGCGGAACGTGGTGACGCGGCGCCGTTCAGAGGCTGTTTGGGCCACGCATGGGCGACAAACAACTCCGTGGTGTATGATTCACACTAAGCTACCAAGTGGTGCTCGCCCTTGCAAGCACCGCTTGCCGTAAACGGTGGCTCGTCCGAGTGCGCGGCGTTCGCCTCGTCGGCCTGCTCAACTTCTACACCCGGCACGCTGTTTGGAACGCCTGCGATGCATTTTTGGACACTACGGATAAACCTTGCCAGTAGCGTATGGTAGCTCGCCTCGACTAGAATAACTTTCTACCGGATGCGCGCCAGAAAGCAGCCTCAGCGTAACGTTTCTTCCAGACGCCCGGTGAGAGATCGGGAAGCCTCAATCGCTCCACTCCAACGGAAGGACGAACGAGTTGCTCCCCCACGTGGCCGACCCCCATCAGCCTCCCCGAAGGTCGCGTGGCAAGACATCATCTTCGCGCTCCTCGGCTTCGCCTGGCTGTTAATCCAAGACGCTCCAACAATCACCGGAACCGATGATGCCGGTTACTGGAATCAAGCTTCGCACCTCGCGGCTTTCGGCACGCTCACGCGGCACGTTGGGTCTAACTTGGAATACCTCCCGTACCATTGGCACGGAGACGTCGCCTCGGGAATTTACCACAGCAAATACGGGCCCGGTTTGCCCCTTATGGTCGGCGCGGCGATCAAGATAGCCGGGCTCAACAGTGCGTTTTGGCTTCAGCCTCTCTTCGGAATCGCCGCTCTCGCGGGGTTCTATTTTTTGGCGGCGCGGGTTATCAACCGTTCTTGGGCACTGCTTGGCGCTGTACTTCTAGGGATTAACCACACCTTTCTTTGTCGTGTGGCTATCCCGGTGGCGCACTTGCCCGTTGCCGCGCTTTTTCTTATGGCGTGTGCGTTGCTCGTGGCTTGGGATGAGCTTGGCGGAACGTGGCGCATTTTCCTCGCGGGAGCCCTTATGGGCTCAATCCCCGCTGTGAGGGCCCCAGACGTGGTGCTTTGGCTCGGGCCAGGAGTGTACTTGTGGAGCTCGGAGCGGTTCGCGAAAAGTGCGCGTAGTGTTCAATTGAGTGCGGTCTTTGGGTTGCTGATCCCGGTGGTGGCGCTGTTGGTCGGAAACCAATTGGTACATGGTGCGTTCTGGCGGACCGGCTATTCGCGTTCCTCAGAACAATCAGCGTTCCTTGGCCCGTGGTTTGTGACGCACCTCATCCAATACCTGCGTTTGCTCGTAACCGACGGACTTGGTCCCGTGTTTCTCGCCGGTGCGCTGGGTATGGGGTTCATGGTCGCGCAAGAGACCAAGAACCGATTTGGCACGCTCGCACTGCCCGCGGCAGCGGCCCAGATATTGCTGTATTCCGCATATTACTGGGCGCCCTTGTATAACCCCGAGGACACGATGCGGTTCCTGATGCCGACGTTCCCGCTCTATTTTATATCGGGGTTATGGCTTCTTCGACGAAGTGTGGAAGCGCTTGAGTGGCGGGCAAGGGCCGTCATCGTCGCATTGGCAGTCTGTCTCCAATCGGCATGGCAAGGGCTGAATGGCATTTACCAATTTCAGTTGATTGGCTATCAGAAGGCCGTGTTGGCGTTGATCGCCGAAGGCGCTAGGAAACACATTCCAAGCTCATCGTTGGTCGTCGCACACCCGATCATCCAGGGAGTGCTCGAGTATGATTGGAACTGGAAGCTGGTCGATGCACAAGTGTTCACAACCGAGCTCGAAGATCCCAACCTTCCGCAAGGCGTCGCCGTTCCATTTCAGGTGGGTCGGGACCCAGCACGCCTTGGTAAGTACCTTGAACTGCCCGTCAGTCAACGGGGGCCAATGCTTGCCAAGGACCTCCGGCGGTGGAGCTCCCAAAGCGATCTTTACGTGATTTCACAAGGCAAGTTGCGCCAGCTCGTGGAGGAGGCCTTTGCCCCCATGAAGTGCCTTAAGGTGGCTACGCTTGACCTACCGCTCCCGCCTGTGTGGCCGAAGCGAGAGGGACGCCACGGCGCTGCCATTGACGTGATCCAGCCAGCGTCGTCCGAAGGTACTTGGGATCAGGATCTGCGCGCGAATGCGCCCGCCGGATTGACCCCGAGGTTCTTCATCGATTTTCTCAACGTGCGCAATCCGGTCCCGATCTTCCGATGTCCGCTCCCAAGGTGAGGGGCGAGTGAACGGCGTGAAGGTGAGTCGAGCCTTGCCGTGTTGTGGCGCACCTCTGTCGTCGTCATATCCATCGAAAGGAAGGGAAATGCGATTTCCTCTTTAGTCTGGTGGACTACCCACACGTAAAACAGTGCTGAGTGGCACTCCGAACCGTTCGACCGTGATGACCGTCTGCCCTTCCACTCGTCGGTCGCAGCCCCAACGCCGGTGAGCAAATAGAAATCCGCATCCCATGGATTTCTAACCAATTCAAACTGGGGTCCAAGGTAGTGCATCCAACTCGTTCGGGAACCACAGCCGGCAACCCGCCAAGGCCTGTTTTGCGGGACTTCTTTCTGGGCCAGCAGTTGCTTTAGTTTGACCGCAGCTTCGCGAAAGCTGCTACCCCAGTAGTCAGTCTCGTAGTCTCTGCCCGCGCCACCTAGGCCATTTCGTACGGGTGGAGTTCAGCCATGTGCCAGAGATGCTCCCCGGTCCAAACTATCACCGCACACTGAGCCCCAATGAAGAGCCCCCGCCGCCGCGCCAGTATCTGCCCCAAGCGGTCGAAGGCAATTGCCGCCAACACCATCAGGGGTGGTAAGACGAAGAAACTATGGCGCATGCCGTCGTGCAAGGTGGCTCCGGAGAGGGAGATGTAAAGTTCTGGCAGTAGCACGACGAACGTTAACCGAACGATGTCGCCATTGCCAAAAATATCACCCAGAGGCGCCGTTATCAACACAATCACTGCGAGGACCGCACCGCTCAAAAGCGCCAGAGCCTGAAGCTCGGGCAATGTAACTGAAAACCAGTGAAGGTCATATGTCCAGGGCGGAGTGCCCGAGAAATGATACGCGCCGCCCAACAGATTCAATCCGCGTGCCGGTGCATGATTGAAATGAAGGAAGGCATCAATTGGGTTGTTGAGCGGGTGTTGCTGAGCCCATGGCCAGGGGAGGATCATCACTACCCATGCGACGAGCACTGTACCTAGAAAGTGTAAGGCAAGCTTGACCAGCAGGCCTAGTGGCATGCGTGGACTTCGATGCCAGCGCCACACGAGGTCGGCACCAGCAAATACGAGCGCTAGCACTCCGCCAATGCGCACAGAGAGCGCTACACCTGCGGCAAGGCCAAATTTCAACCACGCCGATCGGGAAACGCTAGGAAACGACTTTCCGATCTCCAATAGGTAACCAAGAGCCCAAATGAAAGCGCTCGCAAACGGGATGTCCTTTGAATTGCCAAACATGTCCCCCCAGTAGCGAGGACAAAGGGCCAAAAACACCATGGCAAAGACGCCCAGCCGCGCACCATCGATCCTCTTCGCTAGTTTATACGTACCGACCAGACCCATGAGCCCGGCGAACGCACCGCACGCATGCCGAACGTCATACACGTCCAGGGGCAAGAACTTCTGGACGCAGACGGCCAACAATTCGAAGGCTCCGCCATACGCATAGAGATCAAGATAGGTTAACGCGGATATGTCTTTGAAGCCCGATGCGAAATACTTAAAAATGTACTCCCCGTAGGCTTGCTGAACCAGCTCGTCCCAAGTGATGCCGTAGTGTCGAAACGTTGCGCCGGCGATGACAACCGAGATGAAAAAGATGCCATAGGCGCACCGTCGCCAGGCGACGGGAGAAATTTGAACTCGAAGGAGTGGTGTTGCCCTGCTTGAAGGGCCCTTCGCTTTTCTGATCGCTGGGCGTCTTCGGCGTCGCATGGGACGAGCCTAGCTTTACCTCCCAGCCCGAGGGAGTTTCTAGACACGTGCCGATACGCTTCGTGAGCCGCATTGAAAACGAAACTGAATCGATTGGAGTCATGGAGCATGTGACAATAGTCTGGACTATCGCCGTGTTGACCGACCGCGTGACGTGACCGCGCGCCGCCTCAATGATGTCGACGACGCGAGCGAAGAGCGCGTCCTCGTGGCTCGCGGTCGCTGGCTCCGTCACCGCGACGAGGCGGATTCTGCACGACGACACCCGTCTCGCGGCGATCCGCGCCTGGAAGCCCCCATGGCGCGAGCAGTGGTAAGCTCGCCGGAGAGAAGCAGGGTGCTTTCAGCATATTCTTATATATGTGTAATTTTGTAGTCATATGTGGGCAAATGTCGTACTATGTAGGTAATGGCTCCCCGCGCCCTTCTATTCGCTGCTTTCGGCACCTTGGTTTCGTGCCTCGCTCTCGGCGGCTGCAGTCATCCCATGGCAAAGAAGCTGGAGGGGCGATGGTTCGGGGACTCCATTGAGAATTTCAACGACGATTACGTAGCTGCCGCGACCGGCTGGGCCAAGGGCGCCAGCATGGAGTTCACTGGCTCGACAGTGCGCGTCACGATCCCATCGGAGGAACCGCGAGTCGGCGCGTTCAAGGTCACGGGAGCTCACGCCTCGAGCGTGTTTCTTTCGGTGACTTCCAAAGGCGTTCCGCCAGCGAAGCTTCACTTCAAATTAGATGACGAGAACAGCATCCGTTGGATGTTGTCCGATGGGCGCGCCATCGTCATGCGCCGCGAACATTGAATCCACCAAGGAACGAGAATAATCCCATGTTTCTATTAGTTATTGCCTACTTGTTGACCCGCTCGCGCAGCGCCAAAGCTTGAGCTCTCAGTGAGCTGGCTCGCGTGGGGATACCTCGATCTCCAAGCGACGAAAGAGTTCAGCTCCCTTTTGTGAGCTGCCGAAATTGAGTGATCGCGTCCGTTGGCGTAGGCACTCGCTCGCCTTAGGCAAGAGTGGCGGCGTGAGTTCAAGCTCGCTGAGCTCGCCCTCGGCGCTCACCGAAAGCCGCGCTTGCGTGACAAACGTCAGTGAAAGCTGGCCGTTGCTCGCCACCGTCTCTGACAGGCAGGTGCTGGCGATGCGAATCAACGAGTCCACGCCTGCGCCAACCTGGTCCAAGCTCAGCGTGGTGGGCAGCGTTTCCCGCGCCAAATTGGCGCGTGCGACCCGGCGCGCTGCCAAGGCTGGTGCCGGCATGGGTGCTGTCTTCGCTCGGGCGCCGTTGACCCATTCCGTGGGGTTCGGCTCCCAAACGCGTCCCGTGCTCGCGTCGAGCGCGAAGTCGCCGCTCGCGGGTGCTCTCAGTTCGAACGCTTGACGCCCAGCGCCGAGTGAACTCACGCTCACCGTGCCGCGCTCAACATCGACATGGACGCGATCGGGCTGACGGTGCACCCGAAAGATGGTGCCCTTCACGGCGACGCGCGTCTGAGCCGCCTGCACCACAAACGAGTCTGGCTGAAGGCCGGGCGTTATCTCGGCACGCAGCTCACCTTGCGCGAGCTGGAGCACCAACGGAGCTTGCTTGAGCAGCGTGGCTTCGCCTCCCAAAAACAAAGTCCAAGTTCCTAAGCGCGCATCATGAATTGTGATGTCGGAATGGCTTGCCACGAAGTGATCACCCGCGCGGGTTTCGGTACTCTTCACGTGGCTCTTGGTCCAGGTGCGGTCGTTCACGCTACTGCTTTCGACAGGCGCCGCGAGGTTGCCCGCACGTTTCAGCGCGCTCTGGCCGGCGAGGCCTAACACCACGATCGCAGCTGCTGCAAACGCCCATAAAAGGGCAGCATGGGTGCGTTTTGGCGAACGAACTGGGTCGGCGGGCAGCTGGCCCTCAAGCTCCGCGAAGAGCTCAGACTCAAGCACAGCCCAGCGGATCGGCGGCGGCTCGGCGGCTTTCACTTCATCGACGACTTTTCGCACTCCGCGAAGTTCCAGGCTGGGATCGGTCATAGCAGCTCCTTGGCTGAGTCAAGATGCTGGGCGGTGAGGTGAGCCAGATAGGGCTCTTCCTTCAGCAGCAACGCAAGCTCTCTGCGCGCATAAAACAGCCGTGTTCGCACGGTGAGTGCCGGAGCGTTGACCGTGCTCGCTATTTCGGTGGGCGATAATCCTTCGATTTCATGCAGGATAAACACGGTTCGTTTTTTCTCGGTGAGGCGGTTCAGTAACCGGTAGAAAGCGGCGATGCGTTCGTGTCGCGCGAATTCCTCATCGGCTTTTGGGCGTTGCTCGTCCGCGGAGTCCAGAAGCGGCAGCACATCAAACACCGGACGGCTTTTGGCATGACGTCGGTGCATCAACACAACATTGACGGTCACACGGTGCAGCCAAGTGCTGAACTTCGACTCTGCTTTGAAGTCCTTGAGACTTCGAAATACTTGAACGAAGACTTCCTGGATGAGGTCTTCAAGGTCCGCGGATGGACCCAACATCCGATACACCACGCGTGCCACGTGCTCGCGATGTTGGATGAAGATTGCTCGGAAGGCCTGCTTGTCGCCTGTCCGGCAGTAATCGATGAGTGCCGCTAGCTCGGGGGGCTCTGCCACGCTCTGGAGAGTAGCCGAGCCTGCTGCTACCAGCTCAGTCTGAGCCGGAGCGTGAGGTTCTTTCACGACCGAGAAGAGAGGCATCTTCAAGGGTTAGTTGCCGAGGCGATGCTTGGTTTTCATCCTGTCAGGCTTCTTTTCGCCCTCGGCTTAGTATCCCCAAATGAGAAACGCCCAAGGCCACCGTACGGTAGCGTTGGGCGTCGAGGTTGGCTCCGAGGCGCTTAAAAAAGGGCTTTGAGCTCGATCGGGGTGTTCTTGCGTTGTGTGAGGATGTGGTTCACGGCACGCAAGATCCGCTGCTTATTGGGGCCCGTCACGCGCTTGGTGTCGGTGGCGCGCGCCAAGAGTACGGGGCTCGCGCCGCGCCCGGAACGGGGCTTGCGCATGGCCTTTTTCTCTTCTGCGGTTTGCGTGGGTGCGCCCTCTTGTTTGGCGTTTCGCTTGGCCAGCTTGGCCTGGCGATCCTCAAGGCGAAGGCGTTCCAGCTCGTGGGACGCGGCAATGACGCGACGCGGGTCGATCTTATTTTCCTTCAGGAACTGGGCGAACTTGCTTTCCATAAACGTGGGACTCGCTTGAATCTGGTGGAGGCGCGGGCGCCCCCGATTTATTGAGGGGCCGGGACGCTAGCACCGAGGCCTTCGAGGTCAAAGGTCCTCTTCGGTGGATCCGGCACGGGCCTGCCCGCCGCCCGCACGCCACTTGGCCCACGCAGCCATTTTCAGCCATCCTTGAGCTAATCGCATGCATGCTCAGGCACAAAAAGACGTGGCCGCCGCCGCTCGTTTCGTCCGCACCCAGGGGAGCCAGGCCCCGTTCGTGGGTGCGGTGCTGGGTTCGGGGCTTGGGGAATTGGTGCGCGAACTCCGGAGCCCCAAGGAGATTGCCTACGCCGATATCCCTCACATGCCGCGTTCAACCGTTGCCGGGCACGCGGGTAAGTTGTGGTTCGGCGAACTGGGCGGGCAACGGGTGGCTTGCCTTCAAGGGCGCGTTCATTCGTACGAAGGCCACGCGCCGGAGCAGGTTGTATTTGGTGTGCGATTGTTGGCGGAGCTTGGGTGTAAAGCTGTTATTGTGACGAATGCAGCAGGAGGCATCCGCGCGGATCTGAACGCGGGCGATCTTATGCTCATTACTGATCACCTGAACCTCACTTCGCAAAGTCCGCTCATCGGCTCCGCTCCTTCCGTCGGGGAGCGGTTCATCGACATGACCGAGGCTTACGATCCCGGGCTCCGGGCTGCGGCGCGGACCGCTGCACAGGTGACTCAGATCCCGATATTGGAGGGCGTTTATGCATCACTCCTCGGTCCCAGTTACGAGACACCGGCTGAAGTGCGCATGTTAGGTCAGCTCGGTGCCGACGCCGTTGGGATGAGCACGGTTTTGGAAGTCTTGGCCCTACGTCAGCTGGGTGTACGTGTCGGCGGGTTGAGCCTGATCTCCAATCAAGCTGCGGGGATTTCCAAGACTAACCTTTCACATGCCGAGGTGCAGGCCACCGCCCTCAAAGCCAAACCGCGTCTCGCCAGTTTCATGCGTGCGTGGATCACGGCACTCGGAGACTCGCTGTGATGGCTGGGCTCCCGCCCGAGGGACTAGACCAAGAGCTGATTCTTGCAGCCAAAGCGGCACAGAGTCGCGCCTATGCGCCCTATTCGAAGTTTCGGGTGGGAGCCGCGATTCGCACTGAAAATGGCCAGATCTTCAGCGGATGCAATGTGGAGAACGCTTCGTTTGGCGCAACCATCTGCGCAGAACGTGTAGCAATTACCAAGATGGTCAGCGAGGGCGCAAGCCGACCGGTTGCTGTTGCCATCTATACCGAAGCCGAAGAGCTGACGATGCCGTGTGGGCTTTGTAGGCAAGTGCTTGCTGAGTTCGCAACGGATCTGCGAGTGCTCTTGGCAGGGCCCAAGCAAACGGCCGAAATGTCGCTGGCAGAGCTTTTCCCAAACCCCTTCTCGTTTACAAAAGAAGCTTGAAGCCGCTCGGAAATCAGCCCGCGCCTGGGTAGGCTGTGCAGATCCGCCCCGGTCACGCTATCTTAGCTGCATGGCTAGGCCTCAAGGTCCGCTCCCCCAGCTCCTGCCGGGGACCCCGCCTGAGCTTGTGGTGTACGATGAGCCCCAGCGCTGCCCGTATTTGCTGAATCGGATCGCGCGCATGCCGTTGCGCCTGCCTGCGCGCCAGCTGCGACCTTCCGAGCTTGATCAACGGCTGAGTGTCGGTGATCGGCGTCAGGGCTTCGTGCTTTACAGGACGGCGTGCTCGGGTTGCCGTGCTTGTGAACCCGTGCGGGTGCCGGTTGAAACGTTTCGCTACAATCGCGCCTTCCGACGGGTGTTTCAGCGGGGTGAGCGTGAGCTTTCGGTGGATATCGGTTTCCCTTTGGCCGACGAGGAACGCGTACAACTTTACAACAAGCACAAGCTCGGCCGAGGCCTCGGCGATGGGCAGCCGCCGATAGATCTTGAGGGCTATCGCGACTTTCTGGTGAACAGCTGCTGTGAGAGTTTGGAGCTGCGATTTCGGATTGGGCAAAAGCTCGTAGGGATTGCAGTGGCCGATCGCGGCAAAACTTCACTGTCTGCCGTGTATTGTTTTTACGATCCTGAGCACTCCCGATTAGGCATCGGAACCTACTCGATCTTGAAGCAGATCGAGCTGTGCAAAGATTGGGGCCTCAGCTACTTATACTTGGGTTTGTACATCAAAGAGAGCGACGTGATGCGCTACAAAGCGCGATTCTCACCCCAGCAAAGGCTCATCGCAGGCGCTTGGCACGAATTTTCAGTCGAGTGAGCGGCTTTCGGTTTCTTCAATCTGGGCCAGGGCGGCGGCCAGCGCATCCTTGGCTCGTTCGTGGGAGCCGCGATCTTGCTCCCATTTAGTGCGGGCGCGCTGGTTGCGATCCTGCTCCTCTTTCAAGGCTGATTTTGTTTCGCCGAGTTCTGTGCCGAGGCTTTCACGGGTGTTGGCAAGCTCAACTCGGAGCTGATCACGCTCGCGACTCACTTCTGCGGCGCGATTCTGCGCCTGGCTGAGTTCTGCACCCAGCTCGGCATTCAGCCGCTCAATCTCCTGCCGCGCCTTCTGTTGGGCTTCAGCAACATCGCTCAAGGCTTGTGCCCGGGCGGTTTCGATCTCCCGGGTGAGACGAATGTTGGTGTCGTTCAGTAGCTCTTGAACTGAGGCGAGTTCAGTTTGGAAGGTTTGGGTGTCAGCTTGCTCTTTGGTCGAACGCGCCTCAAGCTCTGCGAGCTTCTGGTTGAGTTCATTCACGCGTTGAGTGGCGGCTTGTTGCTCTTCTTGGCGTTCAAGCTGGATACGCTCAAGGTCCCGCGCAAGGCCGTCTTTGAGCCCCAAAAGCTCAGCCCGTTCTTCATTCAGGCGCTCCAAGGCGTGTTGTTGTTCTTGATTGAGGCTATCAGTACGGGCTTGGCTAGCTTGGTCCCAAGCGAGCCGTTGCTCGGTCAACGTCGCTTCGGCAGCGCTCCGAGCTTCTTCGAGTAAGCGCTGTGTTTCCTCGACGTGGGCCGCTTGTTGCTGCAACGTGAGCTGTTCCTGCGCTGTTTTTTGTTCGAGTAGTGCGCTCTCATGCGCTGCTCGGAGCCCGGCTTCCGTATTTCCTAGTTCCCGAGCGGCTTCCTCAGCATGTCTGCGAGTTTCCTCGAGCAGCTCCGCTTCGGCTGCTTCCTTAGCGCGCGCTAACGCCTCGGCCAAGCTCTGCTCAAAGCCCTGTTGGGCTTCGGCGAGTGCGGCTTGCCGCTTCTCCCCCAGGCTCGCTAGCTGGCTTGAGTACTGGGCATCCAGCTGCTCAAGCGAAAGCCCGTGTTCCTGATCTTTCTTTTGAAGCTCAGCGTCGATCGTTGAACGGAGCTCGATGAACTCGCTCGCCTTGGCGTCATAGTCGGTACGGAGCTTTTCCGCCTTGCGCTTGTAGTCATCAGCGCGCTTGTTGGCCTGTTCCTTGTCACTCTTGAAGGCCTCGCTGCTGCGTTCAAGCTCGGCCGCGCGACGTTCGAGTTCGGCCGCGCGATCAGTGCTATCCGCTTTTTCTCGCTCCAGAGCCAACTGGCTGTCACGGACGTTGAGGAGCTCCTTTTCCTTGTGGCTGAGCTCATCGCGAACGTCCAGAATCTCTTTGTCTTTGCGATTGAGCTGCTCGCGGAGCTCTAGAAATTCTCGCGCTGAACCCCCACTTGTGTTTGCTGCGGGCTTCGCTTTGGCTTCGTCGAGCTCGCGCCGAAGCTTCTGCACTTCACTGTCTCGGGCGAGTTCACGCTGCAGGGAGTGCTCGAGTGACTGCGCCTTGGACCTTGCCTTTCCTAGTTCACTTTCGAGCTCCTGAACGCGAACTTCGAAGCGCGCACGTTCCTGATCAAAGGTGATCGGGATGCTGCTGGTTGTCGGCCGTGGGGGCAACGACGATGCACGCGGGGGAGAAGAGGTGATGGGTGCAGGTGCCGGAGGGTTCACGACCTCAATCTCAGGCAGCCGGCTCGGTGGAGGA
>CAZSUA010000147.1:0-13161 GCA_964609655.1 uncultured Polyangiaceae bacterium | reverse complement strand
AGCCGAGTCTCGAGTGCGTTGGGTCGTGGCAGCCAGCATGTTGGTGCGCAAGCTCACGCTTAACGGCTTTCTTAGGGTGTTCTGCCCCCACTCACCACCCACCCGTTTGGTGCTCAACCGAACCGGGCATTTCGTTGGCTCAGGGATAGTAAGCATGCTTACTATCTGATCTTCCTAAATGAGCCGGCTCGCAGACTTCTCAACTCCTCACGTGCTAGGGACTTCAGCATGAGTCGGCTCTGGGCTGGGCCACGCGCGCCCGGCTTTCCTAACCCGTCGCACTCGGCCAAAGTTCTGGAAAGCAGGGGCCTTCGAAAGGCTGACCAGCGCGGGGATTGGGTCCAAGAAATACGACGTTGGGGTGCCACTGTGCGGAGCCGCTGAACCGCGTATCGGCCGGCATCATGTGAGCAACGACGGAAAGTCGCGGGGCGTTGCTGAGGTTGGGCCCTGAGCCGTGGAGCGTGAGCGCGTGGTGGAAGGTCACTTGTCCAGCGCGGAGCACACACGGCTCGTCGATCCACTCTCCCTTCGCTTGATACTGCTCTCTCAAGCCATCCAGATCCTGCTCCCAGAATGTATCGCTCCCCGGGATGATGCCCCAGCGATGAGAGCCCACGATGGTGCGCATGCCGCCGTTGCCGAGGTCGGTGTCCTGGAGTGCGACCCATGCCGTACAAAGGTTGGTGGTGTCGGAGGCTTGCCAGTAGCCGTAGTCCTGATGCCAGCCGACATTGCCGGCCAAGCTGGTTCCGTCGGAACCCTGCCCGGGCTTGTAGATGGCTTGATCGTGCCAGAGGCGTACACGCGGCACACGCATCAAACGAGCGGCAATCGCTCCCACGAGCGGGCTTTGAACCGCAGTGCCGATTTCAGTGTTGAGCCAGAACGCATTGCACTGTTGGCGCACCTGGAGGGCGTTCTCGAGAACCTTGGGCTGCCCATATTGTGACGCGGGCCCATCGAAATCTCCACGCCAAAGTCGCTCGTGAGCTGCTCTAAGACGCGCGATCTGTTCATCATCGAACAGCTTGGGGCTCACCCAATAGCCGCGCTCCCAGTACTCGTGCACTCCAAGAGCGCTCAGGTAGTTTTCCGAGGGGTCATCACATATGTCAATTTTGTCTGTCCGCATGGTTCTTGAGTTGCATAATAGCTGGCTATTATTCGCGTACCATGGCGGCTTTGATATACTGCATGGCAATTATGACCCGCCGTCCGAGCACTACGATCGCTGCCGAACCGTTGCTATCTCCGGGACTCGTGCGGGATGTGCGCGTCGCCACCGCCGGACACCTTGCGACCAAGCGAGCGTGGATCCATCACCGTTTCGGGGTCCATGCGGTGGGTCTCGTGGTGCGGGGCCATGGGAGCTATGCGGTTGGAAAAGAGGCCCCTCAAAGAATCGGTCCTGGGAGTTTATTCTGTGTTTATCCTGGCCCTGTTTTTCACTACGGCCCCGATGACGGCACGGCCTGGGAAGAGTACTACGTGACGGCTATGGGCACTGGTGTCCGCCGGTGGCTTCAGAATGGGTGGCTGTTCGTGGATGGGAGCGTCCGCAATATCGTGGCCAAGGAACCGCTCATCGAGCTCTGGCGGGAGCTTCTAGCGACGCTGCAGCGCGGTGCGACCGGGGACTCGGATCGCTCGGTGGTGATCGCAGAGCGGCTGCTCGTTGAGGCTTATTATGGCCAGGCGGAGCATGCTGAGCCTGAGGAAGATATCAGTCGGCGCGCGCGTGAGTACTGCCAGGCCCACTTCGCGGAGGACATCGATTTCGAGCGACTGGCACGCTCCTTCGGGGTGAGCTACTCGCTCTTGCGTAGGAAAATGAAGCAAGCAACCGGTGAGGGCCCAGCCCATTATTTGACGCGGGTTCGCTGCGACCGCGCGCGCTCGCTGCTGTTGCGACGGCAACTCTCAATCCAAGAGATCGCCAGAGCCGTAGGTATTCCTGACCCATTTTCTTTTAGTAGAGCTTTCAAGCGATCAATCGGCGTCGCTCCTCATCATTATCGCGAACAGATGGTAGGTCGATAGGATGCGGCTCCCGCACCACCTCAGCTATGCTGCTGGCGTGCAGAAATGGCTAACGCTGGGGTGTGCGCTCTTGGTGTGCGCACTTCCTTCAGGCGCGAACGCCGACAACGACAACCAAAGATCAGAGCGCTCAGTCGCTACCAAGCAGCAGCGCGTTCGCGTCGAGATAGCCGTTTGGGGAAAGCTGCTAAGCTAAGCCCCGCCAGTCCGAGGAACAGCTCGAGGCCCTGATCGACGGCTGCCAGCTCGGAGTTCGTGACGCGGCCAAACACCCGTCGAATACGGCGCTTGTCAAGCGAGCGTTGGTGGTCGATGAGCGCATACGAGATTTTCGTTAACCCGCTCGTCCCAGCAGACAACTCCGGATAGAGCGCACCCACGCCAGGCGTACCTGTAACCGGCACGACCGCAATGAGCGGAAAGCATTGATCGGCGTTCACGGCTGGGTCGCTCACGGCGATGCACGGCCGAACGCCGCGCTGCTCGTGGCCAACTCCTCAAGCCAGCCCCGACCCTCGACCCACCGAACGGCTCTGCCGGCGGTCTCGTCGACCAGCCCTCGGTCCTCAGCAGGCAAGCTTGCGACCCAATCGGCAAGGCCAGTCTCCTCCAGCTCGGCTGCATCAGGATGCGGGCTGTGGAGTGAGCGGCTCAGCTCGTGGCGACGGCGGCGGACCAGTTCGTGCTCGACCGCCTCCGTAATGAATCGGCTGCGGTTCCGCTCGCGCCGATCAATCCCCTCGATCAACTCAACAGGCAGGGTCACAGTAACGCGCTCGGTCGTGGGCATGGGCTCCTCGGATATGATCTAAGATATGATCATACCGTTAATTCCGCAAGCCGAGGCCCGACGCGATAGGGCCTGCACCGCTCGAACCGGTGGGAAAGTCGTAGTGAGCGCGTTGACATGAGGGCACCGATTGCTCGCTGAACAAGCTGCTGCTGGTTACGGTCTTCGCCGCCGGGGTGCTGGTAAGGCGCATCAGTCGGAAAAGGACTGAGCGCGCGACTTTTTGGCCAAGCTGAGCGCAAACCAGTCGTTCGGAGCCGGCAGCCATTCTAGAAGCTCAAGACCACCCGTCCCCAACATGCTCTCCACGCTTGAACGCGTGAATTTACGACTGATCTCAGTCCGGAGTCGTTCGTCTCGTTCGAACTGTATCTCCATCCCAAGGCTCGAGATCGAGACCGTGTGCTCACGGCACGCCCGCAGATGCATTTCGATCTGCTGTTCCTTTTCGTTGAAGAATGCCTCGTGTGCGAAGTCCTCTAAATCGAAACCCGCACCCAGCTCACGATTGAGCACGGAAAGCAAATTCTTGTTGAACGCGGCGGTCACCCCGGAAGCATCATTGTAGGCACTATGAAGAACGGTGCGATCCTTCACCGTGTCGGTACCGAGGAGCAGAAAATCTCCATCTTGCATGATGCAAGAGATCCCCCGAAGGAAGCTCTGCGTGGCCGCGACGTCGTAGTTACCAATCGTGCTACCGAGAAACACGAACAGGCGACGTGAGCCTGTCGGGAGCATCGCCAGGTGACGCTCGTAATCTCCAACTATGCCGTGAATCTGCAGCCACGCGTAGCGCTGCAAGAGCCCGAGCGAGCTCTTTTTCAGCATGGGCAGAGTCACATCGAAGGGAATATAGCGGCATCTTCTTCCGCTCTGCTCAACGGCATCCAACAACACCCTGGTCTTTCGCGCCGCACCACTTCCAAGCTCGACGATATCCCGCGGACGTGCGATTTCGAGCACTTGCTGACTCACGCTCTGCAAAAGCGCGTATTCCGTCCGCGTCGGGTAATACTCCTCCGTGTTGCAAATCAGATCGAAAAGCTCAGCTCCACGCTCGTCGTAGAAATACTTGGCGGGTACTGACTTCGGCCTTCTGCCCAATCCACGCCGCGTGTCCTCCGCCAACTCCGCCACACGGGACGCTTCAGAGACCACCTGGATGCGAAGCCGATCGGCCATCGTGGCTGGAACGGAACTCTCACTACTCATTCTCATGCCATTTCCTCCTCTTAAACGGTCCGCTTATGATCCATAGGTCCCACATGCTTTCGACGCAACCACGAGCGCCCAAATCGGCTCCGATTCTCAGACGCCCCGCCCCCGAGCGAGACGCACATCAACGATCGTGTTACGAATCGATGAATGTGCCGCATGGTGGCTTACCTGGGCCCTTCCCTTCCGATTTCAACTTGGCTCGACGCGGCGCCACACTCGCTTGAACGCCAAAGCTACGCGGCGAGGGAACTCACCAGCGCGACGGTGTGCGCTGATGGTTGGGGTTTCGGGTTTTACACGGATACGGGTCCCATCGTGTACCGCTATCGTTCGACGCTTCCGATCTGGGCAGACGTCAATCGCACGGAGCTTGGTGCCGCTATTTCTACACGCGGCTTCCTGGCAGCCGTAAGGAGCGCCACCGATCCGCTCTCAGTATCCGCAGCGAACACTCAACCCTTCGCATCAGGAAAGCTGTGCTTTCTTCACAACGGATTCATCCGAGATTTCAGTCGCAAACTGCTGCGCACCCTGCGACGTGATCTCAGTGATCGAAGCTACGCCGAGATCCAAGGCAGCTCAGACTCGGAGCATGTGTTTGCCCTCTTCCGAGATGAGTACGACCAAGCAGCTGCATCGGATCCCGGACGCCTCATGCAAGCCACAAGAAGCACTCTCACGAAGCTACGAGCTCTCGCCACCGAAGCTCAATGTGAAGCGCTGTTTACCCTTATTGTGAGCGACGGCGAGACGTTGATTGCCACGCGCTCGGCAGTCACGGGCAGCGCGCCCAGCTTGTACTTTCTGAGCGGCAAGGAATCGCCCTTCGAAGGTCATGTGATCGCGTCAGAGCCGATCAATGAGCAGCCTGGGTGGAAGCCAGTTCCTGACGAGAGCATCGTTCAGTTCGCTTTTGGGAGTGAGCCTGATATTCAGCAATGACTGGGCTTACTCAAGCATTGGACTCCCTTTCACGGGCGCGCAGAAAGACGCTGCTTCTCTGCCAAGATCTCAGTGAAAACGCGCTTCGCGAACAAGTCGATCAAGAATTTTCACCGATCGGTTGGCACCTCGGTCACATCGCCTGGCAAGAAGAGTGTTGGCTCCAGCGCAACCTGGGGAAAATGCCACCTCTAGATCCCGAGCGTGATTCACTTTGGAATTCCTTTGCCAGCGAAAAAAATCAACGCGGCCCCGGCTTGCCTTCGAAAGACGAGCTTTGGTCGTACCTTCACGCCGTGCGCGAACGCACGCTCAGCCTGTGTCAGGTCTTGGACGTAAGCCTACGGACCATTGAACTCTTTCACTTCATCGCCAACCACGAACGCCAACACACCGAAATCATGGGCACCGTCCGCTGGCTGGGAAAGCTCCCACTCGAGCCTCAAACATCTAGAGCGCAGCCTAAAGAAGACACTCAACCACAGGAGTTCGATACTCAATTCTGTGCGATGCCCGGCGGAGAGTTCCTGATGGGAAGCGCTCCCGATGATCTGGACGCATGGGACAACGAGCGACCTCTTCAGCGTGTTAAGGTTGCAGATTTCGAGCTCATGCGGTTCCCGGTTTCAAACCGGAGTTGGCTTGAATTCATGCTGCACGGTGGTTATCGCGAACGCGCGCTTTGGGACGAAGCGGGTTGGGCGTGGCGGTGCTCTCACGACGTCAAATGCCCACTTGGATGGCTTGAGGATAAGGATGGTGGCTGGCAGCTGTGGACGCTCCACGGGTTCGAAAGGGTCGAGCCAAGGAAGCCGGTGTGTCACGTGAGTTGGTTCGAGGCGAGGGCGTATGCACGCTTCATGGGAGCACGCCTGCCAAGCGAGGCTGAGTGGGAATTCGCGGCTTCCCATTCACCGGCAGGCAAACGTCGCACTCCGTGGGGTGACAACGCCAACGGCAACCATGTGGCCAATTGGGATCTCCAGCACTGGGACGTGACGAAACTTGGAACCCTGCCCGCTTCCGCCAGCTATTTTGGTGCCGAACAGCTGATAGGTGACGTTTGGGAGTGGACCTGTGACGAGTTCTCTGCGTACCCAGGCTTCACTCCACAGGCCTACGCGGGATACAGTGCCCCCTTTTTCGATGGTCGACACCAAGTGGCGCGCGGCGGCAGCTTTCTAACCCAACCCGAGATCGCACGACCTTCGTTTCGCACTTGGTACACGCCGGATCAACGCCAACCGGTACTTGGCGTTCGCTTGGCAAGAGGCTGACGGGCTTGAGCGCGGACCGCCTCCGAAATGGGAGTGCCCATGGTATCTCCTAGCCCAGAGGTTGCCCGGACGTCCACGCGTTCCATCGAAAATTGAAGCTCCAAGTGGTGCTCCAAGCGAAGCTGGGCTTCCGATGAAACAGCATCCTTCATGCTGTGTTCTTGGAGCGGGAGAAGGGATTCGAACGCTCGACGTCGACCTTGGCAAGGTCGATCAAAGGCCTTTCGTCTCGTGACTACGAGTGTTTGGATCACTTCGTGATCTTCGGGGACCGGTTGAGCCATCGCTTTCGGTGGTGCAAAGTCAGGCGGTGGCGGTTCGATGAGCGTGGGCGGCTCCCAGGTTGGCGGAGCGTCTGCAGTTGATGGCGACGCCAACGGCACTGGCTGAGTAGGTGGCTCCGCCAGCGGTGGCATCGGAGCGGCATTGGCAGGGGCAGGCGGCAGTGCGACGGGAGGCAGGAGCGGTGGCCGCGGAACCGGTGGCGGCGCACGGTGGGCATCCCGTACGCGCGGCCAAGAGCAGTTCTTCCGCCCCCTATTGCGTCACCGAAACCACATCCACCTGCGCAAATTGGTCCATCCCGTTCGAAGCGACGTTAGGGATCATAATAGGAGCAGTGACCCCCGGTGAAACAAAGCCGGCTGCGTTGGGAACGGCGTTGCAGTTCGAGTCTTGGCTGAAGAGATGCAGCGTGGCACCTCCAGCAATCTGAATTGTGACCGTGTAGTCCATGGCGAACACCAGGTCATCGCCGATCACCTCGAGCTCAGCATTGTTGAGGTAGTAGGTTTGCATCGGTGCGGAGACCGTAAAGCCCACGGTGTTGTAGTTTGCCCAGGGGTCGGTCGTTCCGGGCATCCCTCCGGTGTAGAACTGCAGGCCTTGGCCTTGCGCGGTTCCGCCCAGGTATTCCTTGCCCTCGAGAACGCCGCGAAAACGCAGGGTAACGTTGTAAACTGTCCCAGGCGCTCCGCCGAACTGTACGTCCATGTCCTTCAAGACGCAGTATTCTTTGCCAGGGGCCTGCATTGGCACATGCGGCGTATCCCAGCGTTGACCATTGAGGGCGGCGCCAGGATCTCCGCTCACGGGTTGGCCGTTTGTTCCACCGGCTGCAGTCGAATTGCCGCCGCCGCTTGCGCTTGTGCCGCCACTTTCGTCGGTCGTCCCTCCGCTCGCTTCGCTCGAACCACCCGACGCAGAGTTTACCGTGCCGCCGCTCGCCACAACGCCGGAAGCGCCGCCTGTCTTGGGGGCGTTCAGGCCTCCAGTATTGGCATTGGGAGCCGCGCTCGAACCACCACTGCCGTTCGCCCCGCCAAGGCTTGACGAGTTAGGTACGCCTTGGCCAGCGGGTGTGTTCATCCTTGGCTCTGAGGAGCAGGAAAGAGCGAGCAAGATGGTGAGCGCTGGGGTGAGGGTCAACGTCTTCATAGATCTTCCTTCAAATGGGGTTCATGCCACCACCCGCGACACGCCCGCTCCGGTGACTAGATGGGAAACTGTGTGGGCCTGCTACCGTGGCTGCAGCCGACTCGGACAACAGGCTGGGATTTTGCGAAACTAAGCCAGTTTGTGCCACGCAGTTTTGCGCCAATCTATGGCAGATCTGCGTGGGGGCAGGAAGGCGCTGCGATCGCATAATGGTCCTCGCGCCATGACCGAAACCTACATGGTCTGTGTCCAGGCTTTCCATTGCAATCGGCCTTCGCTCACAGCCTCCTCAGGCTTTCGGCCCTTCGGCTTCGCTTCGCAACATGGCAAGCAAATCCGTAACACCGGGATTGTGCCCGGCCTGCATGAGCAAAGTCGTCACTTGTCCGCGATGGTGAGTTTGATGATTGAACAAGTGGGCAACCGACCACCAAAGGGGAAACCCGGACACGACTCCTTGCCGAACATAGCGCAGCGGCGCCGCAAGCTGTTCTGGGCCAAGCGTCCCCACCCAATGCGTGATCTCGTCGTCCATCTTTCTGCGCGCAACCCAAAGCTCGTCGAAATCTCGATAGAGCTCCTGATCAAGCGAGCGAATGGCACCCGGTCCGAGCCAATCGGGTTCAAGGGGTACGCCTGTGAACCGACCCATCAATACGCGGTCGGCTAAGAGCAAATGGTTCAACGTCGCGTGAATTGATCTAAAGAACGCGCCACGGTCTTCCTTGCGCTGCTCATCCGTCAGCCTTGCCGACACAGCATACAGCTTTTCGTTCATCCAGCGGTTGTAACGGGCCAGGAGTTGGTAATGCTCGTGAGTCAAAATGAGGGGCGCACTTGTACCATGCGTCGCTTGCGGGCGGGCATCACGGGGCATTGCGGCAACAAGAGAGCCTGATGTTGTGGTATCTTCTCGTACCATGAAGACAATCTTTTCTGAGCCACTCGATACACCGGAGTTAAAAATAGGCGCGATGGTGGGTCATGCGACCATCCGCGACACACCCGGTCCGGTGGCTACATAGGAACCTATGTGAGAAGCTGAGCCAGCTTGTCGCACGCAGTTTTGGGCCGATCGTAGGAAAGTGACCGAAATATACATGGCCAGTGTCCACGCTTTCCATTGAGGATTCCGAAGGCAGCGTCATACTGAATTCAGTTCGTGATTGCGAATTGAGTCCTCGGATTTCCGTAGGTGATATGATGTTTCGATCCAGACACGTGAGCGCTATTCTTGTTGTCATTCCGTGCGTGGCGGCGAGCATTGGGGGCTGTAGCACTGCCCTCCCCGACGGCACAGCGCGTGGTGAACGAAACGCAGCAGCGCCGGTTGGCTCCGATGGCCTGCCGATCAATTCGAGTTCTACGGTGCCATCGTCACCGGGAACGGCACCGAGCGGCACAGGCATGCCTGGGGGGCCCATCAACGCGCAAGCTTGCAGCGTGCCTGTGGCCCCAAGTGCGCCGCTGCGCCGCCTGACACGCTTCGAATACAATAACACGCTTCGCGATCTAGCCAGCATCACGGATAACCCGGCTAACGCCTTTCCGTCGGAGGAATCCGGCAACGGCTTTGGGAACGACGCGGCCGCGCAGTCGGTCCCGGACATCCTCGCAGAAAAGTACATTTCCACGGCAGCTAACATCGCTAGCACCCTCACCCAGCCTGCCAACGTCGGCAACCTGGCTGCGTGCGCGTCTGCCCCTGCCGTGAGCGATGAACTGACATGCGTGCGCAGTGTGATCGACGGCTTCGTAGCACGGGCTTATCGTCGCACAGTTCAGCCTGCGGAAGCTGATGGCTTGGCGCAACTGTTTCAGAAGGTGCGCGTCAAAGAAACCTTCACGTCGAGTCTGGCTGCGGTGTTGGAAGCGGTCCTTCAGGGACCAGATTTTCTCTATAAGCCCGAGTTCGGTGAGCCGGTACCTGGACGCACGGATGTCCTGCGCCCCACGGGCGACGAAATGGCAGTGCGGCTTTCGTATCTCTTCTTTGGCTCAATGCCGGACCCTGTGCTGAAGCAGGCGGCTGCAAGCGGCGAACTACAAACACCCGCAGGCGTTCAAACTCAGGCTCGACGCCTCTTGGCCGATCCGCGCGCGCGTCAGGTAACGGCATTCTTCTTTGATAACCTGTTGCCGATCGCGGCACTGTCCGCTTTGGAACGCGACAAGACCCTGTTTCCCGCTTGGAATGCCAAGATCGGTAGCCTGCTGCGCCAGGAGACGCAAACCTTCCTCGATCGCGAGATCTTCGAAGGCCCGGGAACCTGGCCCGGCATGTTCACGGCCAAGTACACGTACATGAATGACGAGCTCGCAGCCTACTACGGAGTGGCCGGTGTGAGTGGTTCGTCATTCCAACAAGTGGCCTTGGATGGCTTAAAGCGCGGCGGGTTATTGACCCAGGGCGGCATGGTCTCGGGCCCCATCCATTCGAATCAGACCAATCCCGTGACGCGCGGAGCCCTGATCGTAAAGAAGCTGCTCTGCCAAAGCATTCCACTTCCGACTGGCGGCGTGCTGGCCCAAGTCAAAGTGCCCGAGCCCACTTCGGCGCCAACAGCCCGCGAGCGTTTTAGCGCACACAGCTCTCAGGCCGCGTGCGCTCCCTGCCACTCGAACCTGGACCCAGCGGGCTTCGCACTTGAGAATTTCGATGCCGTGGGTCAGTGGCGCGATCAGGAAAACGGCGTAACAATCGATGCGAGCGGGAATTTACCGCTGGTGGGTGCTTTTAGCGGGCCCGTTGAGTTGGGTCAGAGAATGGCAGAATCTCCCGAGGCCGCGCAGTGCTTCTCGCGACGCTGGATGGAGTTTGGTTACGGGCGGGTAGCGGGTGAGCGGGACGCTTGCGCGCTCAAGAGCACCGGGGAAAAGTTCAAGGCGGGCGGCTACAACATCAAGGAGCTGCTCGTCGAACTCACGCAAACAGACACCTTCAACTACTTGCCGGCGGTGCGCGAATGAACATCCTCGGGAAAAATAAAATGCATCGACGGACTCTCCTCACAGGCGCAGGCAGCATCGCCATTGCATTGCCCTGGCTTGAGTGTATGGGTGAAAAGAAGCTCGCGCACGCTCAAGCCGGTACGGTGGCCAAGCGTTTCCTCTCGGTTTATCAACCCGGTGGCACCATCGCCGATCAGTTCTGGCCGAGCGGTACTCCGGATGCGCCAGTCCTGAGTCCCATTTTAAAGCCCCTTGAGTCCGTGAAGAGCAAGCTTCTGGTGTTGCGCGGTTTGGACATGGCGTGTGCCGTGGGCGAACAGCACCAAGCGGGCATCATCGGGTTTCTCACCGGGAGCACTCAAGGGGCCGAGAAGCCGGGGCTAACCGATGGCGGCTACTCTTATTACCCGTCCATCGATCAGGTCATTGCCACCAAGATCTCCAAGAACATCAAAGCCAAGGCAAGCCTGCAGATGGCTGTGCGTTGGGCCACCGGGGTCAGCCACGGCCTCCTTCACCCGATCAACGCAGCCAACTTCGAGGACAGCGCACAGTTGTCTCCCATCCCACCGCGACTCGATCCGCAACAGATCTTCGACGACCTCTTCGGCACCTTAACGCCTGCTGTCGCGCCCACCCCGGCCGCCAACAGTGCGCCGCTTGAGCGCAGAAAATCGATCCTCGATTTCGTCATCGGTCGTTACGCCGAGGTCTCGACGCGCCTTGGCCCGATCGACCGGGCAAAGCTTGAGCAGCATCTGACCAAGATCCGTGAGATCGAGCTTGGCTTAAGCAGGGGTCCGGTCGGAAGTGCCACGTGCCGCGCACCCGTCCGAGTGGATACTGCAGGGTACAATCCCGCGACCGGGCTCAACTCGAACGAAGAGGGTTCGATTGTCGACATCTCGACGGACAGCTTAATTCCGACCGTTGGCAAGTTCATGATGGACATGATGGTGATGGCATTGGCCTGCGACATCACAGCCGTAGGCTCACTCCAATGGTCTGACACCGAAGCCAAGCACACCTTCCCTTGGCTGAACCTGACCACTCACCATCACGCGTACCAGCACGACGACAGTCCGGAGGGCATAGCGGCGTGTGCTAAGATTGGCACCTGGTACTCCGAGATGCACAACTACCTGTTGAGTGCGATGGATCTGGTGGATATGGGCGGTCACACGTTGCTCGACGAAAGCGTCGTCTTCTTTGGTTCCGAGCTCTCTGTGTCACCCACCCACGCGAAGAACAATATGCCCTTTCTGCTGGCAGGTCGGGGCGGAGGCTTACGAGGCGGGCGCCTGGCCGTCTTCAATAGCACCTCCCACAATAACCTCCTGGTTTCGATCTTGAATCTATTCGGTGATCCCCGAACTAGCTACGGCGACCCCCAATTCTGCACGGGCGCGCTGAGTGGAATAGCCTAAATGGGTAGGCCACTGCATGCTACTCTTAGAGTCGCATGCGCCAGGTCAACGTCCGATACGGGGGCTTCTTTAGGAAGTCCGGTGTAGTCAATGGAGCCGGCTACATCTACGATAAGGAAGGTGACTTCGAGCGCTGGTGCGAAAACCGAACGATCAGTGCTTACGTTTTTGTGTACTTATTGGAAGGCAGCGGGTTCTATAAAGACGATCTTACAGGGGAGCACCTAGTAGAAACGGGCGACGTGATCTTGCTCTTTCCAGGCCTGACGCACAGCTATGGCCGTCTCGATCCGGAGGCGGCCTGGTCGGAGTGCTTCATTGAACTGCAGGGGGACACGATTGAGGCTCTTGAAAAGGATGGGGTCATCAGCCGGAACACGCCAATCTTGCGGCTGGGACTCCAGCCCGCGTTGGTCGCTGGCTGCGACGAGATCATCCGCGATTACCAAACGGCAAAGCCTGGCGAAGAAGCGCTATTCGCGGCACGTGCGCTCTTGATGTTGGTGCGCCTGGCGGAGGCCCACCGGCAAAAGGACCAGAGCGACGTAGAGAAATCATTTATGGTTGACGCTTGCGCGCGATTGCAGGCGACGCTGGATGTGGACATCCAGCTTTCGGAAGTGGCTCGCACATTTGGCATGAGTGAACGCACTTTTCGGCGTCGTTTTGTGGCTCAGATGGGCGTGGCGCCGGCACGTTATCGGCTGCTGCAGCGCATCGCAGCGGCGCGGACGCTGCTGCATGGATCAGGTCTGTCCCTGAGAGCGATTGCCGAAAAGCTCGGCTACTGTGACGTGCACTTCTTTTCGAAGCAATTCAAGGAAGTGACGGGGATCACACCGACGCAGTTTCGTGAGGAACCGGTGCCGGCAGGGACTTGAGCTGCTTCCATCTTCTGGCGGGTCTAGCCTGAGCTTTTGACTGGCCACTCATCCCCAGCGTAGGCCGCATAGAGCGAAAACGCCCCTAACAGACCTTAGGATCGCGCCGCCTCAGGGCCGTCGGAAGGCACGGTCCGCCAGGGCGGGCGCGCCATCTGACAGGTAGGTTTGTTCCGCAGATGTCGGTTTGT
>CAZSUA010000146.1:0-13298 GCA_964609655.1 uncultured Polyangiaceae bacterium | reverse complement strand
CGCGGCGCTTCACGCTGGATTCAGCTGGGAAGCTTCACGTTTCAGCCCAGTGAGTTCATGAAGATCGTCATCGTGCTGATGATAGCGCGCTACATCCACAACGACCCACAGACAGAGCCCCGGACCCTGATCGACCTCGCTCCGCCGGTTGCGTTCGGATTGGTGCCCGCAGCGGCCGTCATGGCACAACCAGATCTCGGGACGGCCATGATCTTTGTGATGACGACGTTGAGCGTCGTTGGCATGACCAAGATTCGGGGTCGGAGCATGCTTAACGTTGCAGTTGCAGCGGTGATTGGCATGGTGCTGTTTTGGAACTACCGCGGTTCCTTGCTGCACGGATATCAGCTCCGGCGTTTGGAAAGCTTTGTCAATCCAGATGCCGACAAAACCGGAGCAGCCTGGCACGCTCTTCAAGCGCAGACCGCAATTGGCAATGGCGGGCTGACAGGCGAAGGCTTTATGCAGGGCACCCAGAATCAGTTTGGGCGGCTTCCGGATCAGTACAGCGACTTTCCGTTCGCTGTCTATGCTGAGGACTGGGGGTTGTTAGGAAGCTTGGTCCTGCTTGCGCTCTACGGCTTTGTGTGTATTTGGGCGGTCCATATCGCTTCTCAGGCGAGGGATCGATTCGGTGCCGCACTGGCAATTGGGGTTGGCGCTATCTTCTTTTGGCACACGCTCTTCAACCTAGGTATGGCGATCGGGC
The DNA here is from genome assembly GCA_964609655.1 of uncultured Polyangiaceae bacterium. Lineage (GTDB taxonomy): Bacteria > Myxococcota_A > Polyangia > Polyangiales > Polyangiaceae > JBBRRP01. Next base: position 12,589 of record CAZSUA010000146.1, on the reverse strand, counting down.
TGTTTCCTGTCGTTGGTATCACGCTGCCACTTTTTTCCTATGGCGGGTCCAGCGTGGTGACAACCTTGATCAGCCTTGGCTTTCTGATGAACGTTTCTATGAGGCGCTGAGTCCGAGTCGCTTAATGTGAGGTCGAGCAAGCTCAATCTAGGCGAAATAGGTCGTCCAGATCTTGGCGCGATAGCGTCTTTTGCCCGCCTTCATCCTCACTCAGGACGCTGGCCACAAGGTCCTTCTTCTTCTGCTTGAGCTCAAGGATCTTCTCCTCGATCGTTCCGGTCGCTACCAGCCGATAAACAGTGACGACTTTGCTTTGGCCGATGCGATGTGCCCGGTCGGTAGCCTGCTCTTCAACAGCCGGATTCCACCAGGGGTCAAAGTGGATCACGGTGTCCGCCGCGGTCAAATTGAGGCCAGTTCCGCCAGCCTTCAGGCTGATCAGGAATACCGGCACTGTCGGATCTTCCTGAAAGCGGTCGATGTGCTGCTGGCGATCGATCGTGCTGCCGTCCAAATATTCATAGCGGATCTTGTCCTCATCCAAGGCGCTCGCAATGAGCTTCAGCATGCTCACGAATTGGCTGAAGACCAAAACCTTGTGACCACCCTGATCGACTTCGTCGATCAGCTCCCGAAGCACCGCCAACTTACCACTATCATCGTGTGAGAATTCGCGCGGCAAACCGAGCAGACGCGGGTCGCAGGCAGCCTGCCGCAGCTTGGTCAGGCCAGCCAAGATGTGGATCTGAGCCTTAGCGAGGCCCTTCTTTTCGACCTCGCCCATCACTTGCGCGCGTACCTCACGCAGCACTTGCAGGTAGATGGCTTTCTGATCCGCGGCCATGTCGCAGATCTTGTCGACCTCGATCTTGGCCGGCAAATCCTGAGCGACTTCGTTCTTCGTGCGACGCAAGATGAACGGGTGGATCACGGCGCGCAGTCGCGCCGCTTGCTTGGAATCACCCTGGTCAATGGGGCGCGCAAATCGCTCCTCGAATCGGGCCAACGGAGGCAACAGCCCCGGGCTCACGAACGAGAAAATAGACCAAATTTCGCTCAATCGATTTTCGATGGGCGTACCGGTTAGCGCCAGGCGGCGTGCCGCGGGCAAATCCCGGGCGGCTTGCGCCGTGGCACTCGTAGGATTCTTGATGGCCTGGGCTTCGTCCAAGATCACGTAGTCCAGCCGAAGTTTCCTTAACAGCTCGATATCGCGCCGCAAGAGCGCATAACTCGTGATGACAACGTTCGCGTTATCCAATTCTGCGCGTTGCTCTTTCCGTCCTGCACCATGCCAGAGGGCCGTGGTGAGCGAGGGACCGAAACGCCCAATCTCCCGGATCCAGTTGGAGACAACGCTGGTCGGTGCGACGATGAGCGCGCGCAGCGGCTCGTCTTTCTGCTCTTGCTTGAGCGAGAGCAGGAGGGCGATGGTTTGAATCGTCTTCCCGAGGCCCATGTCGTCAGCGAGCACGCCGCCTGACCCCATGTCGTGCACAAAGCGGAGCCAAGCGACGCCTTGATCCTGATAGGGGCGCAGCGTGGCTTTGAGACCACGGGGCTTCTTGGCAACCTTGATTTCCTCAATGCTGGCAAGCTTCTTGAAGAGGGCGCGCGTCGAGGGTGCGATCTGTGAAGAGGTCGCGTGTTGGAGGAGCTCTTGGACGCGCCCGGCGTGAACGATGGGGATATTCCCGCCCTTTCCGCTCGCCGTGAGGAGCTCGACTTCGCGTTCCATCATGGCACGCACCCGGTCCGCATCCAGCGTGGCATAGGTGTTATCCGAGAGCTTGACGTACTTCTTGCCTTCACGGAGACAGCGCTCAAGTTCGCTGCGGTCGACACCCACGCCTTCGCTTTCGTAGCTGATGTTCACGTTCAGCCAATCGACCCCGCTCGATACTCGGGCCATCATTTGCAGAGGCTTGCTTCGGATCTCCGCACCGACCATTTCCTCAGGTACATACAGATCCCAACTCTCGGGCAACGCGGCGACGCCCTCGGACCAGAATCGAATTGCATTCTCGCCATGTGCGACGAAAACTTCGCCACTTTCGGCAGCCCGCAAGCCAAGGCCTAACAGCGTCTGGGCCGCCTCTTGTTGAGCCACAATGTCGCAGCGGATGCACTCGAAGCGTTTGCGACCATCAACTGGGGGGCGAATCAGGATGGGAGGCGAGATCCCATCGGCGCGCACTTCCACTTCGTCTGCGCCGTAGAGAGCTCGGAGTGATACTTCCACCTCTGTGAGGGAACCGCCCGCACGCATCTTGAACACCGGTACCGCGTCGATAACGTCAGCAACTTGCGAGAGATCTGGTAGCTCGGCGCCCACCTCAAGCGCCACCTTGGGCAGACCATCCATGATCATCGATATCAATTGACTGGCCGGCTCCGCCACGGTGGGGCTTCGAAGCAGGCGTTTGAGGGCCCCCGGTGACACTCGGGGCTCCAATTGCCGCGCCACACCCTCGTTGGTGTCCACGTGCCAACTCGGGAATCCTTCGAACCACCCGCCTTGAGCCAGTGAGAATCTTCTGCCGTTACTCTGCCGTTCAAACATGACCTTAGCGACAACGGTGTCCGAACCAACAAGCTCGAGCTCAAACTGAGGTCGTAAGACTTCCTCTGAAAATCGGAGCTGCATCAGCGACGGCTCAAGCAGCACGCGCCGCGTCTTTAGCATCGGCAATAAGTCAGCCGCGTCCTCACCGCGAATGTCCACGGCGGGATGCCGGGGATTACCACTTTCAAAGCGCGCTAAGAGTCGAAGCGCATCGCGATCCAGGGTAGGGGCGAGTGTTTGCCAAGTGAGCGCCACGGAGGGCAGCAAGGGTGAGCGACTCTCGACATCCAGTACGGTTACCGTTAGGCCTCCAGGGCGAACATGGATGCGGTATTCCAGGGTGAGCGCGCGAACTGCTCCGTTCGGTGCGAGCCATGCGCCGATGCCAGTTGCGCGTGCGCTGGTGTCGAGTTGGGCTGGACCCTGGACTCCGGGGGGCGCGTTATTGGGTTGCGGTGATTGGGGTCGCCGACGCCGTTCACGCCTGGTTTTCTTGGATTCAGTCGCCGCCTGCTGTTGTGGCGCGGCCTGGAGCGGCGGTCGGGGAAGCTTTGAGCGCGCCCGATTTCTCACCGTGATTAAAAGGGCGGCCACGTGCTTGCAATGCTGCTGTGACTTCTGGAACGCGGGGCAGCTGCAATCGGAGGTAATCCCCTCGCCACCGAGCTGAATTCTGACCGAGTAGGGTTCTGGATCGGAGCCCTTCACGCGCCCGGAAGCCAGGACATCATTCACGTCCACATCGTCGACTACCTTGCGCTTCTCATAATCGAGTCCGCGAAGGAAGGTTCGCGCTCCTAGCAAACGTCGGAGACCTCTGTCGGATAGAGTTGAGAGGGCGTCAGATAGGGAAGACAAGGTGGTTACTCAGCGTCCAAGGTAGAGTTCACTCTCAAAAAGAGGAACAGGGAGGAAAGAAAGTGTCGTTCTTGCGAAAGCTTTAGCTAAAGCTGGAAGGATTTGGTGCACGCGTTGCTTAGGATCCCGTGAGTGGGTCGACTCAGACCGCGTTGTCAGAATCGTCGTCGCTCTCGAACTTCGTGTCGCCCCTCGCTCGGTTGGGGCGACCCTGGGCGGCGAGCGCCGTCCCCAGACGAGCAACCCACGTCGCGACCGGGAACGAAGCGAGGGCTTCGGTCACAAGCCCGAGAATGCCAGAGCGATATAGCACCCGCCCGTCCAAGACAAGAGCCAACAGCCAGAATAGTGCCTGAGGGGCACAAAAACTGTCGAAGTCGAGCCCTTCACATGTCGGCGTCGGTCGGTCGACTCACAGGGCCCAGGAGATCACGCCGCGGCGGCGATCCTGAGCTTGAGCTAGATCAGTTGATGTTGCCCGGCGCCTGTTTGGACTGGATCACCATCATGTTGTACTTGCCGAATCCAGACTGGCCTAGGGTGAAGATAACTTCCATGAGCAAGCGATAAGGTGTGGTCTCATCCGCGATGATGACAGCATCCGAGGATGAAGAATCCAGACCCTTCGCGGCCCGAATGAGCTTGTCAGTCTTCCCCGCAGCTTGAAGCGCGTTGCCCAACGGGACCACATACAGATCCGACGGGCCGTTGCGTTTGAAGCTCGCGCCAACGCCGGTTTGCACCATCGATTCGCGACTCGGTAGCGCCACGACCCGCTGATCGCCAACCAGGATCTGCGTCTTGGAGACGGTGACGACCACGCCGTCCTGAGGTGGCTCAGTGGTAATCACCGACTTTGGCAAACGCAGGTCATCGCTCTGTGGGACCGCTGCTGTCGACTCTCCAAGGGTCTTCAACAAGAAGACGAGGATGATCGTCATGATGTCCAACATCGCTGTGATGTTCAGGAAATTGATCTCTGGCTCCATCGCGTTGCGGCGAATGGCTTTGCGGAGCTCAGCCTTATATCGAACGATGGGGACGCTCATCGAACTACTCCGAACTTGACGTCATCAAACAGCTTCTCGCCCTGAGCGGTCTGCCGAACTGCATCAATCACCGCGATAATGTCGCTGTAAGGGGTTGCGGGATTGGGGCTGATCGTTACCTGATTTTCGTCCGCAAATTCAGGGTTCGACCCCTTCAGCTTCTGCACGCACTCATTGAGAGCCTTGTAATCGTAACGGCCGCTGTTGCGGGGGATCGCCAGGCCAGCACCGACACCGTTGCAACCTGTGGCGATGTTCCCGCCGGACGCTTTCAAAGAGAAGCCTTCGTTCACGATCAGGATCGTCAGGTTCAGAGCCTCGCTCTTGATGTCGCTCCGGACTCCAGCGCCGCCCAAGGAAGGGGGCGTGGACTCAATGCTCGCAGTGAAGGTTACAGCAACCGTTGCGAGCACGAAGATCAGGATATTCATCACAATATCCAAGAAGGGAACGATGTTTAGCTCGCCCCCCTCTTCGTCCGGGTTGAGCTCTTTGGGCTGGCTAAGACGCCGAATTCTGCTGCGCTGAGCTGCGCTGAGCTGTCCGGGTTGGTCCATGGATATCCGGGTTTAAGATTGGCCGAAGACGCGCCGCCTACTGACCGGTGCGTTGAATGGTGAGCAGATTGAACGTGCGCTCTACCGTGCCCTCCAGATCGTGTTGGATATTCTTAGCGCGTGTATGGAGAAGGACGTGCGCGATCATGCAGAACACTGCGATGCCGAGGCCGAGCGCGGTGTTATACATGGCCTCTGCGATGCCGTTTGAAAGCATCGCCTGCTTGTCCGACGGAGAGAGCCCAGGTGCCGCGATCGCTGCGAATGTAGCAATCAGGCCCGAAACCGTTCCTAGTAGCCCAATCAGCGTCGCGATATTGGCGAGGGACCAAAGGGCGCCCACCCGCTTCTCTGCTTCCGGTTTGAGTTCACCTAGCTTTTCACTCAGCGCGGCGTCCACCTCATCCGCGCCTTTGTTGGCGTGCGTGAGGCCCGCCTTCACTAGCTGAAGAATCGGGTAGTCGCTTGCCTCACAGAGCTTGATGGCGCGATCGATATTTCCGGCGGCCACCAGCTTCTTGATCTGTGCGAAAAATTCTTTCGAATTTACGCGGTATCTGCTGCTTTGGAATATGAACCTCTCAACCACGATCGTCAAAACGATGGCGGACGTGATGAGATTGAGGACCATAAAGGTCGGGTTGTGTTTGAATGCGTCTATCAGCTGGCCTTCAGCTGCAACAAGGATGAGTTGCATTCCCCATCGCCCTTTCTGCTACATCCACTAGGTGGACCACTTGAATAATTGGCGTCGCTCACGCGGAACAATTGTGTTTGAGACTAGCCCAAGACTATACCCGTGAGCATTTCGCTTCTGCAAGCGGGCATTTTTCAGAAAACATTAGCTGAACGATTTAGCTCTTGTGGGCCGAATGGGCGGCCGCATCGTTTGGATTTCCGAATGTTCAAAGCGCTCGGCAAAATACTGAGGTTATTCTCGGAACGACCGCACTCGTTGTCCATTCGAGGAGGTTCCGGAGTACATAAATTTTTTTTGCTTTCATAAGCATTTTGTGTTCGTTGCGACCTCCGCGAATCACGGATGCGTGGCCCGCCACACGTCCCTCGCAGGACTCGGTGTTGGCCGGTGCGCGGAGGCCAGCGCGCGTCCATGTCAAAGCATGTCGTGCACGCGCACGCATTGATGAAGTTGTGCGGGAGGTAGGCTAAGGTAGGTTCAGGGCGCCGACACTTGGGCTTGCCCCGAGCGGAGGAAATTCTTCTTCAGATCTCAAACTCCCGGCCACGCCGCGTCGCCACGCCGCGTCCTCGGTGCGGGAGGAAAGTTCTCCCTGCACACGAACTGTCGCGCCGCTGCATTCTCTCCTTGACGGAACCCGGGGGCTTTCAGCAATATGCCTCCCTCTTGGGCGTACCAGGGCGTATCGCGTCAAGAGTTCAAACCCACAAACATCTCCGTAGGTATCACGAGCTAACGTCGTCCAGGGGTTAGCTCGGTACCAAGCAATCAGGTAGCACCAGGCATCAGCCGGAAGGTAAGCAAACAATGTCGTCACTTTGGCATCACTACGAGGCAGGCGGTTGGGCGATGTGGATCATCCTCTTTTGGTTGGTGTTCACAATCGCGATCATCGCAGAACGTTCAGTTTATTTGTTTGGCGCCTCAATCAACAAGGACGTTTTCCTAGCAACCATGCAGAAATGCATTTTGGCGGGAGATGTCGCCAAAGCCGTTAAGATGTGTTCGGCAGCAAACGCGCCGCTCGCTCGCATCGTGCAGTCTGGGTTGGTTAAAGTGAATCGCCCTGACGAGGAAGTTCAGTCCGCCATGGATGAGGCTGCGCTCCGCGAGATGCCGAAGATCAACAAGCGCACTGGCTATCTTGCTCTGTTTGCTAACCTCGCGATGCTCTCGGGCCTCTTCGGTACCATCATCGGTCTGATCAAAGCGTTCGGCGCGGTCGGTGGCGAGTCGGTTGATCCGAGCCAAAAGGCACGCATTCTGGCAGAAGGTATTTCTGAGGCGATGAACTGCACCGCCTTCGGCCTGATTGCCGCTATCATTGCGCTCATTGGCTTCGCGGTGCTCAACGGCAAGACTCAGGGCTTGGAAGACGACATCAATGAAGCTTCGGTTCAGGTTTTGAACTTGGTGGTGGCCAATCGCCAAAAGGTCAACCTCCAGGGCCTCGAGCAGGCTGGTTGAGTTTCTACTCAATCCAAACGGGCGGGACCCAATTTGGGGGACCGCCCAGTTTCCAACAGCCCATCAGGAATCTCCTGATGGCGCACCCCGGAGAGAATCATGGCTGGTATTGACGTTGGCGGACACGGTAGCAAGCGGGCCACTAATCACGACATTCCGCTTATTCCATTCATTGACTTCCTCTTGTGCTTGGTTGCCTTTCTGTTGGTGACGGCCGTTTGGTCCCAGATGGCACGCATCAACGCCGATGCGCGAGTGCCGGGTCCGCCTAGCTCCGATCCTCCAACGGAGGAGAAGAAGGAGAAGCACCTCCATGTCGAGATGCGCGGCGAGCGGAAGTTTCAGCTCGTTTGGAAAGAGGGCAGCACGGTGGTGAACACCATCGATGTCGTCCGTAAGCAGGTCAATGCTGGTGCAGAAGGCGAATATCGGTACCCGGATCTCGCCGACAAGATCAAAGAGGAATGGACGAAGAACGGGACGCACCGGGCCGCGAGCGATAAGAAGCTCGACCAAGCTGTACTCCACACCGATAACTCGACTCCATTTTCGGATGTGATCGCAGTGATTGATGCCATCTACACGCCCCAGCGGGACTTTGACTTTGGCGGCAAGACTAAAAAGGTTGCCTCCTTCAACGTTACTTTTGCGATGAACTGAGCCATGAGCGCTGAAAAACCTTTAAGCCGTTTTCATCAGGCCATTTCGGTGCCGGGGCGCAGGCTCATGCACCACATTCCTCTCGCATTTGTGCGGAAGAAGGTGCTCGGAGGTGGCGGTCGTGCGGTCAATCAGGAAATTCCTCTGATCCCATTCATCGACTTCCTGCTCTGTATTGTCCTTTTCTTGTTGGCCAGCTTCTCAGCCAGTGGCGAGCTTCCGATCGACAAGAACGTGAAGCTTCCCAAGGCTGAGAACGTCATCGACATGACGGACGCGCCCATCGTGGCCATTACTGGGACCCAGATCCTGGTTGATGGGAACGCGGCCGGTAGCACCCGTGCCATTGTTGAGGCTAATCGTCTGCAGAAGATCGACGACCTCTTCGCTCGTCTGAAGGCCAAACGGGAGCTCTGGTCCCAGCTTAATCCTGGGAAGCCGTTTCCAGGGGTGGTCGTGCTTCAGGTTGACCGTAAGGTTCCAGCTCTGGTGGTGAAGAGCGTCTTCCAGACAGCGGCTCTCGGGGGCTTTCCGAATGTGAGCTTCATGGTAGGTCGTTTGGGCGGTGCTAGCTCGAGCGGTGGTGGGAAAGAGTAGTAGCTCCTTTCGTCATTCGTGTGAGCGCACAGCTGTGCCGTTTTGCTCCGCAGGTTTGGGCAAGGCGGCATTTGTGTTTGAGCGACTGCTTCATCGAATGCTGCGTGGGGGATGCCAGATAGAGGCAAATTGATGCGACGAACCGATCCTGAGCGAGGCCTGCCCTCCTTGGCTGTTTCTCGGCACGAGCGGCGCCGGGCGTTAGTTGCGGGCAAGGTACGCGTGCGCGCGATGCCTCCACAGTTTTGGATCTGGGCTGCGGTGGTGCTGGGCGCGGTCCTGTCCGTTTATGCGTGGGTGGCCGCGCGTAACCTGGGGCAAATGAGGGCGCACGTGATGGCAAAGCAACGTGCAGTTGCGAAAGTTCTTGGGCCTAAGTTGGTTCCATTTAGCGAGAAGATAGAAGGCTGGGCGAGAGAGCTGGCTTCGCATTCCGGCCCGACGGTTGTGGGGCCTGATTGGAACTACGATTCGATGGCACAAGCACCCGGCGTTTACCTGAGGATACGCCTTGAAAACGCCCGGGATGCTAAGAGCTTGCGGAAAGCGGCGCGGCGTTCCTTGCTCGACGGCTTCACCGCTTGTTTTTTCCGGAACTCGCGCGGCTACGATCCCTCACAGGGGTCGCCCTGCGTTTCTTCTGCTGATTGCAAGCCGCACTACTTGTGCAACGAATATCAGGTCTGTGTTGAGCCACCCCGGCCCTATAATATGCGTCTCACGTACCGGGCCCTGCGTGTGCTTTCCACTGAGTGGACCGATGAGTTGCACCTGGCGGATAGCGATCTCGCCGTTACGGCGTACGAGCGCGACCTCGATAGCGTCACTCATCGCGACGTGCCCATTGCACTCGATATTCTGGCGCAAGCCCGCTTCGCGACCATCGTAGTCGACGAGCCGCCCCCTAACGGTCTTCCTCCGAAGGAGCCTGGAGATCTGGAAACACCAGAGGAGCAAGTCCAACGGCTGCCGCACTTTGCGCGCATTGGCATCTGGCGCGTCTCCGATGGTGCACAGCTAGTTAACCTCCGAGCCTGGGCTGAGGGGCGATTGATCGCAGCGGGGCCGGCCTCGGCTGGTCTCTCAGAGCAGACTGTGGCGGCACAAGCACGGCAGGCCAATTCATGCTCACTGGCGCTTCAAGTGCGGGGGCTCCAAGCGGCGGTGCCTCCAACTGTTGCCGAGTGAGCCCATGCCCCGGGGAGCTGAAGTGGCCGCGGCCGCGAGCGCCAGCCAGCCGTTGGGGGAGCGCCAGCCAGCCGTTGCGGCGAGCGAACCCTAGGCGTCCAGGGCAGTCACGTCGAAGACGAGCTTGCCGTCGCGGAAATCCACCGCAACGTGTCCGCCCTTTTCAAGGGTGCCGAAGAGCAGCTCATCGCTCAGAGGTCGCTTGACCTCGTCCTGGATCAGTCGTGCGAGCGGGCGTGCACCGTTGTCTTTATCGTAACCCTTGTCGGCGAGGTAGGTGAGCGCCTTATCGGTGAGCTCAATCGTTACGTTCCGCTCCTTGAGTTGCTCGTCGAGCTCCTTCATGAACTTGGTCACCACTTTCTCCATGACTTCAGGCGAGAGTGGATCAAAGGAAATTCGCGCATCCAGGCGGTTGCGGAACTCCGGGCTGAAGGTGTTCTTCATGGCGATGTCTTCGCGGCCAGCGCTGTCGCGGTCACCAAATCCAAGCACTCTGCGCTGCAGATCTTGAGCACCCACATTGCTGGTCATGATCAAGACCACATGCCTAAAGTCGCTCTTCTTCCCATTGCTATCGGTGAGAGTTCCGTGATCCATCACCTGGAGGAGCACGTTGAAGACGTCTGGGTGGGCTTTTTCGATTTCATCGAGCAGCAGCACGCAATGTGGCGTTTTCGCTATAGCCTCGGTTAACAGGCCGCCTCGATCGTAGCCAACATAGCCCGGGGGAGCACCCAAGAGCCGAGAGACGGTGTGCCGCTCCATGTATTCGCTCATGTCGAAGCGGAGCAGCTCAATGCCGAGCGTCTTCGCAAGCTGGCGTGCCGCTTCCGTTTTCCCGACGCCGGTGGGTCCGGTGAAGAGATAGGAGCCGATCGGCTTCTCCATTGGCCGAAGGCCCGCGCGCGAGAGCTTGATCGCCGTTGCCAGCTCCTGGAGCGCTCGATCTTGCCCAAATACAGCTTGCCTGAGATCCGACTCCAAACTCCTGAGCGAGCTCTTGTCAGAACTCGAAACCTGCTTGGGTGGGATCTGGGCCATGCGCGCCACGACCCCTTCGATGCGATCCACGTCCACGATCGCGCCATCGCCAACCTCGAGCTTTGCGTCGGCTCCAGCTTCATCCATCAGATCCACGGCTTTGTCCGGCATTTTTCGATCGTGCAGATGCCGGGCGGCCAGGTTCACGGCGGCTTCTAGAGCGGCATCCGTGTAGGTGACTTTATGAAATTCTTCGTAGCGGACCTTCAGCCCTTTCAGGATTTGAATCGCCTCATCGAGCGAAGGCTCCAGGACTTCGATCTTCTGAAACCTGCGCGCGAGCGCGCGATCGCGCTCCATGTGGCTCCGGTATTCCTCAAAGGTGGTCGCTCCAATACAGCGCAACTTCCCGCTTGAAAGCGCGGGCTTCAGCAAGTTGGCCGCATCCAAGCTTCCGCCGCTGGCGGCTCCAGCTCCGACCACCGTGTGCATTTCGTCCACGAATAGGATCGAGCCGGGCACCTTCTCGAGCTGTTTCAAGATGGATTTTACTCTGTTCTCGAAGTCACCGCGGAACTTGGTACCGGCGACGAGGCTGCCCATGTCGAGCGCGTAAATCACAGCATTCTTCAGTGGCTCTGGCACGTCGCCCGTAGCAATTTTTGCAGCGAGCCCCTCCACGATCGCCGTTTTCCCAACACCAGCATCGCCAACGAACAGAGGATTGTTCTTGCGCCGACGGGCTAACACCTGAATCGCGCGACGGAGCTCCTTTTCGCGACCCACCAGCGGCTCGATGGTTCCGGCGAGTGCGCGCTCGTTCAAATTGGAGGCGAAGCGTTCGAGCGGACTTGGCTCAGGCTCAGCTTCCCCCGACTCATCGCCTTCGGCCCCTGTTTCGCTCGGCGCATCTTCAGCATCTGAGCCATCCTTGGCGACGCCATGGGAGACGAAATTTACGAGATCATAGCGGGTGACCCCTGAGTGAGTGAGCGCATGCACGGCCAGGGACTCGACTTCAGCGAAGATGGCAATCATCACGTTGTAGCCGCGGAGTTCTTCTTTACCGCTCGATTCCACGTGGATGGCGGCGCGCTGGAGGACGCGCTGAAAGCCGCGCGAAGGCGTGGGATTCACTTCCTCATCCCCAGGAACTGCCGTCATTTCTTGGTCAAAGACGCGCTCCAGCTCGCTTCTAATCTTTTCTATGTTGGAGCCGGACTTTCGAAGGACCTTGGCCGTGGCGTCGTCGTGCAAGAGGGCGTACAACAGGTGCTCAACGGTGAGCGTGTCGTGGCGGCGTCGTTGCGCTTCGCGGTGCGCTAACGAACAGGCAATCTCAACTTCAGCGCTGACCTTCATGTGGAGCCCCCTAATCCTTCTGGCTCAGCCGTGCAGCGAAGCGGATGCCCCTGCTCTTTAGCGTAAGCCATCACCTGAGCCACTTTGGTTTCCGCGACATCGCGACTGTAGAGGCCCACGATGCCATAACCCTTATGATGCACCTGAAGCATGATCGACGTCGCTTCGGTGTCGCTCACGTGGAAAAACTTAACGAGAACATGCACAACGAACTCCATGGTGGTGTAGTCGTCATTGTGCAAGACCACCTGGTAGCGACGCGGCCGCTCAATCTTCGGTTTGTCGGCGACGGCAAGCCCATCGCCTTCTTTGGGGGTGCCCGCAGGCTTGCTAGCTGCCATTCGCTCCAAATTGTTGTGAGGGACGACGCGCTTGTCGAGGGGGCAGGCGATCGAAATCCAGCTCACCACACGTGAAGGACTTGCTTGTGGCCTGAACGCCGAGCTTCAGGTGGCAGTCTTAGCAGCTGCTTTTGGCTTGGTGGCCTCTGCGTTTTCAACTTCGCGGTTCATTTCCCACTCGAGGTTTTTTTTGGCGCGGCGGGCGCGCTTACGACGACGGGCTCGGGGATCTTGGGGGCTGCTCATGAGGGGGGCCTTCT
>CAZSUA010000145.1:4858-13344 GCA_964609655.1 uncultured Polyangiaceae bacterium | reverse complement strand
ACTCACTGGGCTGAAACGTGAAGCTTCCCAGCTGAATCCAGCGTGAAGCGCCGCGAATGTCTGTGCCTAGAACCCAGACTAACCCAAGCGAGAAAATGCCTCCCAAGTACAAAACGGTGGCCCAACGCTCAAAGGCTCGATAGTCGATCACGGTCGTTATCACCCCCAAGAGCACGCCTACGACAATCCAGTAAATCTGGGACACATAAATGTCCGCGATTCTTCCGTGGGTTCCGGAACCGATGTAAGGGCTCGTGGCACTGTACAGATTCACCAGGCCACAGGTAGCTATCGCAACAATCGCAACCAAAAGTGGCATATCGACAAGCGGACCGCTTCGGAACGAGAGTTCTTTGTTTCTCACTGCACTCGGCTCCGACTTCCGCCACCAGGCTTAGCCTTTTGGACTAAGCGTTTCTGCTTCAGTTCATTCCAGGTTTGCACCACCTTCATCGCTACCGGAACAGCATTCTTACCACCGCCGCCGCCGTGCTCCACCAGCACCACAATCGCGATTTCCGGCGAATCTGCTGGAGCATAACCGGCAAACCAGGCGTGATCGCGATTGAAGTACCAAACCTTTTGCTGATCCACGCCTCGCCCCGTTGCGCGATCGACTTGGGCGGTGCCTGTCTTGCCTGCCATGTCGATGCCATCAATTCGATACTTGTAGCCGGTGCCCTCCTTTTCCATGATCACACCTTTCATCCCCTGCTTCACCAGCGACAAATCCGTTTGATCAAGCTCAACAACACGCCGAACTCGAGGCGGGAACTCCTGGACCACGGTTCCGTCGCTGGTCTCTATGCTGCGAACCAGCTGAGGCTGATACAAGGTTCCGCCATTGGCCAGCGCGGCATACGAAAGGGCCAGCTGGAGTACGGTCACTGTGGTTGCACCCTGACCGATCGCCGCGAGCAGCGTCCAGCCCCCCAGGAACTGACCCTTATAGTGCTGGGTGTACCAACTGCGCGTCGGCATGCGCCCACGCGCCTCCGGATTAACTCCTATGCCTGTTCTGACCCCAAAGCCAAAATCCATACCGATCTGGGCTAACCTATCGATGTTGATTCCCTGCCCAAGTTGGTAAAAATAGCTGTTGCAGGACTGCACCATGGCTTCATGCAGGTTGACGCGACGGTGGACACCCGTGCAGCGGAAGTAACGACGACCATACTCGACACCTCCGCGGCAATCGACTTCATCGGAGGGCGTGATGGTGCCCTCCGCCAGCGCCGCGAGCGCGCTGAACGGCTTATACGTTGAGCCCGGGGGATACGTCGCCGAGATCGTCTTATCGAGCATGGGATTGAGTGGATCACTGTAGAGTCGCCGAAAGGCATCCCGCACTTCGGTCTTGCCTGCCCCTCCACTCAACACGTTCGGGTCGAATCCTGGCTTCGAGAGTGCCGCGAGAATTCGACCTGTACGCACATCCACGACAACGGCCGCCCCCGCAAGTTGCCCGCGTATCGCTTGCTCCATCGCCTTCACAAGTTCAATATCGACGGTGAGGCTGATGTCCCTGCCAGGTACCGGCTCCAGGCTGCGGGGGTCTTCGAGGTAGCGGGCTTCCAGTTCGTCAAGATTCTTACCTTTCCTGACTCCCCGCAGGGTTTTGCGCCAACCACGCTGCCCTTTCAGGTAACTCTCCCAACGGCGTTCAACACCCGTTCCACCCAGCCGATCTCCAGGTTTGTAACCGCGGCTAGAAACACGAGTGAGCATCTCGCCGTCGATCTCGCGCATATGTCCGATCGTGTGCGCACCGAGCGTGCCATACGGGTAGTAACGGACGGGGCTTGGGACTACCTCTATTCCTGGTATCTCATCGGCATTGGTTTCAAGGACACCCAGGACATCTCGGTCCACGTCCGCAACAAGAAGAATCTGCTGTGTCGCAAGACGCGTACTATTGGCGCGAATCGCAACAATTCGTGCACGCAGGTCTCGCGCCTCTTGCTCACCCAGACGCATGAGCTCCACCGCCCGAGGCCAGACCTTCTCTAGATCGATTTTCGCTGGAACTCCGTAGACGTTGTACGAGGGCCGATTGGCGGCAAGCACTCGACCCATTGCATCGCGAATGACGCCCCGCGTCGTCGCCAGGGTGTTCTGATAGACAATATTTTCCCGTGCCGTAGCGCGATGCTGTTCACTCTGAAAGATTTGAAGCTGCACCAGTCGTGCAAAAAGAGCCAGAAAACACACCAGCACGGCGACCACCATCCAGCGAAATCTCCGGCGAAATTCGCCGACATCTGAGCGCTGAATGGGAAAATTCACAGCAGCGACCCGAACGCTCTGGCTCTCGGCACCTGGTACTCGAAAACAGGACGCCCCTTCACGCGTTGCTCCCTGTTTCCGTTGAACGAACCACCGCCGTGCTGGCCGCGATCCTCTGGACAAAATGAAATACCAACGGTGCAAACAGCGCTGTCATCGCGGCGCGCGGAAGAACCATGGGCAAAAGCTCGATCGGCCGACGATTATCCGTTCCAAAGATGGCGAGCAAGGTGAGCACAATCGCGCTTTCAACCAACGAGAACCCAAACACGAGCGGGATGCGGGTTAACGGCGTTTGGGCTGAAAAGCGTACGCCAGCGATCTTAGCCAGGCCCCACATCGCAACGCTCACGAACGTGAATAGGAACATCGGCGAGGCGGCCATTAAGTCGGTGAGATGCCCCAATGCAAACGAGAGCACGACTCCCCGGGCAACCGAGCTCTCCTGGACTCCAAGAAAGATGATCATGGGTAAAACCAAGTTGGGCGTTGCCGAAAGGACACCCAAGAATCGCCTAAAACCCTCGGCGCCCACCGGAGCTGCGAGCGGACCAAACATTCTATAGAGATTGCCCTGCACCAAGATGAGCAGAAAACCAAAACAAAAATAGGCCGCATTCCGCATCGTACCGCTACTTTCGCGTCCTAACGTCCGGCTTCTGCTCGCATTCCTTGGTATCGGAGAGCGTGATCAAAACCTCTTCCAGCCTCGAGAAGTCTACCGTGGGCTCGGCCTCGACCGTTTGGTAGATGCCGAATTCACGTTTCTTCACCTCCTTCACACGTGCCACGGGTATCCCGCGAGGGAAGCGACACCCTACCCCGCTCGTGAGCAACAGATCACCAACTTCTACTTGATCGGTGCGCTCCATGTACTGCACGCGCAGCGTATAGCGTGCAGGATCACCCGTGCCTCGCACCAAGCCACGGGCCCGGGTTCGCTCCACCACGACATCAATCCCGTTCCCGCTATCCACGGTGAGGCGAACATCCACCTTATCGCCCGAGACGCGGAGCACCGTGCCCACGGCACCATCCACGGAAATGACGGGCATATTGGGTCGAATCAGCACACCTGGCCGATCCAATACGACCTGGGCAACACGGAAATATTGGGAGGTATCCTTGGCGACTACCAGCGCACTCGCCGTCTCAACGCCCACCGTATCTCGGAGCGAAAGCAGCTTACGCAATCTGCGGTTCTCTGCCTGCTCCGATGTTAGCTCGCGAAGCCGTTGCATCAAGCGCGCGTTCTCGTAAGCCAACTTGTTGTTGTCGTCCTTCACATCCACAAGGTAGACGTAATCATTGATGACCCCCGAGAGACTGCGTGCCACCGCAGCTGCCACATACTGAAGCGGAGCGGATAGCTTGTTGATGGTGCGATCCAGGGGGTGCATATCCTCCGGAGCTCGGATCGTTGCGCGCAAGAAGAAGAAGGGCAGCGCCAGGAGCACTACCACCAGGAATATGTCACGCAGGCGGCGAAAGGAGGTCACGGCTCAAGACGCCACGTTGATGCAACCGCTTAGCACGCGGCGCCTAGCCGATCGTGACATCCTTGAGCAGCTCGATGTGGTCCAGCGCCTTGCCACTGCCGAGAACAACCGCGCTCACCGGATCATCACACACCATCACGGGCAGCCCCGTTTCTTCCCGCAAGAGCACGTCGAGGTTCTTCAATAGGGCACCACCACCCGTGAGCACGACGCCCTTATCGACAATATCAGCGGCAAGCTCAGGTGGCGTCCGCTCGAGCGCCAACAAAACAGCCTCAACGATGGCGTTGAGTGGCTCCGAAAGGGCTTCCCGGATTTCGTCCGAGTTGATCACGACTGTCTTTGGTACGCCGGCCACCATATCGCGGCCTTTGACCTCCATCGTCATCTGCTGTTCGAGAGTGTAGGCGTTGCCGATGGTGATCTTGATTCGCTCGGCTGTTTGTTCACCGATGGCCAAATTATACTTGCGTTTCATGTAGGCAACGATGGCCTCGTCCATCTTATCGCCGCCCACGCGCACGCTTTGCGAGTAAACGATACCAGCAAGCGAGATCACCGCGACTTCGGTGGTGCCACCTCCGATGTCGACTACCATGTTTCCGCTGGGCTCGGTGATGGGCAGACCAGCGCCGATTGCGGCAGCCATGGGTTCCTCGATCAAATAGACTTCCCTGGCGCCAGCGCTCTCGGCGCTCTCTTTAACAGCCCGCTTTTCAACTTCAGTAATGCCGAACGGAACACAAATGATGATGCGGGGCTTCACCAGGGTCCGCCGGTTGTGAGCGCGCTTGATGAAATAGCGGAGCATCGCCTCGGTGATCTCAAAATCCGCGATCACTCCGTCGCGCAGCGGACGAATTGCCTGGATGTTGCCTGGGGTCCGCCCCAGCATCTCCTTGGCCTCACGCCCAACGGCTAATACGCGCTTCTCGCCCCGTGCGTCCCGCTGCACCGCGACCACGGAGGGTTCGCAGCTCACAATGCCCTTTCCTTTGACATAAATCAGCGTCGTGGCGGTTCCGAGGTCGATCGCCAGATCGTTGGAAAAGAGGCCGTATAGCCAGTCGAAGATCATCGGTAACGTTTCACTTCAAGCCCAGCGGAACGAAGAGGAAATCAACGAAACCGTGGATCTAGGGTCGTTTTGCCCGTGCAATCGGGCCAGGTCGTAGCACGGGGAGCAAACGGAGCGCAATCAGCCCAGCCAAACTTCGCCCGGTGGCAAACCTGGAAGCCAAATATTTGATTTTATTAGATTATTTTTACACGAGCGGCCACTCGCCAGCGCCTTGCTGGCTGTCAGTCGTCGCTCCAATCGTCGGAATCAAGGCCGGTTCGCCAATTGTTTCCTCCGCCCCGCCGCCGATCGTCGGGAGCCGCTACCTGCTTTTTCTTGACTGCCTCCGGCTTCTTTTTCTTTCCCTCGCGGCGCCCCTCGAAATCTCGATTGTCGAACGAGCTCCGCTGCTGAGTAGCGGGTGCGCCAAAATCTGCGCCCATCCCGGAAGGCCGACGATCCATCGAGGGCCGCTCAAAACCACCACCCGGCGGGCCACCAGGCCTCGGTGCGAAGCCGCCACCTGCGGGACGCTCGGGACGTTCGCCTCGGGCGTGAGCCGCATTGATGATCAAGCGCCGACCTCCCACTTCGAGATTGCGAAGCAGATTCAACGCCTCGTTAACGGCTTCGGGCGATGTCAGCGAAACGAACGCAAAACCGCGGGCGCGTCCGTCTGGGCCAGTGGGCATATGAACCCGCACCACCTGATTCACACCACGCTCCTTGAGCAACGCTTCTAGCCCAGGGCGATCGGCATCATACGGGAGATTCCCCACGTAAATTGAACGATCATCGCCCGCGCCCCCTGGCGCTCCACCCCCGCCGGCAGCCGGACCCGGAGCACCCGGAGCACCCGGTGTGTACGGGCGTTGCTCGGGCCGTGGCCGCGTGTCGCCACCCTCGCCCGGAGCGCGCCGCGAATCGGATGAGAAAACTCTCACTGAGATCGAACGCCCTGAGTGCATCGATCCGTCGAGTGTTTCTCGCGCACTGGTTGCTTCCTCGGCAGAAGAGAGCGTCACAAAGCCAAAGCCTCGTGGCCGGCCAGTCGCGCGATCACGCGGAACGCTGACCTGCACGACGACGCCACCTGTGGCTTCAAAGACTTGGCGAAGAGCGTCTTCGTCGACTGAGTCCGGCAAACCCGCCACGAAGAGTTTTCGCGCGTCGTCCGTCGCCATATGCTGTTACCTTTGTTTTCCTGTGTGTGAAGGTTGTTAGTGGAAAGCCCAATGCTCGCTCGGGGACGATAACCCCGCTACGATTCGGGGTTCAAGGGCCCTAGAAGGGAAGCAACTCAGTTAGTCATCGCTTCCCCGGGGGCTGCTGTCGAGTCACCTCAAAATGAAAACTCAAATAATCCTAAACCCCAAGGCTGGAAGCGGTCGCTCCCTCGCTACCCTCGGTCGCCTAAAAGCCGCACTGGACGCGCAAGGAAGCGCCTATTCGGTAACACCCACGACCGGCCCGAAGGACGCGACGCGGCTCACGCGCGAGGCCCGAGTGGCGGGGGTCGAGTGCCTCGCGGTGATTGGGGGCGACGGCACGGTCAACGAGGTCGTGCAGGGATACTTGGAAAATGGCGGTGTGGCGAGAGGTCCGAAGCTTGCATTGGTGCCCGCCGGAACAGGGGGCGATTTTCGAAAGACCTTCGGACTTTCAGATTCGCCGGAAGATGCGGCGCGCCGACTGCTTGCAGGCAACGTTCAGAAGGTGGATGTCGGACTAGCGGAGGTCGACTCCCAACCTGACAACATAGCCTTCATCAACATCCTGAGCTTTGGGATCAGCGGTCGCACTGACGAATTGGTCAATCAGGGGCCGAAGTGGTTAGGCGGCAAGGCCGCGTTCTTTCTCGGAACCCTGCAGGCGATGGCGACCTATCGCAACGCGCCCGTGCGTCTCAAGGTGGACGGGAAGGTCGTTCATGAGGGTCCCATATTTACGGTGGCTCTTGCCAACGGTCAGTATTTTGGGGGTGGAATGCAAATCGCCCCGGCAGCCGATCCGAGCGATGGTTTGCTGGATGTGGTGGTGCTGGGAAACCTAGGGCTTGCTGAGAGCCTGGCACTCTCCCGCCGTATTTACCGGGGTGCACATCTCGAGCGACCGAATGTTTCTGCCTTCCGGGGAACGCGGATAGAGGCTGAAGCGCTGCGGGGTGGTGAGTCGGTCTTGATTGATTCGGATGGTGAACTGCCTGGCAAGCTGCCACTCAAGGCGTGGGTGGTGCCGTCGGCAATTGAGGTTCTGGTTTAGAGGTCGAGGGCCCGCCGCGCTGTGGTTCGCCGCCCGCCGCAGAAACCACGATTCTGTCTTCCTCCTGGCTGCCCTCCGCTGGCAGCATACGCAACTTCACGCCAGCACACACACGCACCAGAACCTCCGGGCTCTCAACAGGCCGGGCGCAACTTTCCGCGGGCATTCTGGGCTCCAAGAGCAATTCGACCAGGGAAATAACTCTCGCAATCGCCTCGATCCGCGCCTGCCCCAGATCGCTGTTGACGGGTTGGAGCGACAACGC
Organism: uncultured Polyangiaceae bacterium; assembly: GCA_964609655.1. Lineage (GTDB taxonomy): Bacteria > Myxococcota_A > Polyangia > Polyangiales > Polyangiaceae > JBBRRP01. Next base: position 5,972 of record CAZSUA010000145.1, on the reverse strand, counting down.
TTCGGACAGGCGACTGAACAGCGCGGGGCCGCGCACCTCAACCGCTGCCACGCCACCTGAGCTGAGCCTGAGCACTTTCGAAAATGCTGCATCACGAGCGGTTGGCTCCCGATTTTCTGGGATCGAGAATTTAAAATCAAAACGCTGATAGCAGCTCTCTCGATCACAAAGTAGGTCGGACGCTGAGCTTCGAAGGGCCGCCTTGAATTCAGATGGCAGGTCACTCGGGCTAACACCAAAAGACTTAAGGCGAACCATTTGCTCTACGAAGCTTGAGAATTCGCGCACCAAGTGTTTTCGGTCTTCGCTCGCTTTCTCGAGCTCAGCGAGGAGCATTTGGTCACGATCGGAACGCTGCTTCGACTTCTTGGCCTCTGCTTGCTGTTCGCTCATGAGCTCCACGATCCGCGTTTCGGCTTCCGCACGATGCGGACCATCGGGCAGCACGCTGAGGTAATTTGAAATTCCTTCGAGGCTCGCTCGCGACTGCGCGAAAAGCCGCCGCTCTCGGGGGTAAAACCAAGCCTCTGTCGTGACCCGCCCCGGCCCGCGGTAGCCGGCCTTCAGATACGCCCAAGCAGCGCGCAAGCGTGCAACCGGGGTCTTAGCGATCCGCGACTGGCGGTAAAGTTCGTATTCGCCAAGGCCGCGGGTGGCTTGTTGGATGGGCGTGCAAGCAGATTGCGTCAGAAGGGCCACGAGCAGCACGAGCAGCCAGGCGCCTGGCCTTCGACCTCGCTGAACATCCCCAGAATTCATCATTGGGCGGGGCAGAAATTGCATTCCGTGGGAACCTCGGGGACTACTTCGCGCACGTAGCGAGCGTAACTCTCACAATTGGCCGCTTCGAGCGCATGCAAACACACCTGCCCGTCGTGAACGAGCGGGACACAACCGGCGGGGAAAGTTTGAGCACCATTCCCAGAAGCGCAGGCGCGCGAGCAGGCCTGGGTTCGGAGCCTGCAGCTGCCGCACTGCGCGCAATCAATCGCGTCTTTCTTGCTGAAGAAGCGCCCGGCATCGAGCGCTGTCGGCGTTTGCCCGCAGCTGCCGATATCGCCAGGTGTCGGCGCTGCGCAGAACAATAGGAGGAAGCTCAGAGCGAGCAGCCGAC
>CAZSUA010000145.1:3644-4758 GCA_964609655.1 uncultured Polyangiaceae bacterium | reverse complement strand
TGGGCTGGTGCGGACTCATGGCAACACCTCGTAGTCGAACCAGAGCCCGGCTTGACAAGCCACCACCCCGACCGTGGTTGCCGACCGTTCAGCGGTGGCGGCACCCAAGAAATGGCTGTAGCTCCCTTCCGCGCTCAAACCCCAGCCTGCCTGCACCAAAAACAGCGCCCCAACCCCGATTTCGCCGCCCACATTGGCATCTGGCCGCAGCACAACCGGCACACCCAGCCGACCGAAAAGCATCTTACCGCCACGAAATCGATAGAGAGCCAGATAACTCGGAGTGACGACTTCCTGGGACACACCGCTTGCGGCTGCCGACAAGCGCACCATTCCGCCCTGCTGCAACCCATCAGGATCTCCAACGAGGCCACCCAACCCCAAATCAAAATAGGGCGCACTGATGGACAAAGATTCAGAACTCCCGAGCTGCGTCGAAAGGCGATACGGATTATTGAGGCGCAAGCCACGGCCGAAGCTTAACGTCGAAATCCAGTGCCAATAAGCATCCGCACTCGCCGAAACCGTCGACCCTCCAGCCGGAACATCACTCCTGATTTCCGCTGCCGCGCGCGCCCCGCCGCCGTACGCTAAGCACAAGGCGAGAATGCTCAAGGCTACTCGCGGTCGGCGCACGTCAACCCCTGCAGGCTTGCTCGATACCTTCGACGGTTTTCGGGATGGCTTGGCTGAGTACCCGACAGCCCTCTGCCGTGATCAAGACGTCGTCCTCGATCCGGATCCCAATCCCGCGATAGCGCTCCGGCACCTTCGCGTAGATCTCTCTATATTTCTCCGGCACAAGGCCCACCTCCGCAGCCACGTAAACGCCAGGCTCGACGGTGATCACCATATCGGGCGCGATGCGCCGCGCTTCGCCAGCCACCGAATAGGCCCCCACATCATGCACGTCCATTCCGAGGTAGTGACTCGTCTTGTGCATGAAAAACGCCTGATACTCCTTATCCTCGATGATTTTCGGAAGCTCGCCCTGGAGCAGACCGAGTTCGAGCAGCCCCGCCGCGATCACGTTCACCGCCGCGTCATGAATTTCGCCCAAGCTCGCCCCTGGCTTGCTGGCTTCGATGGCCGCCAGCTGGGCGCGTAACACGAG
>CAZSUA010000145.1:0-3544 GCA_964609655.1 uncultured Polyangiaceae bacterium | reverse complement strand
GCTTCAAGCTCATATTCGAATTTGCCCGGCGCCGCTTCCGCCATCAAGGCCGCATGCCCTGCCCGAGTGATCTCGATGGCCTTCTCCATCGTTTCAATCTCAGCGCGGTCCTTGAACAAACGCATCTCGTGCAAGATCACAGCGCAGTCCACAATTTCAGTCGGATACCCGATCCCGCGGCGCTCCTTTTGCCGAACCCGTGTGAGGACCCGCAGGACCGTTTGATCGAAATCCGGATCGACGCCCAGGCGACAGTAGATCCGCTCCGTGTTCTCGAGCAGCTCGACGAGCTTGGTTTCCAGCTCCCCGATCTCCAGGGAAACATCGGCGCCAAACTCGGTGCACGCCCCCTCCAGTCCCGCTCGACGACCGTCCCAGATCTCCCGCTCAGGGTCGCGTTTTTGGACAAACAGATAAAACTTGGGCTCTGTGCCTCCCTTAAGGACAGCTACAGAATGGGGCTCGACGAAGCCCGAGACGTATTGAAGGTCGGAACTCTGCCGATAATCGTGATCCACGTCACTATTGCGCACCGCCACCTTGGCCCCGGGCACGATGAGCACCGCGCTCCGAAGCTTCTCAAAGATCCGTTCACGGCGACTGACAAACTGTGATTTCATGGCAACGTCTACCCAAGGTAGTACCGGAGAACCCTTCTGTTAATGGCCAGATCTACGCTGCCTCGGCCCCCGCCTAAAAAGGAGGCAAAACACAAGCGGTTTGACTGAGGCACGCGAGCGGGTTAGTTCCCATTACGTGGTCGCCCCGGAAGATTCCATACCCGAGGAACGCGAACGCGAACGACTCGTACCCGAGCTCCTGCGGCGCATGTTGGAGGCAGGCTACGAAAAGCTCAGTGATGGACCCGAAAACTTGAGGCAGTTTGTGAGCGATCTCAAGCTCCCCAAGGAGGCTCTCGCGCTCCTGTTGGCTCAGGTGGAGGACGGCCGCCACGGCCTCTATCGAGCGGTTGCCGGCGAGGTCCGTGAATTCCTCCAACGGACCACCCTCTCCGAAGAGATCAAACGAGCGATCTCTGGGCTCACACTTGAGATCAAAACTGAGATACGAGTGGTGCCGAAGGAATCCTCTCCAGGCAAAGCCGCCACCCAGGCTGCCAACTCGGAGGGCTTGAGCGAGAAGGAGCAACCCCTTTCGGGTTCTGGCACCCCCCGCGATTCCGCTCGACCCAAGCCCACCACTGAATGACGGAGAAAAGTTAGTGAAATCCTTAGTAGCAGGAAGTGAGATCGATGCCTGGTGTACCAAGTGTCGTTTAGACCTTGGCCATCGCATTGTTGCACTCATCGAAGGCCGCCCCAAACGCGTCATCTGCTTAACCTGCAGCTCTGAGCACAACTACCGAGCCTCCCAAGCGGATGCCAAGGCTGATTTGGTGTTGCGCACGCAGCGCTCCGCAACCAGCGGCCCGAAGAAGCCCAAGACGACGAAAGCAAAGACCGCGAGCGACCACATCAAAGACTGGGAATCCAAGATCGCAGGTCAAGCCACCGCGGCGTTCGTTCGCTACACGATCGATCGAACATTTAAGCCTGGGCAGGTGCTGATCCACAAGACGTTCGGCGAAGGTTTTGTCACGGAAGTTATGGAGTCCGAGAAAATCAACGTTCTGTTCCGAACCGGCCCGAAGACTCTCGTCCACAGCAAGAGCGTCTGAAGGTTTAGTTTAGGGCACCGAAAGGCGCCGGACGATTGGATTGTTCGGAAAGTCCCGCTTCAATCCCTCTGCAAATGCGCGTGCGCGCGGATCGCGCGCTAGCGCAAGCGCTCGCGCCGCTGCGATTCGCATATCCAGCGCGCCCTCAACGGGCAGTGGCAAGCTGCGGATCTGCAGTGCAACTTGAGGGGGACCGAACGCGACGAGCGCCGTCAGCCACGGCTCTTTGGGCTCCGGCAACGAACTCACGAGCTCCTTCAGTTTAAGTGTCTCCCCAGCGGCCATCAGCAGAAACGCTTGTTCGGTCAGCAACCGGGGAGTGAACGCCCTGCCTGAAGCGAGCCGTGTTGTGATGTCTAGCCCATCTCGGAATCGTCCCTGGTAACGCCGTAGGCGCGCCAGACGCTGGAGATGCTGCGGCCTTTCATTGAGCCCCGGCCAACGCGTCAGCGCCTCTTCGGCCAGCGCCAAGTCGCCCGCGTCCAGTGCCGCATCGACAGCCACAACTTCACTCCAGAAAGCACCCGTGCGCAGAAGCGCCTGGATTTCGCTGTGCGTAGCCGTGCCTCCCGAGAGCAACTGCAGCCCCACGGCAGCCGATTCAAATGGGTCGCTCATGGCTACTTCACTGCCCACAACTGCCAGCGCGCGGCGTACGGCCTCCGAACTTTCGGCTTCATAGCCAACCACCGCTCTGAGCAGCGCCAGATCGATCACGTGCTTCTGTCCTAAGGGATCTGCAGCAAGCTCGTTGGCAAGCCGAGTCGCTTCCCCAACATCGCCTTTGACCAGCGCCACGCGAGCACGCAGCACACGTGCCGTGGGCTCGTCCGAATCAATGAGCTCCAAGCTGGTTGCTGCGCGCTCTGCCAAATCGATTCGACCCGCCTCAATCCCGATCAATCCAAGTGCGCCTCTTACCGCTGGGCTTGTGGCGCCACCGAGCGCGGATTCCAGCCGCCCCCCTGCAGCCACCAATTGGCCTGAGCTCAAGGCATTTCTAGCTTCAACCAGCTCCAAGAGCGGTTTGGCGGGTGCCATGAGCCGCTCGACAGGAAGGCTAGCAACCTTTTGCGGCCCCGACGGCAATGCTGACTCGACGCTCGGCCCCGCTGCCAGCGCTTCGATCACGGTAGCTTCGAGAGTTCCCGCGAGCGGTGCGAGGAGCGCCGGCGGAAGCCTTGCCGAAGGGCTCCGAGTGCGATCCAACAGCGTTAATCGGATGTCTAAAACTCTTGCGATCCGCAACTCCGGATCCAACTGCAACGCTTGATGATAAAACGCCTTGGCCCTTGGATCGGCGGTGAGCTCAAAGGCACTGCCGGCCATGAGCTGAAAGTATGGATCGCGTTCAAGCAAGCCCTCGAAGTGCCTCACCAGCCCGACGGCTCCGGCCAGATCACCCTTCTCTATCGCCAACAACAGCTCACCGGGAATTCTTACATGACGGGGAACTCCAGCCGCTTCGGCACTTCGCAGAGCCTTCGAGAGTCCCTTGCAGGGCGCCCCCTGCGCCAAGGCCTGAACCGCGCAATTCCGGAGCTGAAAATGGGCGAGTGCGGCCGGCTCGACCGCCACGGCAGCGAGCATCGAAAGGCGCGCATCGACGGTCTTGAGCTCGGCAGTGTCACCCTTCTGCAAGATCGCGGAAAGCTGCGCCAGCTCTCGGGTCTGGAACTCCCTCCTATCCCAGAATTGCTGTTCGCTAAGGTGCGCGTAAATGGCAAACAACGACGCGCCAAACACAGCTGTGCCGAGCACACCTTCAATCCAGAGACGTAACCGGCTCCGTTGTGGCTTCAGGCGGTGCTGCGCGGTTGTCTCATCCTTGAACACCGGGGCGCGGCTCTCGCTCATGTCCGAGGG
>CAZSUA010000144.1:0-13345 GCA_964609655.1 uncultured Polyangiaceae bacterium | reverse complement strand
TGGGATCTCGAACTCCGGATCCTTCTGGGTTACGCGCTCGAAGTCCGAGCTGCTTAAGGCTGGAGGCAACAACGCAGCCGGAGGCGGAGCGCTCCCCCCCCGGACCGTGCGATGAGGAGCTGGGCAAGGCGAAGTTCTGCGTGACGCTGAAGGTGGCCGGCGATCGTCCAACCGCAACGGCCCCCGCGGACATGGCCATCGACGGCAGTGGGAAAACGTATCTAGCGCTGTACGACAAAGACCCGCAGCTTACTGGCGCGAACCTGGTCAAGGTTGTGGAGGCGCCTAACGGCGAAGCCGTGATGGGCGAGAATTTTTCCGCGCAGATCTTCGGAGAGAGCGCGCCGGGAGTTTACAGCGTGATAGGTTTCCTCGCTGACAGCACCAACGAGCGGGGGATCGGCAAAGCGTCGGTGTTACCGGGCGACTACGTCACTGCGCAGAGCGCTGCTGGCCTGACGTTCTCCTACCCAAAGATCACGTTAACCGCCGGAAAGGTATATAAAAGCGAGCTGAGTATCAGTGCCGTGCGTCGCGTCACCCTCAGCCTCCTGGCGGGCGACTCACTCGACCGCAGGGACACCAGCGTACATGGCAGCGGGCCTGCGTTCCTTGGTCTAACCGACAGCAGCAGCTTCACTGACGCCACAACGTGGCTTCATTTCGACACGCGCGGGTGCGTGAACCTCAACCTTGATAAGGGGATTCCAACGAGCGGCGTGGCCAAATTTCCCGTGACCGTGACCGGCACGCGCAACATATTCGCCGGCGTCATCGACTACGACGCGAATACACCGATGTTTCCAGGCATAGGCACGCTGGTCGTCTCGAATCAAGTCGCCCCGCTGGAGCAGGTGACGATCAACCCCACGTCCTGGACCGCAGACGCGTCAGTTAAGCTCGTCAGCGCCGCATACGGGGCGATGGCCGCGGGCAGCATCGATCCAACGCCTACATGTAACTAAGCGTTCATCGGCTAAGGAACCGCACTTTCGTCAAAGAGGTATCGGGCTAAACGTACCGGCGTTCAGCTGTGATCCTAGGGGGACGCTGAAAGCCGTGAGTTGGTCGAGAGGAGTACGTTTCAGGCGTACGGCGGGGCGGACAGTGATTATCGGCCCAAAAGGTGGAGCGCAGGAGCTAGCCTTCCCGCCTGGTGCTCGAAGTCTGTCCTGGATGGGTACTTTTTAGGGACCCACTGATGAGGTAGCCGCTTAGAAAGCTAAGACTTTTTGAGCGACGCCTGATTGGCGACGGCCTCGGCCTTTTCTTTGGCCGCTGCCTCATTAAGATAACGCCCACCGCGCTTGAGCGGCTTCAGGTTGTCGTCGAGCTCGTAGAGGAGGGGCTCGGCAGTAGGGATATTGAGCTCCAAAATCTCTTTTTCGCTCACATGATCCAGGTGCTTCACCAGGGCGCGCAGGCTGTTGCCGTGGGCTGCGATCACCACGCGCTGGCCCTCCCGGAGCGCGGGCGCGATGGACCCCTCCCAAAAAGGTAGAAAGCGCGCCACGGTATCTTTCAACGACTCTCCGAGCGGAAGCTCGCCCTTCGCCAAGCTCGCGTAGCGGCGATCGTTGCCCGGATAAAACTCGTGATCGACCGGCATCGCGGGCGGGGGGATGTCGTAGCTGCGGCGCCAGATCTTCACCTGCTCTTCGCCGTGAATGCGAGCCGTCTCGCCTTTGTCCATGCCTTGCAACGCGCCGTACATGCGCTCGTTGATGCGCCAGCTGCGGTGCACTGGGATCCACATTTGGTCCGTCTCTTCAAGCGTCAGCCAAAGCGTCTTGATGGCTCGCTTCAGAACGGAGGTGAAGGCCACGTCAAACTGAAAGCCTTCGCGTTTCAGAAGCTGCCCGGCGGCGCGCGCTTCTTCGATGCCCACGTCGCTCAGCGGCACGTCCACCCAGCCCGTGAAGCGATTATCGAGGTTCCATTGGCTTTGACCGTGGCGCACTAAAACGAGGGTTTTCATTCGGGCGGAGCATATTTGACGAGGCTTCCCCGGGCAATCCGAAAGTGGGCGCGCACGCCAGAACGCTGCGCTTCTGCGTGAGAGGTTTTGGCGGTAGGTAGTGGGTGTGCGAAGCAGGCAAATCTGGGGCTGGTGCAGCGCGGCTCTCGTCGGCCTAAGCTCAAGCCTTTCGAGCGGAGAGAGCATCAGGCTGGATGAGCCGCGCGCTCCGTCCGCGGCCTGCGTAGCGGGCACGGCTCTGAGGCAGCTTGTCTGCGAGTTGGCGCTGCAGATTGGGCAGGAGCGTTGGGTTTCTCTGAGCTATGGCACGCTTGCTTCGGATCCAGCATGGGCGCCTGTGGGGGCGAAGCTCCAGGCCCTGCTTGCGGAGGAGCTGCGCCGCCGCCCGCGAGCGTCCAAGCCCAGTTGGTGGCCTTTGGGTGCTGGGCGCGCACCGGAAGCTTCTCTTGAGGTCGCCTTGGAACCTCAGCCTCAGTCCCGGGCTGAGTTCGAGAAATCAGCGGTAGCGAGCGAATTGCGCCTGTTTCTGGAGCTTTCGGAGCACGCGGGTCGGCTCGTGATTAACGCCTATTCGGCAAGAAGGCCAGGGTTTTGGGCGCGAGTACGCGGCGAAACGGCTGCGGAGCGCCGCGTTTCACTCTCCGTCCGCGCGGATGCCAGCGTGCGCACCCTCTTACCGAAACCTCCGTTGACGCTGACTGTTCGCGAAAGCTACGCCTACGAATCAGAAGTCCCTCTGGCGTTAGCCTGTGCGGCTCACGCAGCCGGTGAGGGGCTGCGGGTGGCCATGGTAGGCCGAACCTACATTTCAATCGCGCGGCTGGCGCACGGGAAGCTCACTCAAGAGCAGCGCTTGCTGTGGAAAAGTTACTCGGAGGTGGCTCCCGTTCCTTTGCGTGAACCGCTGGTCTCCGTGGCGTTCCGCAAAGATGGCGCCTTGGATGTCGGCTCCAGCGACCGGCGTTTCATGCTTCGCATTTCAGCTGCGGGCGTTGTTCTCGGCCGTTTTTCGGATGTTTTGCCCTGGCCCGGATTAGGCTGCCTCGGGCGCTCAGGGGTGGGTCTAGCGGGCGAAGCCGCGTGCGGCAGCGAGCCGGGAGCGCCGAGCTTTCAACCGGTTGGAGTGTTCGATACAGCAGCGGGCACAGAAGTTGTAACGGCGGACGGTGTTCGGGTGGTGTACGGCGCGTTGCGTGAGCCGCTCCGCGCACAGGCCAGTCTGTTTCAGACGGGACAGCCAGTGCGGAATGTGCCAGACGTCGGCGCGAGCCTGGCGCTTGCCGATCTCGACGGCGACGGGCTGCCAGAAATTCTAAGCTCGCGCCCCACGTTCGAACCCGAAGCGGACGCACTTGAAGTGCGCGGACTCGATAATCTGAAGGTGCCAAAAGCGCGCCTGCCAATTACTGATGGCGTCGTCGCGCTAGCTGTGTGTCCCTGGATGGGCGAGGGACATAATCCGATTCTTTTGGCGTCTCGCTCGAAGCTTTGGGTGGTCAGGTGAACGTTGTATCTCGGCGCAGCTTGGCAGCGCTCGCGTTTGGGTCGGTGCTCGGCCGCGAGTCACCGAGCCTTGCGCTGGACCGAACGCCCTATGGCGGTAGGCTTCGGCTTCGCGTGCCTTGGGCGATTGAAAGGCTGGATCCGTATGTGTCGGATGATCCGCTCTCGGCACTTTTCTCGCCGTTTGTGACCGAAACGCTCTTTGCGCAGCAGGGAGCCACGCTGTTCCCTGTGCTCACGGAGGCGCTGCCGACTCTTGAGGCAGGAAGCGCGCGCGTCCGATTGCGAGCCGATCTCCGAACCGCCGATGGCGAGCCGTTTCTTGCAGCCCACGCCGTCCGTTGTCTGGAGAGAGCCCGGAGTGGCAGGGCGATCGGCTTGTTTGCTGAGTGGGATGCGCTGAGCGTTGACGCAGCCGATCCGCGTGTCTTTCGCGTGCGATGCCGGCGCCCCAACCAGGTCGCGCGGATTTTGTCGAGTTCAGCGTGTGCCATGACGGGCTCTGAGTTCAGCACTGTTCGTCAGCGTGGGCTTGGCGCGTTCACCGCAGAAATAGCCAACGGCAAGCTGCTCCTTTCTCGCAACGCCTCCGCTGCGCGAGGCCCTGCTTTTCTTGACACCGTCGTTGTTGAGCGAGTGGAGTCACTGCGCGATGGGTTGGCCCAGTTCGAGGCTGGCGAATCAGCTGTGGGTTGGTTTGGTGCAGGCTTGTATCGGCCTCGACCCAAGGCGTTGCCGTTAGCTGGGGGGCCGCTCGGTTGGCTCATCCTCCGCGCCGAACGCGGACTGGGTCGCTGGGGTGCAGCGGGGGTTGTTCAGAGCCTGCTTGACGCACTGGATCTTTCAAAGCTAGGTCATTTAGGGGTGAACGGGCTTCCGGCACGTGGCTCTCCAGAGCGCTGGGGCGGCCCCAGCACACCGCTCTTGGTCGATCAAGCGTGTCCGCACTTTGTGGAAGCCGCACAGGTTCTCGCTTCGATGCTGAGCCAGCCTGCGCATGAATGGGTCGTTAAGCGAGTCCCGCGCGCTGAGTTGGCACGCGCAGCGAAGGCAGGGGAGGCCGTCATGGTTCTAGACTTTGTTCGGCGCCTCAGCGCCGCTCCGGAAGCCACCGCGTTGGCCCTCTTGGCGGCTCAAGATCTGAAGCTCGCGGCCCATCCTCCGAAGCTGTCGCTCTTGTCGGCGCAGGAAGTGGCGCGCACGCTACCATTTGGAGTTGTGGGTGAGCTCTCGGTGAGCGGCGCGTGCGATGCCCGTTTTATCAACCTGGTGAAGTTTGAGCTCGGCGATGTTTGGTTCAAGGAAAAAGCTTAAGGCAGCTTTTCCGGCATCGGGACGGCTCCGCCTTCACGCACATAATTGACGATGGCGTGGCTCAGCGCTTCATCGGCCTTCACACAACTCAAGCTCACATCTCCGCTCGTGGCCCCCTTGCATTCTTTGCGCCGCGCCAAATAGGCCTTATTGACCGTGTCATCTTGGCGCAGAGCCTCCTTGATCGGTTCGTCCAGAAAGCGGAATTCTACTTTGGCGTTCTTCGCGGCGGGCGGCGTGCGCTGGGTGAGCTCGTTCGCATCCAGCGTCACGCAGGTTCCGCTCCAGCGCAGGGCATCGTAGCCGCCACCTGCGCCGCTGACCTGCATGCCACCAAGATCGGCCTTTCTTGAGCGGAGCACCAACACCTCTTCATCAAATTCGACGAAGCCGCCATCTGAGACTCCGCCTGAAGCGTTCCAGGCTTCGGTCTTGCGGGTGAGATACTGGCGTGCGTAGGGAGTATTTTTCGTGAACAGATAGAGCGCCACGCCGGGAAAGCTCCCGGCGCAGAGCTTGTTCACGAAAGCACCCGGCGGAGTGCAGGGATCGCTGCCTTTCGCGCACGTGGTGGGTATCTTTTCATGGGTTGGGGCGTCTGAATTTTTGACAGAGTCGTCGGAGGCATCGGCCTGTTTTGGACTCGGCGCGGGCTCGCCACTGCTTTCCGCGTCCTTCGCGGCGGGCAGGGCTCCAGAGCCACCGCAACCGCTGATACCGACTACCAACAGAACAAGGCCTGTTACACGAAGTTTCATGGGCGCCACCAAACGTGAGCGCTCGCGTTTCGTCAATGCCCGTTACTCGACAGTGACCGTCTTCGCGAGATTTCTCGGTTGATCGACATCTGTGCCTTTAAGGTCAGCGAAATAATATGCTACCAGCTGTAAAGGGAGCACCGTGAGGAGGGGGAGCACGGCCTCGGAAGCCCGCGGGATCTCCAACAAATGCTCGGCAAGCTTCGCGGCGTTTTCATCGCCCTCGGTCACCACGGCGATCACCTGGGCGTCGCGCGCCTTCACTTCCTGGAGGCTGGAAAGCGTCTTTTCGTAGTGCCTATCTTGGGGCATCACGACGACCACCGGCATGTTGGAATCGATCAAAGCGATCGGCCCATGCTTCATCTCGCCTGCCGCATAGCCTTCGGCATGCGCATAGCTGATCTCTTTGAGCTTCAGGGCACCTTCAAGGGCAATCGGGAAGCCCAGTCCGCGCCCCAAAAAAAGCATGTGTTCGGTGTGTTGCCAAGCCCGCGCCACGGCCATCGCTTGATCCTTCTTCTCCAGGGCACGGCGCATTTCGTTGGGCACTTGCACGAGATCTTGAAGCAAGCTCTGGGCGCGCTCTTGGCTCAAGCTGCCACGCCGGCGACCGAGAAAAATGGAGAGCATCAGCAGCGCGGCCAATTGCGTGGTGAAGCACTTGGTCGAGGCGACGCCAATCTCAGGCCCTGCGTGCGTGTACAACGCTCCATCCGCAGCTCGGGCGATGGCGCTATCCACGACATTCACGACGCCCAAAATTCGTGCACCAGCCTCTTTTGCCGCGTGGAGGGCCGCCAGTGTGTCGGCTGTTTCTCCGGATTGGCTGACGGCTACCACCAGATCTTTAGAGGTAAAAATTGGCTCCCGGTAGCGCACCTCGCTTGCCAACTCGGCACACGCAGGCACACGCGCCAACTGCTCAACCCAGTAGCGTCCGACGAGCGCCGCGTGAAAGCTGGTGCCGCAGGCCACGAAATACACACGTTCGATACCAGTGGCGATCTCGTCTGTCAGGCCTAATTCTTCGGCCACGAGATCACCCCGGGCGAGGTCAATCCTGCCACGCAAAGTATCTTCCACGGAGCGTGGTTGCTCAAAGATTTCCTTGAGCATGAAGTGCTTGTAGCCGCCCTTTTCGGCTTGCACCGGACTCCAATCGACAGTTTTGGGAGCCCGCTCAACGCGCTCACCGGACAGCGTTTCGATGCGCGCGCCATCGGCCAATAGCTCAGCTATTTCGCCATCCTCCAGGAAGAGCATCTTGCGCGTGTGATTCAAGAGCGCAGGAATGTCGCTGCCACACAGTGTTTCGCCTTGGCCGAGGCCAATCACCAGGGGCGAGGCGTGCTTGGCGACGATGATCCGATCGGGCTCAAGATTCGAAACGACCGCGAGTGCATAGGCGCCGCGCAATTGTTTGAGCGCGACACGCACGGCGTTCATCAAGTCCGGAGTCTGCGAAAGGGCGCGATCGATGAGGTGCGCCACGATCTCAGTATCCGTGTCACTCTGAAAGCGAACACCATCGGCTTCCAAGGCGCGCTTGAGCTCCAGGTGATTCTCAATGATGCCATTGTGCACCACCGCCACATTCCCAGCCTGATGCGGGTGCGCGTTGGGCTCGCTCGGCTTTCCATGGGTGGCCCAGCGGGTGTGCCCAATCCCGGTATGGCCTTGGAGCGGCTGGCTGACGAGCGCGCGATCGAGATTGTTGAGCTTGCCGACGGCCCGCACGATGCGGATCTGCGAGCCATCGTGCACCGCAAGGCCCGCGGAATCGTAACCGCGATACTCAAGCTTCCTTAGCCCATCGAGCAGAATCGAAGCGCACTCTGAAGAACCCACATAGCCGACGATTCCGCACATAATTTTACTCGCACGCGCGCCTAGGACGCGATCAATTCACCCTTACCAACCACCACCACGCCATTGTCAGAAATGGTGAAACCCCGCGCTCGATCTTGCCCAGCATCCACGCCGATCTTCGCACCTGCTGGGACCTGAACGTTCTTGTCGATGATGGCATTCCTGATCACCGCGCCTCTTCCCACATCCACGCCGCTCAAGAGCACGGACCCTTCCACACTCGAGTGCGAGTGCACGTAAACGCCTGGGGAGAGCACGCTGCGCTTGACGGAGCCACCTGACACAATGACCCCGGCGCTCACCAAAGAATCGATAGCAGAGCCCCGGCGCCCTTCATCATCGAACACAAATTTCGCGGGAGGCACGGCGTTGAGCGACGAATGGATCGGCCAATCTGCGTTGTACAGATTGAAGACCGGATGCACGCTGATCAGATCCATGTGGGCGTCGTAATAGCTATCGAGCGTGCCGACGTCGCGCCAATAGCCTCGGTCGCGCTCGGTGGCGCCCGGCACTCGGTTCTCGGCAAAATCGTAGACCGCGGCATTATTCTGCTCCACCAGCGACGTGATGATGTTGCCGCCCATATCATGCGGGCTATTTTCATCTTTGGAATCTGCTTCCAGCGCCTCCCAAAGCACCTTGGTTGAAAACACGTAGTTGCCCATGGAGGCAAAAACTTGGTTCGGGTTGTCGAGCAGCCCGGCGGCTTCTTGAGGCTTTTCCCGAAAGCGAGCGATGCGGTTGTTGGCACCTGGCTCAATCACTCCAAAACGAAACGCCTCATCGCGCGGCACGCGGATCCCCGCGACGGTAACCCCAGCGCCCGACTGAATGTGCGCATCCACCAACTGTGAAGCGTCCATGCGGTAAATGTGATCGGCGGAGAACACGCAAATGTAGTCCGGGGATTCATCGTGAATCAGATTCAAATTCTGGAAGATGGCATCCGCCGAGCCTTCGAACCAACGCTTGCCGTGCCGCATCTGAGCCGGCACCGTCATCACGTAGTTGTTAAACAGTGGCGACATGCGCCACATCTGGGCGATGTGCCGATCGAGGCTGTGGCTCTTATACTGGGTGAGCACGGCGATTCGGAGGAAACCTGCGTTGGCGAGGTTGCTCAGTGCAAAATCGATCAAGCGATAATTGGCGCCGAAAGGCACGCCGGGCTTGGCGCGATCCCGTGTGAGCGGCCAGAGCCGCTTGCCTTCTCCTCCAGCTAGAACAATCCCGAGTACGTGCGGACGCTTACGCATGACGCGGCTATGGTGCCGACCGCGCTCGCGGCACGCAAGCTTCAGGGGCAGAAGTTTTTGGGCGGGGCGGCGCTGGGGCGGTGCGGGGGCGAGGCGGATGCAGCTGTGCTGGATCTAGGCGGCTGGGAGCGGTTTCGGGCCTCAGGAATTCAGGGCTTCTGAGCCGCCGATGATTTCCATGAGCTCGGTCGTGATGGCTGCTTGCCGAGCTCGATTGTACTTGAGCGTGAGGCGCGCGATCATGTCTGAAGCGTTCTTGGTGGCTGAATCCATCGCCGTCATCCGAGCGCCGAGCTCCGAGGCCATGGACTCAAGAAGAGCGCGATAGAGGGTGACCTCCACGTACATGGGGACCAGCCGCTCCAAGAGGGCGTTCTGATTGGGCTCGAACATAAAATTGAGTGTCGGGCCGTCGGACGGCTCGCTCACGCTTTGGGAGGCTTCTGAGCGTGGCAGCGGGAACAGAGCCTCCGTCGTAACGCGTTGGGTCATCGCGCTCTTGAATTCGTTGTACACCAAATAGACTGCATCGACGTCGCCGGTCACGAAGGGGCGAAGCACCGTGGGCGCAATCCGCCGCGCTTGCTCAAGGCTCAGGTTGTCCCAAATCTTGTCGAAAGCGTGCAAAATGGGCGCACCCCGGCGCGTGAGGTACTCTCGACCTTTGCGCCCGACCACTGCGAACTGCACCCGGGTGCCCTTGGCCTCGTGCTCGTGCCACAGGCGTTCGGCGTGGCGCAAGATGCTGGAGTTGAATGCCCCGCATAGGCCGCGGTCGCTCGTGATGACGACGAATAGTAAGCTCTTCTCAGGGCGGCGTGCCAGAAGAGGATGAGCCACTTCTGTGCCTTCGGAATCGGCGCCTTCTTGATTGGCCGTCACCTCGGCCAAGACGTTACCTGTGGCGACGGCGTACGGCCGCAGCGCTGAAATGCGCAGCTGCGCTCGATTCAAACGGGCACCCGCGACCATTTTCATGGCACGCGTGATTTTCTGCGTCGATTTGACGCTGGCAATGCGCCGGCGGATGTCCTTGAGATTTGCCACGCTTACTTGTTCCGGCTTGCGACGAAGTTTTCGGTGAACGTCTTCAAGGCTGAGTCGAGCTCTTTCTTGATGGACTCCGTGATCTCGCGCTTCTCCGCGATTCCGGGGAGCACGCTCGGGTGCTTCTCCTCAAGATACAGATACAGCTCTTCTTCGAAAGATTTCAGCGAATCAATCGGCAGCTTGTCTGTGAAGCCTTGGGTACCTGCGTAGACCAATACCACCTGCTTTTCGATGGCAAGCGGCTGATATTGACCTTGCTTGAGCAATTCGGTGAGGCGTTGCCCACGCTCCAGCTGCGCGCGGGTGGCGGCGTCGAGGTCACTCGCGAACTGGGCAAACGCAGCTTTCTCACGATACTGCGCCAGATCCAAACGCAGTGTCCCCGAGATCTTCTTCATGGCTTTGATCTGTGCGTTGCCGCCCACGCGACTCACCGAAATGCCCACGTTGATGGCCGGCCGCACGCCTGAGTAGAAGAGGTCGCTTTCCAAGAAGATCTGACCATCCGTGATCGAGATCACGTTGGTGGGAATATAGGCTGAGACGTCCCCAGCCTGCGTTTCAACGATCGGCAAGGCCGTGAGCGAACCGCCAGAATGGGGATCCATCGCCACTTCGAATTTCTCAGCGTCAGGCCGGGCTTTGAGTGCCTTTTCAGCAGCCTCTTTGCCTTCTCCACCCACATGCGCTTGGCCATCGGCGCCGATGAAGTCCGGATCGCCTGCTCTGACGCTCGTGCCTTTCGGAATCACAAACCAACGCTCCGCCATCTTGGCGGCGCGCTCGAGCAAGCGCGAGTGGATGTAAAACACGTCACCGGGATAGGCTTCGCGACCCGGTGGGCGACGCAGGAGCAGTGACAATTGGCGGTAAGCCACGGCTTGCTTTGAGAGATCGTCGTAGATGCACAACGCATGGCGGCCACTGTCTCGGAAGTGCTCGCCGATGGTGACGCCCGTGTACGGCGCCAGGAACTGCAAAGGTGCTGTTTCCGTCGCCGTTGCCACGACGATGGCGGTGTACTCCATGGCGCCTGCAGCACGCAGCTTGTCGACCAGCTGCGCTACCGTGGAAGCTTTCTGTCCGATGGCTACGTAGACGCAATAAACACCCTTACCTTTTTGATTGAGGATGGTGTCAATCGCGATCGCCGTTTTGCCCGTCTGACGGTCACCAATGATGAGCTCGCGTTGCCCACGCCCAATCGGAATCATGGCGTCGATAGCTTTGATGCCTGTCTGCATCGGCTCTTTGACGGATTGACGCGCAATAATGCCCGGCGCTTTCACTTCGATGCGGCGGCGTTCTTTGGTCTCAATCGGCCCCTTGCCGTCGATCGGCTGACCCAGTGCGTTGACCACGCGGCCCAGAATGGCATCCCCGATCGGGATGTCAGCGATGCGCCCGGTGCGTTTCACCGAATCGCCTTCGCGGATTTCGCGCGACTCGCCGAGCACGGCGACACCGACGTTGTCTTGCTCGAGATTCAGCACCAGGCCGTAGAGCCCACCGGCAAACTCCACCAACTCTCCGGCCATGGCTGCGTTGAGGCCGTGCACGCGCGCGATACCGTCGCCACTCGTGAGAACGGTGCCCGTCTCCGTGACCAGCGAGGCTTGGTCAAAGTTCTGGATTTGTTTTTTAATGATCGATGAGATTTCGTCGGCGCTGAGCTGCATGATGAGTATTCCAGGTGGTTAGAGGCGTGGCTTTAGGACGCCTGAAGTAGTTTTTGCTGAAGATCAGCGAGGCGGCCTTTCAGGCTGCCATCTAGGGTGTTGTCGCCGATGCGCGTGACGAGCCCGGCGATCAGGCTCGGATCAACTTCTTGTTGGACAATGACTTTCTTGCCGGTAGCTGTTTCAAGACTCCGGGTAAGTTGAGCCAGAAAATCTGGGGTGAGGGGCGCAGCGCTCGTGACCGAAGCGCGCACGACTCCCGCCTGTCTGTCGACGAGCTCCTCCAACCTTGTAGCGATGTCGCTCAACGCATCGAGGCGGTGGCGGGCCGCTACGACGCGAACTGAGTTGAGCGCTAAGTCGGTGAGGCCAAGTCGGCTTGATAGATCGCGAAGCACCGCCTCGCGCTGCTCCACTGAAATGAGCGGATTTTTGAGGGCCGCACGCAGGCTTTCGCTCGCCTGATAAGTGTCGGAGAAACTGCGAAAATCGCGGCTGATTCGCGGTAAATCGCCGCTTTCGTTGCCCAACTCGAAAATGGCCTGTGCGTAACGTTCGGCAATGGCAGAAAGACTCATGCGTCGCCTCCTTTCGAGAAGACACGGGGTCCGGTGGTGAGAAGGTTCAAGTAAGCTTGGCCCAGGCGTTGGTGGTCAGCAGGCGTGATTTGCGTTTCCAAGGTGGCGAGCGCGGACTTGAAGGCTGCACCCACCACTTCGTTGTGCAAACGCTCCCGAGCTGCCTTGATCTCCTGGTCAATGAGCAGCCGAGCTTCGCGCTCCATCCGCCCCTGGCGTTCACGGGCTTCTGCGAGGATGCGTTCGCGCTCGGCTTCGCCCATTTCGCGCATTTCTCGGCGTACGCGTTCGATCTGTTCGTCAATCTGCTGGAGCTTGCTTTCGTAGCCTTCAAGCGCAGCCTGGGCCTCGGCTTTCATCTTGCTCGCATCTTCGATGCCTTTGACGATGCGTGCACGCCGCTCTTTCAGGCCGCTCTGAACCGCCCCCTTGCCGAAGCGGTACATCAAGAAGAACACCACTGCCGTATTGAGCAGCTGGGCGCCGTAGGGAACCGGCATGCCGGGCGTGCGCCACAGCAGGTCGGGCTCGACATCCGCCTTCTCTCCGAGGAAGCCGTAGAACCAGTTCACGTCTTCGAAAGATGGGTCGTGCGCGCCTGAACCGTGCGCGCCTGAACCGTGCTCGGCATGATCCGTATGCTCAGCGGCAGCCTCTTCGGCGTGGGCAGGAACGACTTCGAATAACCAGAGCCCGCAGACGAGGCCGGCGAGAAGCAGGAAGCGTTGGAGGCGCATCAGCCGATCTCCCGCCCGAGAACTTGAGTCGCGGCTTGCCGACTGATCTGCTCCGTTTGCCGCCCGAGATCGAACTTTATTCGTTCCACTTCTTTTCGCACCTGCGCGCGGCCCTCCTCGACCAGCTTGGCCGTGCTCGCGCGGGCCTCTTCTAGAATTTGTGCCTCAAGCTTGCCCGTTTCAGTGCGAAGGCGTTCTCGCTCTTCTGCGGCCACCTGATTCACACGCACGAGCTCCGACTCATAGCGGCGCAGCAGCTGGCCCGCCCGCTCTTGCAGCTCTCGGGCCTCAGCGCGTGCTCCTTCAGTCTTTTCTTCGCGGAGAGCAAAGACCTTGAGCACTGGCCGAAGGAGCAGCGGCTCCAACACCAGAAGCAAGAAGGTGAACATCACCATGAAGAAGATGACCGTCCGGTCAAAATCTATGGTGACCCCGCCGGCTCCGATCACGTGCCCCACGAAGCCAACTCCCAAGCTGCTTAGATCAACGCTCATCAGGCACATTTCCTTGATTCTTCTTTTGCTGTCTCATTCGCCGCCAGGGAAGGCAAGGCGCAGCGGAGCGCCTCCTACCACCCTGGCTTTCCCTGGTCTAGCGGCTCCACGCCCCGAATTTTT
>CAZSUA010000143.1:0-13349 GCA_964609655.1 uncultured Polyangiaceae bacterium | reverse complement strand
GTTCGGGGCGATGTCCGCGGGTGAGCAGTTCCTCGACTAAACGGGGTAATTCTAGGCAGGTGCGCATGTCTTTGGGGGTGATGATGGCGCCGTCCCAATCGCTGCCGAGGGCGACGTGGTCTTCGCCTGCGATGTTGATGGCGTGGTCGATGTGGTTGGCGATGGTTTTGACGCTCACGTTCCAGAAGGGACGCCCCAAGTACGGGCAATGGTACATGATGCCGATGACCCCTCCGGTGTCCGCGATGGCGCGTAGTTGAGCGTCGTCGAGATTTCGCCAATGCGGGTAAACGCCGGATACTCCAGTATGAGTGACGAGCACGGGATGCTGTTTATTGTGGATGGCTAGGGCTTGCCAGAAGGCTGTCGGGTGGAGGTGGGCGAGATCGAGGAAGATGCGAGCGGAATCGAGTGCTTCGATGAATGGGCCGCCGCGGTTGCCGAGGCCGCACGTGGTTTTGAATGGGTGAGCGGTGCTGCTGCCGCCGATGTTCGAAGCGGTGAGGTGCACCAAGGTGACGCGCAATAGGAGCCCCGACGGGATGCGCTCGATGGCACCGAGATCATGGTCGAACGCATTGCCGCCTTGAACCCCAAGAAAGACAGCGTGCAGCCCTGCTGCGCGAGCTGCGCGGTACTCGAGAGCACTCCGGACGAGACGAAAATGCCGAGATTGTGACTCGAAAAGGGCCTGAATTTCTCGCAGATTGGAGAGGAAG
The DNA here is from genome assembly GCA_964609655.1 of uncultured Polyangiaceae bacterium. Taxonomy (GTDB): domain Bacteria; phylum Myxococcota_A; class Polyangia; order Polyangiales; family Polyangiaceae; genus JBBRRP01. The sequence continues at coordinate 12,630 of CAZSUA010000143.1, read as the reverse complement.
GCGGCTTCGCGTTGCACGCCATCGCGCAGAGGATTGGTGGTGATGACCCACGTCGTGCCGGTGATGCCAGCTTCGAGGAGCCTCGGCAAATCAACCTGCCCTAAGAAGTGACCTGCGAACGGGCCTCGGCCGTGCCGACGTTCTGGGCGATAACCTATGAGGCGTTGCCAGATGAAGGTATCGATATGCAGATCGATGACCTCACTCTGGGTATAAAGCTGAGCTGCCTCCGAAGAGACGCCGAAACGCTTCGCAAATGCGCTTGAATCTCCGCGATAATCAATAAAATCGAGCATGGTTGGTCAGAGAGTGCGGGCAATATTAAACCCGCACTCTCCGCCCACTCCTTGCGTGGAGCGACTACAGGCCCTTGGGGACTGCGTCGAGATCCACTTCACCGAGCGCGTAGCGAATGAGCGCGCTGCGGTTGGCCTTGGTGAGGCCGCGTGCTTTGAGCGTGTCTACCATGGTGTCCAGACGGTTCAGGTCATCGGTATACATTGAGATACAGATGACCTTGTAATGCGTTGGCTTGTCGCCGCGGCTATCGGCCGAGTGAATCATGGCGTTCTGTGAGCCGGTTGTTCCAAAAAATTCGGGGGAAACGGCGGTGTCGTTGGTGAGAATTTTTGCGGTTGCTTGGTCGTCTCTTGTCATCCCGCACCTCGCTTTTCTGGGATGGGCGGCGCGCTTAATGCGCCGGGTGTGGAATTGGTTATGGAAGCTGCGCCTCACGGAATCTCATCTTTTCGCGAGCTTGGCCAAGTTTCGGCGCACAGTTTCTTTGGGCGCGGGTCTGATTTCAATAAGCGAGCCTGTTCAGTGACGGAAATGCCGGACAGACGTGAAAATCATGGTCAGGCCGAGCGCGTCAGCCGCGGCGATCACGTCGTCGTCCTTCTTGCTGCCGCCAGGTTGCACCACGGCCGTGACGCCAGCGTTGGCAGCCGCTTGAAGCCCGTCTGGGAAGGGGAAGAAGGCATCGGAGCCCAGCGCTGCGCCCTTCGCGAGCTCGCCGGCACGAATGCACGCTTGCTCAACAGCCGTGACACGCGCCGTTTGCCCACCGCCGATCCCGACTGTCGCGTAGCCGCTACCACTTGGGCGCACGAGCACAATGGCGTTGCTTTTCACGTGCTTGGTGACGCTCCAGGCAAACTCCAGCGCATTCAGCTCGGCGGGCGTGGGTTGGCGCTTCGTGACGACGCGTCCGCCTCGCACTTCACCGGGGCCCGTGGCGTCCCGCGCCTGGAGTACAAAGCCGCCGCTGACGCGTTTAGCCACCATGCCTCTGGCATCTGCAGCTAACCAAACACGGGTCTTCAAAAGCCTGAGTGCCTTTTTCTCGCGCAACAGATCGAGCGCTTCCGGCAGAAAATCGGGAGCGACCACGCATTCAAGGAACGTCTCTGCCAGGAGCTTTGCCGTGGCGGCGTCCACCGGCCGATTGAGTGCCACGATGCCCCCGAATGCGCTCATGGTGTCAGCTTCGCGCGCTGCCAAGTACGCATCTTTGAGCGATTCGGCGCAGGCGACTCCACAGGGGCTGGCGTGCTTGATGATCACGGCGGCAGGTGACTGAAACTCGCGGACCGCTTCGAGCGCTGCATCGGCATCCACTAGATTGTTGAAACTGAGTTCCTTGGCACCAGTGCCGAGGCTCTCGGCCATTGCCAGGCTTCCTGCCGGAGCATTGCGTTCGCGATAAAAAGCGCCCGATTGGTGGGGATTTTCCCCGTAGCGCAGCCCGTACGTTTTTTCGAGAACGATTGAAAGGTGGCGGGGATAGCCGTCTGCTTCGCCCAGGCCGTTGAACCACGCGCCAATCGCGGCATCGTACGCCGCCGTGTGTGCGAAGACCTTAGCGGCGAGAAGCTGGCGACGTTCGCGACTCACTTCGCCCGAGGTTTCAAGTTCGGAAAGCACGGGGGTGTAATCGACAGGGTCGCAAATTACAGTAACTCGTGCGTGATTCTTCGCGGCTGATCGCAGCATGCTAGGGCCGCCAATGTCGATATTCTCGATCAGCTCTTCGAAGCTCGAGTTGCCCTTTTTGAGCGTTTCCTCAAACGGATAGAGATTCACAACCACAAGATCAATGGGCTTAGCGCCAATTCGTTCAAGATCGGCGTCATCCACACCCGCGCGTGAGAGCAATGCGCCGTGAATCCGTGGGTGCAACGTCTTGACCCGCCCGTCCATCACTTCGGGGGAGCCCGTGTAGGCTTCCACCGTTTCAACGGGGATCCCAGCAGCTTGCAGCGCTTTGTACGTACCCCCCGTGGAAAGCAGCGCGACTCCGCGATCGGCGAGGGCACGAGCAAAGTCGATGAGGCCAGTTTTATCGGAGACAGAGAGCAAAGCGCGACGGATCATGCCGAGCGGGTATCGCTATCGGGATCGCGCGTCAACTGAGATGTTTTGAGGCGGGCTCTCGCGTTGGTTCGGGGGAAGGGGCCATTGGAGCGTCGACGAGATAGTAAGCATGCTGACTACTTTTTTCGAATGCGAGGGGCCCGCCCCGCCGACGATGGCGCTGCCGCGGGCTCACGCACTCTGGACACAGGCGCTAGAGTGCCGGCGCTTGGGGCGCGTCTGGCTCCGTCGCCAAGCTTGCCCAGAATTCGGACAAATCCGCGGGAAGGGGCGCGTGGAGGTCGAGCATTTCGCCGCTCACCGCGTGCCGCAAGCGATAATGGGCGGCGTGAAGCGCGTGGCGCGGTAATACCAGGAGGGCTCGATCCTCGGCGGTGAGTTCGCCATCCGCAGCGCGAGCGAGCAAACGTTCATCGGGGCCGTACAGTTTGTCGCCCACGATCGGGCAGCCGATACTGGCCAGATGGATACGGATTTGGTGCTGCCTGCCTGTGTACAAGTGACAGCTAACCAAGGCGTGATGCGCTCGGGTTTCGAGCACGGAGATCCCAGTGCGAGCGGACATGCCCCCGGTTTGCGCCAGGCGCATTTTGACGCGCAGGGAGTTGTCGGTGTCCACCTCGAGCGCTTGGTCGATCAGCGTCAGCTGGGGGATGCCACGCGTGATCGCGAGGTAGTTCTTCTGGAAGTTTTCGCTGGCAAGATCGGTAGTGTCTTCGGCATGGGCCGCAAGGATCGAGCGATCTTCGATTTGTCGCTTGAACCGCCGATCGGAATCAGGGCTTTTTCCCAGCAGCAAGAGACCGCTCGTTTCTTTATCGAGGCGGTGGATCAGCGAGAGAAATTGGCCTGGACGCGCCACGCTGAGGCGTTTCAGGACGGTGTTGTTGTGGTGCCGTGCCGTCGGGTGCACTGCCATGAGCGCTGGTTTGTCGATCACTAGCAGGTGTTCATCTTCGAAGATGATACTGAATTCGAACGGGGATTCGTCTTCGTTGAGGGAGGGGCGCCAGAGCACCACTTCGTCGTCGGTCCGCACTCGGTCGCTCGGTTTGAGGCGCCGTCCACTCGTCGAAAAGCACGTTCGCGCCACGATATCGTGCGCGCGGGTGCGGCTCGTGTTGCGTAGCTGCGATTGCACGAAAACATCGAGGCGCATGCCCGCTGATTCGGCTGGAACTCGAAATACGCGAACCGTCGCGTCGGCTTCTACTTCCTTCGGGCGGAGTGGTCCGGGGGGACCCAAGCTTGGGTCCGGAGGGTCGCCCCGAAACGCGGTCAAGGAGCGAGAACTCGCTGAATTTCCGTGCCAACGCCCTGATCGGTGAAGAGCTCAAGCAAGAGCGCATGACGGCGGCGGCCATCGATAATGTGCACTTTCTTCACGCCGTCATTCACGGCTTCGAGCGCGCAGCGTACCTTGGGCACCATGCCGCCATTGATGACGCCCTCTTCGATTAACTTCTCTGCGGTCTGTGCAGGCAGGGAACTCAAGAGGGTGCCCTGATTGTCCTTCACGCCTTCGACGTCCGTCATTAACACCAGCTTGGCGGCTTTGATGGCAGAAGCGATGCTGCCAGCGGCCGTATCTGCGTTGACGTTGAGGGCGTGCCCGTCGCGATCGACACCGATCGGCGCCACCACGGGAATGAAACCATTCGCCATCAAATCGGAAATGAGTACCGGATTCACCGATTCAATTTCTCCCACACGGCCCAGATCCACCAGGGATTCGACACCATCGGCAGTCTTATTAGTCACAGGTGCCGCGCGTCGCGCACGGAGGAAACGATCATCCTTGCCGCTCAAACCGACAGCTCGTCCACCATGCTTGCAGATCAACGCCACGATCTCCTTGTTCACGAGTCCGCCGAGCACCATCTCCACCACGTCCATCGTGTCATCGTCGGTGACCCGTAGGCCGCCACTGAATACTGGCTTGATCCCGACCCGCTTCAGCATCGTGTCGATCTGGGGACCTCCGCCGTGGACCACCACCACACGGATCCCGACGAAGCGCAGCAGGCATACATCGCGTGCGAAGCTCGCCTTCAGCTCATCGTCCAGCATGGCGTGGCCGCCATATTTTACGACCAGGATTTGCTGCTGGAAGCGCTGAATGTACGGGAGCGCCTCGTGCAAAACTGCGGCTTTGGCGACCAATTCGTCCATGGGCGCGGAGGCTAGTCGTCTTCGGGGCCCCTGAACAAGACGTTGTGTGCTAGACGGGTCGCCGATGGAGATCCTGATAGTTACCCCCGAGTTGAGCCCGTTTGCGCGGGGATCTGATGCTGGCGATACCGTTGCCGCCCTGGCCAAGCACCTCCGGCAGTTGGGCCACGAAGTCACCGTGCTTTTGCCGCGATTCCCCGGGCTGGAGGAGCAGGGCCTGCTGTTGGCTCGACGGCTCTCGCCGCTCGTGTTGCGGAGTGGCACCGAAGTGAGCGTGCTAGATGGCAGGCTGCCCTCGGGCGTGAAGCTCGTGGCGGTGGATGCTCAGCACTATTTCGAACGCGGCGGCGTGTACGGAAACGAGCAAGGAGAATTCACGGACAACGCCCAACGCTTTGGCTTGCTTGGGCAAGCTGCAGTGGCGCTGATGCTTCAGCACCAGGAGCAAGGGGCCCGTTTTGATGTGGTGCACCTCAACGATTGGCCGGGCGCCTTGGTTCCGCTTCTCATGCAAAACGAGAGCGCGCTTCGCGTCCCAACGGTGCTGACCATCCACGATGTGCGGCGCCAGGGTGCCTTCCCGATGACCGAGTTGCAGAGCCTTGGAGTCGCAGAGGGCGACACTGAGAGCTTGCAGCTGGGCGAACAGCTGAACGTTCTGAAGAGCGGTCTGCTCTTGGCCGATGCGGTGACGACGGTGTCAGATGCCTATGCGGAGGCTTTTTCACGAGCTGAAGTGAGTGGGCCCTTGGCCACGTTCGTGGCGGAGAGCAAGGGCGTGTTGGGTATCAACAATGGCGTTGATTATGCAGTTTTCAATCCAGCGGCGGATCCCTTGATCGTGAGCCGATACGATGCCGAAGATACTGCGAACAAGCAGCGAAATAAGAACACGCTGTTGTTAGAGCAGAAGCTAGAGCTGCAGCCGCGGCGCCCAATGATTGCACTTTTGATCGACCCTGCTGCGAAGGAAAACCTAGCGCTCCTTCTGGCGGCCTTGCCATCCATTCTCAAGCACGATGTTTCGTTGGTGGTGGCCTCGACTGGAACGCAAGGAGATCCCGAATTGCTGCAAGAAGTGGCAAAAATGGCGGCACGCTTCCCCGATGTTTGCGCGCTGACTCAGCTTGCGGACGAAGGAGCGAAGCGGCGCTTGCTGGCAGCAGCGGATATCTACTTGAGTGTTGACACGACGCTTGCTTCTTCCATGCTTCCGGTGATCGCGCAGCGCTACGGTGCCGTTCCGGTGTGTTTGGCGACTGCGCGAACTCAGGATCAAGTGGTGGACGCCGACGGCGACTTGAGCACTGGAACCGGGTTCCTGTATGACGACGCCAACGGGCCAGCGCTCATCGGGGCGTTGGAGCGTGCGCTTTCGGCCTATACAAGTCCAGGTTGGTTCGCGCTCCTCCGGCGCGTGATGCGTTTGGATATCAGTTGGGATCGACCGGTACGGCGCTACCTGCAGATCTTTCGTCAGACGCTAGCGGCTCAAACAGAACGGGTGTAGCGCTCCCGCGCGACCGCCGCAGCTAAGCTCGAAAACCAAAGCAACTTCAGCAGAATTAGCCCGACGAACAGCAGCTGCTGCACGCACCAGGTTGCGAAGGTGTGGTCGCGCACCCAGGCAAGGCTGCCAGCTCCAATGAGCCCAGTTAGAAACAGAGCGACGCCAGCTAGAACTGACCAAATGGCGAGCAGCTTCAATGATTCTGAACGCGCCACATGCCCCGCGGTACGGATGAGTCGCGCAAGGGAGCGTGGCCCATGGCCGTCGACGAGCAGCACGCGAACCAGATCCTGAAAACAACCCACCACAGCGAGCAGGCAACCCGCGATGCCGAGTACCGCCAGCGAAAGCCCGTTTGCCTGCCGGATGTCCCAGCCTAGGGGAGCTGGGCGCTGGGCCAGCCACCAGGCCGTGAGCAACACCACGCCTTGAATCGAAAACGTGAGAATACGCAGCACCGAAAATTCAAACCAATGCCCGCATGCGCGCGAAAACATGGAGCGGCTGCCGCCTGTTTCCGAAACCACCGCAACGATAAGGCCGGCAATCGGGATCAACCCGATGAAAGTGGTGACCAACCCAAGTGCGACGGTCGGAAGCAAGAGGCTCTGGAATTGCGCAGAACCGAGACGCAACATCTCCAAGAGATACGCTCCGCCCTGGCGCATGAGCACGAGTTCCCCGTCGGCGAAGCCGCCAACCCCCTGAGCCTCAATGCCAGAAAACCAGGGCAAACTGAGTAATAATCCAGCGACCAAGCTCAAGATCCAGAACCCGAAGACGGCGACAGCGCTGCGCGCAGCGCGTGTCACGGCAGCACTCCAAGCCCCAGGAGCTGTGCGAAAGTGAGCAACAGATCAAGTGCCCGGCGCGCTGGCTTCGGGGCGACTGCGCGTGCATTGTTGAACAGATCCTGATCGAGTGGGATTTTAAGATCCGGATCGATCTCCACCGAGGACAGTTCAGATGCGCCTTGGTAGTCGATCACCAACGAGTCGGCGGATCCATCCAAGTGACGCCGCTCCGTCTTGCCGTTTTTCAAATGGAGGGCAACGTCGAACGGAAGCTTGAGATTGCCACGACGAACTACGACCGCTCGCCCCAGCCATTGTTTCGACTCTCTGTCGGTGGCTGGCGGTTGCGAGGAAACCTGCGGTGCACCCTCCGTCCAGAAGCCCTGAGCTATTGGTTTTCGGCGGCTGGCGATGCTTTCCACTTTCAAGTCAATGAACCCGCGTTCGAAGAGGGCGGTGCGCAAGAATTGGCCAGCATTGGCTCCCAAGCCTTGCTCGATGCTGGCAATAAAATCGGCAGGTGTTGGATGCCCAAAACGAAAACGTGCGGTGTAGCTGCGCAGTGCTGCCGCTAACTTTGCTTTTCCCCACGTACGCTCAAGCGTCAGTAGAATGGTGGCCGCTCTAGAATAGACGAGGCCCCCGAGCGCTTGAAAGCCCGTGAATTGACGGGCGGGCTGACCAATATTCTCATCGCCTGCATAGAATGCCGCGTTGGTTCGGTGCAGTGCGGCAACCGAAACGTCGAGCCCCACGCCACTGAATGCAGAGCCTGCGCCAAACAGGGCTTCCATGACACCTGTCTCCGCATAGCTTGTCAGGCCTTCGTCGAGAAACGGTGTCTCCGATTCGTTGGAGGCCAAGAGGCCATAGAACCACTGATGCAAGAGCTCGTGCACCGTGACGGCCTCGATGGCATGACTTCCGAGGTAGGGCTCAAACCAAAGACCACCCGTGGTGATCATGCCCGGATACTCCATCCCACCGGTATCGGCGCCCGCTTCAGGAGGGTGGACAACGGTGAGCGTTTCGTAGGGGTACGGTCCGTACAGTTCGTTCGCGTAGGGCAGGGCAAAACGGAGCGCCGCGAGTGAACGGAGAGCGTTAGCTTGGTGCCATGAAGGAAAGAGTAGGCGCACGGTGACCGGCCCGATCTTTTCAGAAAGCACCTGAAAGCCATCCCAGGCGGTGAAGGCGAAATCATGGGCCTGGCGCAAAACAAAGCGGGTCGTACGGATCCCCTTCTGAGTTTTTTCCTCCATGCGGTTGCCGGAGCTGCCAATGGTGAAGCTCGAGGGAGCGGAGATCCGTACGTCGTAGTCACCAAAATCTGCGTAGAACTCAGAATGGGGATGAAACGCGAAGTGCGCAAAGTGGCCGTTCGGTTCGAGCTTGGCCAGCTTGGGGTACCATTGGCCCGCAAAATGGAAGCTGCCCGCGTAGCCCGTGCGTTCCAAGACGGGCGGCAAATGCGAAGTGAACTCGATATTCAGATCGACGCTTTCGCCCGGCAGGATCGGCGCCGGCAAGGGCACTGAAATGTCAGTCGCATCGTCCGGATCGCCGGGGCTATGCGGCGAGCTTTTTAACCACAGGTTTTCAGAGCCATACTTGGCAGATTGGAGGCGATCCACCTTAATATAGCCATATTCCTGAAGTGTTTGGCCGCTCCGACCGAGCGCAAATGGGTTTCGAAGAAAGAGCGAACGGTTGTTTTTGAAGGCATTCAGGTAAAGGTGAAACCAAAGCTCATTGAGTGGGCGGGTGCTTTGGTTCGTGAAATGAATCACGCCTTTCGAGCGCAGCGTGTGCTGCTGCACATCCAGAGCGACCTCCAGCGTGTATGAAGCTGCGCTTTGTGCTCGGGCCGAATGGCCGCTGAGCATCGCGCAGACCAGGCTGAGCATGGCTAACCAAAGCTGCGCGTTCGGACGACCCTGCACTCGACTGGCTTAGCGTTTCGGGGCGAGTTGGAGCAAGGGTAGCGCCAAGCTGGGCTGAGCTTAGTCTAGGAAACTGAGATGATTTGCTGTTCATACAGGCCGTGGAGCAGGCGGAGCGCTTCAAGCTTGGGCATCCCGCTGACGTCGAGGAGCTGTTCGAGTGTCAGCTGCCCGTCGACTAGGGAGAGTAGAAACCCCGCGCGGTGATCCAAGGAAAGCCAGCGCACCTGGGCCGCCGCCACCTGAACGCTCACCACCTGTGAGAGAGACCCGAGACGCGCTGTGTACATTTGCGTCAGCACATTTTCGCAGTGTACGGCGTAGCGCAGCGCTTCTGGCTTATGAGGTTCGGTTTCTAAAATGCCAGTTGCGAGAGCCAAAGCACCGGTGAAATCCCCCATGGCCATCTTGTCTTTTAGCGTGCGCATGGGATCGACGCTCTCGCTCGCCACCGGCGGGGTGCGCAGCGGTTCAGCTATCGGCTTCATCGCGACAAGGCTTGGGTTACGGACTGCGTGAAGATCTGCGAATTCAAGCGCTGAGTCGCCAGGATTTTCAAGGAAACCAATTTGTACACCTCCCTCTCCAGGTACGGGTACGACGACGGGCGGGGGAAGGGTCGATGCGAGCGCGCGCCGACTCTCGCTCGCTGTCTGCTGGGGCTTCAAGGCATCGGCTGGCATGCTCCAACTAGAATCAATTCCATCCAATTCTGAACCGCCTGGCGCAATGCTCGCCGGCCCTCGGCGTGGACGTTTCTTAGGGTCGTCGCCGGTCATGACTGCTCGTGGCTAGTAAGCGCTCCAGTCACTCTGCTCGCGCGACCACGCCCTTGAACATTCGTTGCGTGCGGGAAAGTTGCTCCACCTGCTCCTTCAGCGCCGTCGAATCTTTTTGGGTGATGGCCTCCCGAGTTTTGCTGACGACGGCGCGGGCCTTCGAAATGGCATCCCGCCCGAAATCTGCGGTGCCGACAACACGCTCGATCTCCGGAAACATCTGCTCAACTTGCTCCATCAGCGTCTCCGCTTCCTGCCGCAAGCCTTCGAACTTATCATCCGTGCGTCGCTCAACCATGTACTGATCAGCGTTGGTGAGCATGTTCTTCAGTTCATCCGGGGTGAGGCCAGTTGAAGCGGTAACCTGAATGGACTGCTCTTTGCCGTTCTCGAGGTCTTTGGCGGAAACGCTCACAATGCCGTCGGTGTTGATCTCGAACGTGACCTCGATCTCGACCTCGCCCTTAGGGGCACGCCGCAGCCCCGTCAGGATGAACTCCCCGAGCAGTTCGTTTTCGTTGGCTTTTGCGCTGTCCCCCTGCATCACAATGATTTTCACGGCCGTTTGGTGGTCGCGGCTGGTTGTAAATATTTTGGCGCGATGCGTGGGGACAGTGGTGTTGTGCGGGATGAGCTCCTCGAAATTGCTTCCGAATGTCATGATGCCGAGGGCGTGTGGAGTGACATCCAACAGAATCATCTCTTGGCGATCTTCGACGAGGGCTGCACCTTGAATGGCGGCGCCGAGCGCGACCACTTCGTCGGGGTGAACTCCGCGATTGGGAGTCCGCTGAAAAAACGCGCTAACTGCCGTTTGGATGACCGGTGTGCGGGTCATGCCACCCACCAAGATCACATCTTCCACTTCTTTCACACCGAGCTTGGCGTCCACCAATGCTTGCCGGCAGATATCGATCGTGCGCTCCACGAGATCTTCCACCAAACGTTCGTAGGTGGCGCGGTCCAAGACTCGCTGCAGGTGAAGCGCTTCGTTTCGACCCGTTGAAATGATGAAGGGAAGATTGATTTCAGTTTCCTGGAGTTGCGATAGCTCGCATTTGGCTTTTTCGGCGGCGTCGCGCAGGCGTTGCAGCGCCATGCGATCCTGGCGCAGATCGATGCCGGTTTCCTCTTTGAAGCCTTCAACCAGCCAATCCATGATGCGTGCGTCGAAATCCTCGCCACCCAAGAAAGTGTCGCCTGTTGTGCTGATCACTTTGAAAACCCCGTGCGCGCCGATTTCCAGAATGCTGATGTCGAACGTGCCGCCGCCTAAATCGTACACCGCGACGCTCGTGTCGAGATCTTTTCCGTATCCAAAGGCTAACGCCGCTGCTGTGGGTTCGTTGATGATACGGATGACATCCAGCCCGGCGATGGCTCCGGCATCTTTAGTGGCTTGGCGTTGATTGTCGTTGAAGTAAGCAGGAACTGTCACCACTGCCTTCTTCACAGGCTCGCCCAGATAGTCCTCAGCGATCAGCTTCATTTCCTGAAGCACCATCGAACTCACTTCGGGGACCGAGAAAACCTTGTTGCGAAGCTTCAGTCGGACGTCGTCGTGGGGGCCCTCAACAATCGTGTAGCTGCACGTCATGATGGCGTTTTCCACCTGAGGTGACTTCCACTTGCGGCCGATCAAGCGTTTGGCCGCGTAGACGGTGTTCTCCGCGTTGGTGATCGATTGCCGTTTGGCGATGTGGCCCACTAAGCGTTTGCCCGCCTCCGTGACCGCAACGATACTTGGGGTTGTCTTGTACCCCCCGCGGTTTGAGATGACGGTTGGCGTGTCGCCCTCCAAGATGGCTACACAAGAGTTGGTGGTTCCGAGGTCAATTCCGATGACGCGATCCATGGTGCTTTTCTCTCGTAAGACTAAAAAGGGGCTCCCTAAAGCTCACCATGCTTCGCCCGCTTCAGCCAGTCCTTGATTTGCTCGTCATCCGGAGCGAGGGCCTGCGCGCGGTCAATCTCGGCGATTGCGCTAGTTTTCAGGCCTGCGGCTAGGTAGGCCTGGATCAAGGTCTGGCGGTACCGCACGACGTCGGGTTCCAAGCGGACAGCTTTGCGCCCAAATTCGACGGCGGTGTGCAGCTCGTCGCCCGCTCGGAGGGCGCAGGCAGCGACCTTGTCGAAGACCTTACCCGTGGGCTTGCCACGTGACGCTTTCTCGTAGGAGTGCGCGGCTTCGGAGAAACGGCCAGTGCGTTCTTCGTAGCTGGCTTGGGCGAAATAGGTATCCGACATTTCCGCGTGAGCGGTCGTCTCCACTTCTGCAAGGCGTGCTTTTAGCGCCGGATCATCGCCAGACAGATTGAGCGCCAGCCGGAGTGCTGAGGTCGCGCTGACGGGCTTATTCGCTGCGAGCGCCACATCGGCAAGCTTGACGTAGTGTTCGATTTGTTGTTGCCGAACCAAATTGACTCGGCCCTCGTAGCGCCGGCGTAGCCCGTCCGCTGCACTTGATCGTTGCTCGCTGCTGGCGAGTGGCTGAGGGGCAGGGCGTGGCGCTGGAAGCTTGCTCCCAGCCCGCAACCTCCTGGAAGCTGCGCGGCGGCGGGCCTCTGGATCAGGGGTCGTGTCGTACGTCGGACCTTCCGGGTGCGGCTCTTCTGTGTGATTCGGAGGGGCTGACTTTTCTTTATTGTCAAGGAGACGAGCCTCGAGATCGAGCAGGGTTTGCTCCAAGCGATCGGGACGCTGACTATCTGTGAGCTCGCGCTCAAGCTCGCGAGTTTTCTCCTGAGCCACTAGATACTGATCGTATTCCGCGCGTGCGCTATCCCGCGTCAAGACATCGTGAGCTTCGGTGATCTGTGCGAAAACGCGCTCCAACTTGGTTTTGAAACTGCCGAGATTTTTGCCGAAATAGCGATCCGGATGAAATAGATTCACCGCGTTGAAATACGCTGATTTTATCGCTTTACGGTCCGCAGCTTGGGTAACCTGCAAGAGTGCGTAGTGATTCAACCCCTGAAGGTTGTAAAACGTGTCGAGCACTTTTCTCCGCCGGTCAACGTCCATGTCCACGGCCTCGTCAAGCTCGGCAGGGTCAT
>CAZSUA010000142.1:0-13472 GCA_964609655.1 uncultured Polyangiaceae bacterium | reverse complement strand
GACCGAGCCTGTGCATCACGCTGCTCGGCACGCTTTCGGATGCGACATCGATCGCTGGCTTGGCTCGCTATTTGGCTGATCATCAGGTGAATATCCGCGAGGTTCGCTCGCTCAGCGAGGGGGCGTTGAGCGGCCTCGAGCTGATTGTCGATCTTCCGGCTGAAGCCTCCATGTCCGAATCGCTGGCTCAATTGCGCGGCGGCCTCTTGCGCCTCGGCATGAGTCTTTCCGCGGATCTCGCCGTGCAGAAAGACGACGTATTCCGGCGCAACCGGCGGCTGGTGTGCATGGACGTAGATTCCACGTTCGTAAAGGGTGAGTGCATTGATGAGCTCGCTGAGCTCGTCGGGTGCAAAGCTCAGGTTGCAGAAATCACTGCCCGAGCCATGCGCGGTGAGCTCGATTTTCGCGCTTCCTTGGCCGAACGCGTGCGGCTTCTGAAGGGGTTGCCGCTCGAGAAAGCACAGGCTCTCACCAGTCGGCTTGAGCTCACCCCAGGCGCCCTCAATTTCGTCGAAAAGCTCAAGGGCTTGGGCTTTCAGGTGGGCTTGGTGAGCGGAGGCTTCACGTTTTTCGTCGACGACTTAAAACGCCGCTTTGGCCTTGATTTTGCGTTTGCGAACGAGCTCGAAGTCGAAAACGGAAAGCTCACCGGTGGCCTGATCGGCACGATTGTGGATGCAGAGCGCAAGGCAGAAGTATTAAAAGAGATGGCTCAAGCGCACAACCTTCGCCTTGAGCAAACCGTCGCCGTGGGTGACGGTGCGAACGATATTCTTATGTTGCAAACGGCAGGGCTTGGCATCGCCTTCCGCGCGAAACCCAAGCTCCAAACACTCGCACACATGAGCCTGAATCATCACGAACGCTTGGACACGTTGCTCTATTTGATGGGCTTCAACGCCCGCGAGCTGCGCAGCCTGGCGTCGTAGGGTGGGGCTGCCGCTCGAGATTAGGGTTCTCCCTAATTCGTCGACAAATTGTGCCAAACGCCGCCACTTTCAGGGTACACTGCGCTGCTGATACGAGGGCCGCGTGTGCTACCTTCCTAGAATGTTGAAAAGCTGGCGCGCTTTTAGTGTGTTTGGGGCTCCACGCCGCGAGTCCCGCATGGCCGGGATTGCTAGAGCCGTTAGCTTGGAGATATTGATGCTTAGAGCCGGCGTATAACCGTGGGGCAAGCAGCCTACCCATGATCTCAACTCCCCCACTCCGCGCCTCTGCACTAGGACTCAGTCTTGGTGCAGCCTGTCTGCTGCTAGCGAGCCAAAGCCCCGCATTCTGCCGGACGCGCACGTGCGACCCTACAGAGTCGTCGATGTGCGCACCGGATGAGGATGGTTGCGTCACACGCGGCGAGTTGTTGCATTGGGCGAACGGTTGCGTTTCGTTCAGTGTGAATCAGGTGGGCTCACCCCTGCGCAAGATATCCTTCGACATTGCTGACAATCTTATTACGGACGCTTTCAGCAAATGGCTGGCCGCAGATTGCGGCGGCGGCAAACGTCCGGTGTTGTCAGTCCAAAATTTTGGTTCGACCGCATGCGGTGAGCGCGTCTACAATGCGGAAGGGCCCAATTCCAACGAGTGGATGTTTATTGACTCTGAGTGGATGCACCTAAGTGACGCACACACGCTCGCGCTCACTACAATGACTTTCGATCGCAACACTGGCGAAATTTTTGACGCGGACGTGGAAATCAACTCCGCCAACAGCCTCATCACCCCCGATGATACCAACATCGGGACCGATCTAGAATCGATCGTGACGCACGAGGCTGGACACTTCTTGGGTCTCGCCCATTCGGCGAACGAGAACGCGACGATGTTTGCGCGCTATTTACCCGGGGATCCCTTCATGCGCGACCTTGACCCGGACGATGTACTCGCTATCTGTGCGGCTTATCCCGCGGATCGCCCTGTTGCCAAGCCCAGCTGTGAGCCCAGAGGTGGCTTTACCAAGCAGTGCTCGGAAGAACTGAGTACAGGGGGCTGCGGTTGTCATGTCGCCAGCCCCGAAGTCAAAGGCGTGCCCTCTCAGCGCCAAAGCCTGCCACTCACCACTTCAGGCTTCTTGCTGATTGGCGCAGCATTCGTGCTCTGGGTTCGCCGTCAGCGCCGGAACTTTCCCTCGGCTGATTCCAACCCATGACCATGAACGCCCCTTCTGTTCCGCCCAAAATTGCAGATCCAGAAGTTTCTAGGTGCCTAAGCGGACTTCAAATCCCAGAACATCAATTTTTTCACTTCCGCGGAGCCGCCCTCTGCAAAAAAAGTAACCTGCGTATCGTCCGCGCTTCCGGCATAAACGCGGCTGGAAAGGCAATGGCGGTCATTGATGAAAATTTCTACCACCGAGTGATCCAGGTAAGCGTGAATCAACAGGGGCGCGCCGGGCTGCAGCGTTTTCACTGGGCCGCTGTCCAGATTGGACTTGATCAACGTTCGCATGGAGAAGTATTCGATTCCAGCAGTTTTCTTGTCTAGGTCCAGTGCGAACCGTGCACCGACGTCGCCGTTCTCGGATGCCAGGAAATTAAAGCCCACGGCAAGCGCGGAGCCCGGATCGGTTTCCAGTTCGAGCTCCCAATGCTGGCCTGAGATGTTTGGTTTGGATTGGAGTTGATGATTCATCAGCGTAAACGGAGGGATCTCACGCTCGTTTTCTCGAAGGGATTTTATTTCTTCCACGACTCGCATGCCCAGTGCGCCGTCGGTGTGCCGGAACAATTCGCGAGGGTAGGTGAGACATCCCGACCAGCCCGCTATCTTTTGCGCAGCCACATCACGCTGTTCTCTCATCCAGCCCCAAATCAAAAGCCGCTCCTTGGGATCCACCAAGGAATTGGGCGCATAATACGCCTCGCCCAAATCCAACAAGTCCTGCCGTTCTTCGGTGAATTTGAACTCTTTGTACGAGCCTTCCAAGTAAACCACCTTTCCGAAGGGCGAGATCACCAGCAGATGCTTTTTTCCAACTTTGAAAAAATTGGGACACTCCCATATTTCGCCGTTCACAAGCGAGTTTCCGACGCAGAGTGGTCCGATGTATTCCCACACCTTGAGGTCAGATGAGCGGTAGACGAGCGCGGTGCCGCCGATATTCTTGTAGCCTGAACCAATCACCATCGTCCAAGCTCCCTCTTCCCGCCAGACGTAGGGATCACGAAAGCCGGTGAGCTGCGATTTTTCTGGTGCTGCGGGCGATTCTGGGATGATGGGATTCTCGCCAACTTTCTCCCAGGTTTGCAGGTTGTCTTTACTGACCGCCATGCATTGCGTTTCAGGCTGTGTGCCCGTGTACAAAATGTGTGGAAGGCCGTTGTGGATCACGCAACACCCACTGTACACGCCATCTTTGTCGTAGGGTTGGTCTGGCGCAAGCGCGATGGGCTCATGCATCCAATGAACAAGATCAGCGCTCGAAGCATGACCCCAGTGCATGCTGCCCCAGAACGCGCCATTTGGATTGTACTGATAAAACATGTGATAACGGCCGTCGAAGAAGCACGGACCGTTGGGGTCGTTCATCCAATTGGTCTCGGGCAGGAAATGAGATTGAGGCCGATGATGGTCCATGTTCAAGATTCTTTCACTTTTCGAGTTTCGGTTTAAACGCTCGATGCGCTGACCATGATTCCAGCGCCACAAAGCACAATGCCAAAGCCCAAGGTCATTGTTTTGAGCACTAAAAGCCAGCCGGGCAGCTTGCCGTCTCGCCTATTCGGTCAGCTCCAAACGCCGCGGCGGCACCGCACGCCATTCGTCTGTGACGGCTTGGCTTCCTGTTACTGCCAGCGACACGACTTGACTCTGTCTAAAGGTCCGAGCCCTAGCAGCTCACCTGTCTTCCAACCTGCGAGAAACGCCGCCAAGCCCGTGTCCAAAAAATAGAGCTTCGGGCTCTTGATAAGCCGTTTTGAACGATTTAGGTGATCGGGGTGAACGAGTTTCAAGACCGTCTTCAAGGACGCTGAGCCAACTCTTGACGGTAGGTGCTGAAACGCCTGCGTCCCGTGCAAGATCGTCGAAGACCTCTTCGGCTCAGCTCCTTGAATGCCGGCGGCTCAGCTTCGTGTAGAAGTGCACGGCGTAGCGCAGCGACTCGAGCGCAAATGGCTTGGCCAGCAGCATGCTATTGAGCAACCCCGCTTCTCTCCTGACCGTTTCATCCGGGAAAGCTGTCACCATGATCACGGGTGTGGCACAACCAACGATCCGCAAGCGACTGAGCACTTCGAGCCCAGATGCGCCCGGCATACGAAGGTCGGTGACGATAATGTCAAAAGCTTCGTCCGGGAATTCAGCAAAACTCTCTCTTTGCAGGACCTGGATCATTTCGTCCCCGGATTTGGCTTGCGTGACGCTAAAGCCATCCATTTCAAGGAGCCCCACCACCAACTCTCGCATCTGAGTATCATCGTCCGCCACCAACGCACGGTAGCCCGCAGAAAGCGGGGGGATGGTGTCCGCCTCATCAACAGATTCATCGGGATGGGTCATTTTAGACCTCCATCTTCGAGCATGTCAGCACCACTAGAATCTGTGCACGCTCGGCACCAGGATAACCTGATGCGAACGTCGGAGCAGTTTTGGCAAGTAACCGTCGGCATTGTTTATCCCTTCGTCCCCCACCTCGAAGCATCCGCCGTGCCAAGCCGTTTTCAAGGAGCATTTGGGCAATCGGGTAACCTGCGACGACCTATGCCACGCTGCAATTTGCACCCCGTTGCATATCGCGCACGCCCCGTTCGGGTTTTGCTCTAGCGGCGCTCGCGTCAGCGTCGCACGAATTTCGCGCCGCCGAAGCGAAACGCCAGCGAGTTCGGATGCGCGAAGCGCTCCGTCAACCAGCAGGCTTGGGGCTGGGCGGCCCTTTCGGTCGAGCCTAGCGAGACCAAGCTCTGGGTGATCTGGCTCCGGGTAATGCTCAACAGCCAGGGCGGTTGCAGCATTTTTCTGGTTTCTACAATGTGCACGAGCTGGAAAACCTTCAGCGATACGGGGAACGGCTACGCAACCTACCCTGCGTTCCTCTACGTCATTCGCGGCGGTAATTGAGCAGGGATCTTGCGGTCCCATTCGAAGCCGGAAGCTGGTGATGTATTTTGCAGACGGTAGAATTCCCGACGCCCATCCCGGCGCGGCGCCATCGCGCAATTTGGCATGCTGTTGCTTCAGGCCGATGGCAGTTCGATTGTCTTAGTTTGCGATGCGCTGGCCGTTTGGTGCTTGAGACGCGCGTCATCACACAAAAAGCGGATCCACGATACAAGATGGTGAGTGACAGGCGCTGATTGGTACCGATAGAATGCAAGCGAATGTTGTGGGCGCGTTGATGTGGTTCAACGTTCTCCACAGGCTTTATTTTTTTCGGAGAATACAAATGATATCCTCAGCACGGCCTTTCCGTACGTCCTTGCCCAAAGTTATTTTCCCGTTTGCCTTGGTTCTACAAGGGGCTGCTGGGTTGCTCTCCATCTCGTCCGTGGGCTGCTCAGCGAGCAAGGCGTCCGCGGAAGTCGACGGAGGCGGAGGCGCTCCCGGCGGAGGCGAACAGTCAGGCCTCCTGCTCTGGCTCAAGTTGGACGAAGCGAGCACCAACGGCGCGCCTGCCGATGCTTCCGGAATGATGAACATGGCAACGTACGGCGTCGCAAAGCCCCTCGTGGCCAGCTCAGTGCCGGCCGCAATCAAGGGCTTCTCCAACGCAGCACTGAAGTTTGACGGATTGGCCACGGTTGAGATCCCAGCTACTCCAGCGATGACGTGGCCGGACGACGCCAGCAGCTTCACGATTTCGGCGTGGGCCAACCCGGAGTCGCTCCCCGCAACCGTGGAAAAATGGGGCTCGCTCATCGCAAACAATCCAGGCGGCACTGGAAACCAAGGTTACTGCGGCATCGCGATCGCTCCGGATGAGAAGTGGTCTTTTGAATCGAACGGGCAGGACACTGCGACTGGGGGTATTCCCGTGCGCGGAGCCGCGGTGGTGCTAGGCGCCTGGCAGCACATTGCCATTGTTCAAAACGGGGCAGCCAACACCCAGACCATCTACGTGAACGGTGTGGCGGGCCCCGCACAGATGCGTGGGTCGTCTCCGTGCAACAGCACCGCTTCATTTTCGATCGGCTTCAAAGATGGCGATGGATTCGTAGGCATGGTTGACGACGTTCGCATCTATGGCGATCCGCTGACGGAGCCCCAGGTGAAGGAGCTTGCCGCGGGCAAGCAGACGATCACGCCAACACCCTGAGCTTAAGGAGGGAGTGCTTCTGTCGGCGGTCGGACCGGACGCGGGGGCGTTCCGGGCTCTGGCGCTTCGCAACCCGGGTGTGCCTTAACTTTGCCCAGCGGGTACCCGCGAATTCGATGGCTGGTGAGGGTGGGACAGCGCGATCCATGCCCCGGCGACTCCGGCCAAGAGTAGGAGTGCATTCGTCACGGTGAACACCCAGTTTCCGAGCAGCGCGCTGTAGACGGTGAAGCCAAGGGATGCGGCAGTTTGTCCGATAAACAACCATTTGGTCACACCGGCTTTAGCTGGATCTCGCCATTGTTTTCGGACCTGTGCCAAAATTGTTGCGAGAAGAATGAGCGAACTGAGCCAGCCAATGGCGTCGACCATCTTCTGCTTGGAGCAAGCAACGTGCCGTTCTAACGAGCTCCTGGGCCGGTGGGCACGTGCGTTGCAAGGTGGGCTGTCGAAGGTGTGAGCCAAAAGGAGATTCTATGAAAAGCAAGTCGATGATGATGGGAGTGATGGGGGTTGCCATTGGGAGCGCCGCCATCATGCTCGCGTACGCGGCAAGGCGAGTTTCTGATGGATCAGAGAGGGTGACTATTCCTGCTCCACCCTCCTGGGCGAAAGGCTATGAGCTCTACGATGGGCCGTTTGAGTTCGAGGCCGATACAGGTATCTGGGAGACTCAAACGGAATGGACTGATCCAGATTGGCCCAGGCCTGGCTCCAGGAGCATTTGAGATCAGGTGGAACAGCTCGCGGGCACAGAAGTTGCTCAGCATGTGCCTAGCGACAGGGATCACTGTCACTCACTCGCAACCATTCAACGATTACCTGAAGTGAGGAGAGACTCATGAACAATGCAAGTCGACGAAGCGAAGGCGTGGCTGAAAAGCTGGGCGGGAAAGTCAAAGGCGCCGTGGGAAAGCTCATTGGCAATGAGCAGATGCAAGCCGAAGGCAAAGTAAAAGAAACGAAGGGTGCAGCCAAAGAGCAGGCGGCAAAGTCAGCCGAACGCACCAAAGGCAAGGTGGAAGAGTTCTCTGGCGCCATCAAGAATCGCGTCGGCGCGGTGATAGACAACGAGCAAATGCAGGCTGAAGGTAAGCTCAAAGAGGTAAAAGGCGAAGCGCGCCAAAAGGCCAATCGATAGTATCTGGTGCGCGCTTCGTGTGAGGGTTGGGCCGCGCGCACTTCATAGGAGCTAGAGGCTTGCGGAGAAAGTGTCGCAAGCTTCTAGCTTCCCGCTCTCGAGGCCTCGCGGGCGCGTTACACATGCGCCCCGGTGGGGCATTTTTGTGTCCCGCCTTATGCCTTCAGCTTGGCGCGTTTGTCTCGCGCCGGTTCATCCACTGTGCTTGACTCGGCAATTCAATGATCACCTCGGATACACCTCTGTTTGTTGTCTGCAATCGGGCTTCAGGCTCAGGCGACACGGATGAAGCACTCGCACAGATAGAGGGCGTGCTAGCCGCCGCTGGGCGCGAGCATGAGTTTTTTCTCGTTGAGGATCCGAAAGAATTGCCGACTATCGCTCGACGCGCCGAGGAGGCGGCAACCGCTCGCGGAGGAGCTGTGGTGGCGGCGGGGGGAGATGGCACTATCAACACGGTTGCTCAGGCTACGCTTCTGGAAGGGCGGCCCTTCGGGATCATTCCGCAGGGCACTTTCAACTATTCGAGTCGCACCCACGGGATCCCCTCCGATGTTCGGGGAGCCACCGAAGCATTGCTCTCAGCTCGCATTAAGCCGATTCAGGTGGGGGAGGTGAACGATCGGATTTTTCTGGTCAACGCAGGCCTAGGGCTCTATCCCAGGATCCTTGAAGACCGAGAAAGGTTCAAAGCTCAGTACGGTCGGTACCAAGCCGTCGCCATCTGGGCGGGGCTCACGACGCTGGCCCATTGGCGCCACCAGCTGGCGCTCGAGATCGTGCACGATCATCAGAGGGAGATCGTGCACACGCCGACGTTGTTCATCGGCAACAATCCTCTGCAGCTGGAGCAAGTTGGATTGCCTGAGGCCGAAGCGGTGCAACACCGACGCTTGGCGGCTGTGATGGTTGCGCCGGTGAGTCCTTTCGGGATGCTCGGTCTGGCGTTGCGCGGAGCGGCCGGCAAGCTTGGAGAGGCCAGCGGTGTCCGCGACTTCGCCTTTCGCGAGCTGGTGGTGCGCCCCATGCATGGCACGGGCCGGCGGAGGATGAAGCTCGCCGTTGACGGCGAGGTGCACTTGATGGCGCCTCCGCTCAATTTTCGAGTCGCGAGAAGGCCGCTGAACTTGTTGGTTCCTGCCTCTCAGACGACTGAGGGCTGATGAGCGTTCTGGTGCAGATCTCCGATCCGCACTTCGGCACGGAACAGCCGCTGGTAGTGCTGGCGCTTCTCGAGTTGATTCAACGCGAGAAACCCGACGTTGCCGTGCTCTCGGGAGACATCACCCAGCGCGCTCGGCGGGGCGAGTTCGCCGAGGCGAAACGCTTCGTGGACGGTCTCGACGTCCCGCGCACTTTGGTGATACCAGGCAACCACGATATCCCTCTTTTCAACCCATTCGCGCGTCTCTTTCACCCGTATGCCAACTTCTGCCGTGCGTTCGGCGAGGAGCTGGAACCCGAACACGACAGCGAATCCTTGCTCGTCGTCTGCGTCAACACGACCCGCCGCCAACGACACGTGGACGGCGAGGTTTCGGACGCGCAGATTGAACGCATTTCAGCTCGATTGCGACAGGCAAAAGCTGCTCAGCTGCGCATCGTTGTAACGCACCAACCGGTTCACGTCGTGCGTGCCGACGATGTCCACAATCTGCTGCACGGTCACGCGAAAGCCGTGCGTGCCTGGTCTCGGGCGGGAGTCGACCTTATCCTGGGAGGGCACATTCACGTGCCGTACGTGGTTCAGCTCCCGTCGGAGCTGGCACCAGAGGGTGGCTGGGTGGTGCAAGCTGGCACGGCCCTGTCGAGCCGGGTGCGGGATGGCATCCCGAATTCCATCAATCTGATCCGGCACACTACGGCCGGTGGTGCGCGCTGTGTTATCGAACGCTGGGACTATTTAGCGTTGGAGCAGGCATTCCGCTGTGCCGACCGTTCTTGCGTGAGCTTGGCGCGCTAGCTAGAAAGCTACGTTCGGGGCTATGCCTCCTGAAATGGACTTCAACGCACTCGAGCTCTCGCCTCCGCTGCTGAGTGTCGTGGAGGAGCTCGGCTTCGAGCAACTCACGCCGATTCAAGCCGCAGCAATCCCAGCAATCCTCTCAGGCAGAGATGTCGTGGGGCAGTCCAAGACTGGTAGCGGCAAAACCGCCGCCTTCGCGCTCCCCCTTTTGCAGCGGCTCAGTTTGGAAACGCGCGATCTCCGCGCTATCGTGCTCTGTCCTACGCGTGAGCTGTGCGCTCAAATCGCACGCGACTTTCGCAAGCTGGGGCGAAACTTGCCAGGCCTATCGATAGCTGTGCTTGCCGGTGGACAGGCCCTGCGTGACCAAACGACGACGCTCGAGAAAGGCGTTCACGTAGCCATCGGAACTCCGGGACGCGTGCTCGACCATCTGCGACGCCGGACACTCAAGGTACATCACGTGGCCACGGTCGTGCTCGACGAGGCAGACCGCATGTTGGACATGGGTTTTCAAGCCGACATGACGAAGATACTCAAAGCGCTTCCGCCGTCACGACAGACCATTTTTTTCTCGGCTACCTTTCCAGCCTCGATGCAGGATCTCAGTGGCAAACACCAACGTGATCCTTTGCAGATTCGCATCGATCAGCCGGAACAGCTTCCGGACATTCGTCAGTGGGTGGTTCACGTGGCATCCGAGCAGAAGCCGCAGGCGCTGATCGCCACGCTTCAACAATATCCTCATGAGTCAGCGCTGGTTTTCGCCAACCTCAAGCTAAATGTCGCAAAAATCGAAGCTGCGCTGAGTGCCGCGGGCGTCAGTGTCGCTAGCCTACACGGAGATCTTGAGCAGCGCGATCGCGATCGCGTGATGGCGAAGTTCCGAAACGGCAGCACGCGCGTCCTCGTGGCGACGGATGTAGCGGCCCGCGGCATTGACCTAGACAAGCTGGATGTGGTTGTGAACTTCGAGTTGCCGGCACAGGCAGAGCTCTATTTGCATCGCGTGGGTCGCACGGGGCGCGCGGGCAAAGCCGGAGTTGCGGTCTCACTTTGCGCTCCCAGCGAACAAGCCAGGCTCGACGCCATCGAGCACTACCTGGGCGCTCGACTGACTCCCACCCAGCACGGAGAAAAGAGTGCCGCCAACGTCAAGCCCGGCGCCGGACTCGGTCGCGAGGCCAGCATGGACACGCTGCGCCTATCCGGCGGTCGCAACGACAAGCTCCGCCCGGGCGATATTTTAGGCGCTTTAACCGGCGAGGCCGGTGGGCTCAGCGGAGAGGACGTCGGCAAAATTGAAATCCACGAGCGCTTCGCCTACGTCGCGGTCAAGAAGAGCGCGAGCGAGCGCGCGCTACAAAGCTTGAGCGAGGGTCGGATCAAGGGCAAGCGCTTCCGAGTCGAACGGGTGAGCTAAGAGCTTCGACGGGCGTAGCGATCAGGGGTTTCGCCTAAGAAAGCCCGATGCCACTTGTCCGTGACAGCCATCTCAAAGTCGAACACGAGGTAGTAAGCATGCTAGCATGCTTACTATCTTCCGAGGAACGAAAAGGGCAGCTCACCTAGCGCTCCCGCCGCGCGGCCCCGCAACCCTATCCCGGTCGTGTCCGTCCCGCAGCGACCTGCGCAGCGACGGGGCGATGCCGGGGACGGGGCGCGATGCCGGGAGACGGGCCTTCGGCGAGCACATGGCGCGCGCCCGTTAGGGCGAGGCGCGACTGAAATCGCTCAGCGTTTGCGTGCCAAAAGTAAGCCATCACCAATCGTGAGCAGGCTCATATTGACGCGCTCATCTGCGTGCACGTGATCATTCAAAGCCGCGATGGCACGCGTATCCGGGGACATATCGCCGCTGTCTGCGACCCTGCCGCCCCAGAGCGCATTATCGATGGCAATCAGGCCTCCCGGACGCAGCAGCTGCAGGCACTTTTCGTAGTAGATGCCGTAATTGGACTTATCCGCATCGATGAAGGCGAAATCAAACGTGCCCGCTCGGCCCGCGCTCATGAGCGACTCCAGCGTTTCGGCGGCTGGCGCCAAGCGCAACTCAATCTTATGCGCGACGCCAGCTTCCTCCCAATAGCGGCGCCCAACGCTCGTCCACGCTTCATTCACATCGCACGCGATAAGCTTTCCATCAGCGGGCAAGGCCAAAGCGACGCTGAGGGCGCTATATCCGGTGAATACGCCCACCTCCAGACAGTTGCGAGCGCCCAACACCTCCATCAAAAGCCGCATGAATTGACCCTGCTCAGGTGAGATCTGCATCCCGGCATTGGCCAACTTCTGCGTTTCCTGGCGCAAGCGAGCCAATACGGGCGGCTCGCGCAACGTGTGGGTTAACAGATAGCCGTGAAGCTCATCGGTGATCGATAAGGTGCGCGCAGACATCAACGAAGCTCCACTTGGGCAATCACGACCGTCACGTTGTCGGTGCCACCTGCGGCGTTGGCCTGATCGACTAGGCTACGACACAAATCCTTGGGTGCCGCTCGCGTGGCCAGCGTTGCTAGGAGCTGGGCTTCGTCCACGTGCTTGGTGAGCCCATCCGAACACAACACCAGCACATCTCCTTGACAAAGATCATAACGCAACGCTTGGGGGCTGGGGAGCTCATCGCTGCCTCCGAGCGAATTCCAGAGCATATCGTGCAAATGCGAGGAAGCATCCACGCCAGGATAGCCTTGATCCATGATCTGCTGTGCCAAGGTGTGGTCTTTGGTGAGGCGCGAAAGCTGCCCCAAGCGATACAGATAACAACGGCTATCGCCCACGTGAACCACATACAAGCGCGGCCAGATCACATAGGCTAAGGTGAGCGTGGTGCCCATCTTAAGCGTTGACTCGGTGCCGCTTGAGGCCTGCCGAATATTGGCGTCCCCTGTTAGGACGGCATTCGATAGCTGGGTACGAATGCCGGTCAGTGTCTCGTGGTTGCCTTGAAACCCCTGGGGTTGCGGATTGGCCTGCTGCGTCACCCAGGGCATCACGTTGAGTGCGTAGTCGGCGATCGTCCGCACCGCCATTTGGCTGGCGACATCGCCCTTATCGTGGCCACCCATACCGTCTGCCACAACCAACAGCGTGCCGAGCCCGTTGCTTGCAAACCAACGATTCGCAGCATCAGACAGGCTGCTATCGTGGACGGCCATGGAGCGCTGCAAGGTTGCTATCAGGTAGGCGTCTTCGTTGTGCGCGCGCACCTTCCCCACGTCGGAGCAGCCAGCCACGTTGATGCTGGGCACCACCGCTAAAGCGCCGCCCGTTCCTAATCCCTGAGCTTCAGATTCTGACACTGCGAACACCTCTTTCGATGTCCGCGAGAATACCGTCCCCGATCCGCCGCGACTAGCTGCCGGATTTGAATTCTGGCGGAAGCTCGGAACCTTCGCCCCAGAAGTACTTCTCAAGCTCCGTCATCCATACCTTTTGGCCGTTCTCGCTGGTGAGATCCAAACGGTATTCATTGATCAGCATCTTGGAGTGCTCCAGCCAAGCACTCCAAGCCTGCTTGGAGACATTCTCAAACAGCTTCTGGCCCATTGGGCCCTTGAACGGCGGCTTCTCCAAGCCCTCAGCTTCACGACCCAATTTAATACAATTCACAATGCGCGGCATGAAGCGCCCATTTGGATGCCGAAGGGCCCCGGCGTCAACTCATGCGCCCGGAACGAGCGTCGTCGGAGGCTCTGGAGCGGGCACAGGAGCGGGCTCTTCGCCCTTCTTCTTTTTCTTGCCGCCATCGCAGGCCGTGTCGGGTGAAGGCGAGAAGGAGGGAGCCGCGTGCGCGACGCCCGATACAGCAAACATGATTCCGAGGACCCCAAGAGTGGTGAGTGTTTTCATGACCAGAGCTTTGGGGCCGGGCCTGACGCATGTCAAGGCATGGGAGCTGAAGGGCAGCCCTCGCATGAGGTGGCTAGATATGGCTGCTCCACCGAGACCCCGAAGGCTTTGCCTTCGCGCCAGAATATTCCAAAAATCGTTGACGCCTTGCGCCCCCGGAGTGCCAACACCAGCCCTACGACGTCCCCAACAGTCCGCACGTTTTGTCCTGCAACGTGCGTCAGCACATCTCCGTTGTTCAGTGGCAGACCGAGACC
>CAZSUA010000141.1:0-13498 GCA_964609655.1 uncultured Polyangiaceae bacterium | reverse complement strand
AGCTACCCATGGCCCACGTGATAGCTCGGAGTTTCGCGCATTCGGCCTTTGCCGACGAGGTGGCACAGGAACAAGGCTTCACCTCGTTCAGTGTTGCTGATCTGGTTTCTGAGTCGATTCCGCACGAGTGGCTCTGCCTGTCTACCCCGCCGGCAACCCCCAAGCAGAGTCTGTTCTTTCCCACGAAATCCTAGTTCGGCTTCAGCACTTGAGACACGAGCGGGCGGGAAAAGGTCTCAGCCTTCCGAACCATACCAAGAAACCCTTTGCGATCGCCGTGCACATCGTTTCCGAGCGCGCCCTTCGCCAGGCGTTCGACCAGCGCGAGGCTCGAGCTGCCGCGTTGGGCGGAGCCGCTCAACACCATCGAAAACGCCGCCACCGCCGCACTGAATCGGAAATCTGTGGAGGCCGCTTCGAAGGAGGCTATCGAATCCTGAGTCGTAACAGTGATCTTTTCACTCGTCTCCGCGCTGGGCTTCTTGTAGCGGATCTTGAGCGTTAACAATTCACCCGGATTCTGTTTTGTGGTGGTAACTATAGTTTGCGGCGACTGATACTTCAATGGATCAACCTGTGCTTTGACTGTTGGTTGACCCACCGGGACGACTTCATAAAGCGCCGTCACCGTGTGCCCGGCACCCATCTCGCCCGCATCTTTCTTGTCGTCATTGAAGTCACGGGCGGCCAGCGTGCGGTTCTCGTAACCGATCAACCGATACGAGGCGACTAACGCGGGGTTGAACTCCACCTGAAATTTCACGTCCTTTGCGACGGTGTTCAGGGTAGCTCCCCCTTCGCGCACCAAGACTTTGCGCGCTTCGGCAAGATCGTCGATGTACGCGTAATTGCCGTTCCCCTTGTTGGCCAGCATCTCCATCGTGCTGTCTTTCACGTTTCCCTGCCCAAAGCCGAGCACGGTCAGGAAGACTCCGCTCTTGCGTTTCTTCTCAATCAAGCGTGTCAACTCGCCCTCGCTTGTCGTGCCGACGTTGAAGTCCCCATCTGTTGCGAGAACGACCCGGTTGACGCCGCCTTTGATGAAGTTCTGCTCGGAAAGCCGGTAGGCCATTTCAATCCCTTCTCCACCGTTCGTGGAGCCGCCTGCCTCAAGCTGAGCGAGTGCACCACGGATCACATCTTTCGATGCGCCCGAGGTTGCTGGCAAAACCACGCCTGAATTCCCCGCATAAACCACAATCGCCACACGATCTTGGGGTGAGAGTGTGTCCACCAGGAGCTCCATGCCGCGCTTGAGCAACGGCAACTTATCAGGGGATGCCATCGATCCGGAAACATCGATCAAGAACACCAAATTCTTCGCGACACTCTCGCCCTTGAGTTCCGGGGTGCGCACGCCAATCTGAACCAAACGATGCTTCGGTGCCCAGGGCGCGCTAGCCACTTCGGTGTGGACCGAAAACGGCTGACCGACGGCCGGAGCTGGATAATCATAGCTAAAATAGTTGATGAGCTCCTCAGCACGCACGGCATCTTTGGGAGGCATGCTGCCAGAATTGAGAAAACGCCGAACGTTCGCGTACGAAGCGGTATCGACATCCGCCGCGAAGGTTGAGAGCGGTTGATCTTTGACTGAAAGGAACTGGGCATCAGGCACATGGGCGTAGGCCTCGGCGTTGCCCTCGTGCGCGGGAGCTGAAACCGCCAGGCTACCGTGGCTCGCGCTCGCTGCGCGTCTGCCTAATGCCATTCCGTAAGCCACGCCTCCCCCGCCGCTTCCGACGCCACTCAGTCTCAGAGGGACCGACCCTGACTTGTGCCGAGTGGGAACTGCGGGCGCGGCTTCGACGGCCATCAGTTCGTCGGCTACCTGAACATCCTCCTTTGGCTCAGCTTGGGTGGGCGACGGCTTCGCTTCGTTCTCGGCTGGCGGAGTTGCTGACTGCAGGCGATCATCGTTGTCGGCTGGGGCAGCGCTCGGTCTCGTTCCCGCTGGATCAGTGCTGGGCGCAAGCTTCGCATCGCGTGTGGCCACGACTGTACGTTTGCTATCCGTTCGCGCAACGCCGCTCCCAAGGTGGCTGTTAGGGTTGCTGTGGCAGCCGTAACCAGCCAATAAGAGCGTGCTCAAGGCTCCCAGCAAACTGGCCCTTTGTAGGGAAAAAGTGCGGAAACTTCGACTATCTATTCGTTTCATGCCAATCGCTCCTCGGTGAAATCGGTGACCACTAGCCTCCTCAGACACAACGCTTTCACGCTTCTTGGAAAAGATCCGCCCTACCTCGGGCGCCCCTGAGGTGGGATACGCAACGGTCACCAGCTCAATCCATAATACAGCACACCCATGTCTCCCAAGAAGCCGCCCACTGATTCCGATTGGCTCAAGCAGGCCATGCGCGGCATTCAGCCATTGTCGGACTCGCCGAGAAGGGTCCCACCCTCTCGACCCAATCCGTCGGAGCTGCGGCAAAGCGCCCCATTGAATCATCAGCGCTCCAGCTTAGAGTCGCGAGCACCACGCGAGCTGACCATCGAAGACGACGGCGAGAACGTGTCAGGGTTTCTCGACGGTGGTGATCGACAGCATGTTCGACGCCTAAGCCAAGGTGGTGTTCGCCCGAGCCTGAAGCTGGATCTGCACGGCAAGACGCGGGAACAAGCAGAGCGTGCGCTGGATCAGTTATTCCTGGACGCGGAGAAACGCAGCGCGCGTTGCCTGCTGATCGTGTGCGGGCGCGGCTTGCACTCAGGTGCCGGCGGTCCGGTGTTGCGGGATGCAACGATTGAAGCGCTGAGCTTGCGCTATGCCCATTCTGTGTTGGCGTTCACGACCGCTCCTCCTGATTTGGGCGGGCGAGGTGCGATGCTGGTGTGGCTCAAGCGTTGGGATTGACGCAGGATCATGCAGATAGCTCATTGGACGGAACCTATCGCCGAGCAGCCTTGACTTGAGTCGCGCTCAATCGAGCGCTAGAAGCGAAGGATGTTGAGCATCAGGAACCGGTATGTTGCTTTTGGTTTGTTGGGTGCCCTCTTGGCGCTGGCTTGTGGAAAAAAGGAGCCTCCCAAGCCCGAAATCCCGCCCGCTTCCACCGCGGCGGCTCTCATCGCAAGCGCCAAGCCGCTGGAGATCGATCCTCGCTCCCTCGCACATGATCTCGGCGCGCTGCCCATCCCGACGAACAACCCGCAAACTCCCGAGAAAATTGCGCTCGGCCAGCAACTCTTCTTCGACCAACGCCTGAGCGGCGACGGAACTCGCTCCTGCTACTCCTGTCATCTGAACGAAGATGGCACCGGTGGGCACGATCCATTGCCCGTGGGCGCCGACGGGAAGCTGCTCCCCCGCCACAGCCCAACCCTTTGGAACGTGGGTTATCTTTCTAAAACCTATTGGGATGGCCGTGCAGATTCCCTCGAGGCGCTGATGAAAGCCGCCTGGGCGGGGAACAACATGGGCGTTGGCAAGGACAATCTGGACAAGAAGGCGAAAGAGATCGCTAAGATCAAAGGCTATAAGCAGGCTTTCGCCCGGGTTTTCCCTAAGGACGGCGTCACCGCAGATACCATCGCACAGGCCGTATCCGCCTACCAACGCACGATCGTTTGCAACAATACCGCGTACGATCGTTTCGCCAAAGGTGAAGCGGCCGCGCTTTCTAGCGACCAGAAAACGGGACTTGGGATTTTTATGGGCAAAGCGGCCTGCGTGATGTGTCACACACCGCCCTTCTTCTCGAGCGCCTACAGCACGCCGGGCGGCAGCTTTTTCAATACGGGAATTGGCACCGATGTGGCCGAAGACAAGATCGATGTTGGGCGTTTCAAAGTCACCCAAAGTGAAGGGGATTGGGCGTCATTCAAGGTGCCTTCACTCCGCAACGTGAGCAAGAGCGCTCCCTATTTTCACAACGGCAGCGTTGCCAAGCTCGAAGATGCAGTGGCTTTTATGGCCAAGGGTGGCCTTGCCAACAAGAATAGGAGCCCCCTCCTCAGCGATCGCAAGCTCACTTCTGAAGAGCTAGCTTCACTCGTGTCCTTCTTGAAGAGCCTGGATTGCGAAGGGAAGCTCGAGGAGCCCAAGCTTCCGGAATAGACTTGCCTGTTATCTATCCGGAGCTCGGTCCGGAGCTCGGTTTGCAGATAGCACCACCATTGCTAGTAGCAGTGCACACTGACGACTGAATGCTCGTACACGGCATCAAGCAAACGACTGAATGCTGGCAGCTTGCATCCACCCAGTCGTCGTAGGCATTCGCGGCCGAAGCCGCATAGCTGCCAGAATTGACTGGAACTTCGCAACCGCAGGCATCGGGCAGTCCCTTGTCAGTCCCGCATTGATTCTGGCCATCTAAGGTACAAGAACGCGCTTTTTCAAGCGCCTGAGCATAGGTGTACCAAAGCGAGTTGCAGTTAGTGCCCCCGCTTCCGCCACTCGCGAAGCCCCCGCTTCCGCCACTCGCGAAGCCCCCGCTTCCGCCTGCCGCCGAACCACCGACTCCGCTGAACCCACCACCAACAGTACCGATGGCACCCCCGTCGCTGCCGGCACCCGAGCCACCACTGGCCGTGACAGCTCCGCCCGTGCCGGGCTGAATCACGCCCGCATCTCCACCGCTCGCCGTGCCACCCGTTTCTGTTCCGTTGCCCCCGCCACTTGGGACGCCACCGGTTGCCGCGCCAACACTGCCCCCGCTGTTGGCAGCTCCACCGCTCTTGCCCGCGAGCCCGCCCGTGCTTCTCGGCCCTCCGCCACTCCCATTCAGGTTACCGCCAGTGCCCGGGACACCGCCCGTGCTGCCTCCGAGATCGTCTGTCGTTTCGAACTGCGAACCACTGCAGGCCCCCACCAACACACCCAACGCAAGCAAGCTTTTGAATCGCATCTAAGCACTCCCTGAACCTGTGATACCGGCAAACGCGAACCGACTAACCAAAAACTCTAGCACAGCGGACTCACGCATTCATCCGCCAAAGGAGCTCTGCCACGCTCGACCCGAGAAGGAGCGCGGCGTTCACGGCTCAATTCGAGCCATATTGCAATGAATTTGCTGCATGTCGGTTGAGAACACACTCGCGCTAGTACCGGCAGGGGCACAGGTGTAGCGTCCCCAACATGGAGCTCGACTACATCGAAATCCGCGGCGCCCGCGAGCACAATCTCAAGTCCGTGGACGTCCGGATCCCGAAAAAGAAGCTTGTTGTGCTAACTGGTGTCTCCGGATCTGGCAAATCGTCCTTAGCGTTCGATACGCTGTATGCAGAAGGGCAGCGGCGCTACGTGGAGTCGCTCTCGGCCTACGCGCGGCAGTTTTTGGGCCGCATGGAGAAGCCGCGCTTCGATGCGATCCGTGGACTTTCTCCCACCATCTCTATCGAGCAAAAGACCACGGGGACCAATCCTCGCTCGACGGTTGGTACCATTACTGAGATCTCGGACTATTTGCGTGTGCTCTATGCGCGCATTGGCGTGCAGCACTGCCACCAGTGTCGTCGCAAGGTTGCCGGCCAAACGCCGCAACAAATCGCCCAAGATCTCGCAGCACTGCCTGATGGGACGCGCTTGATTCTCCTTGCCAGCCTGCTCGTCAATCGCAAAGGGGAGCACCGCGAGTTGCTTGAGAAGGCACGTCAGCGGGGATTTGTGCGATTGCGTGTCGATGGCAGCATCATGGAGAGCGCAGAGCTCGAAGCGCTCGATAAGCGAAAGAAGCACACCGTGGAAGCCGTGATCGATAGACTCGTGCTGCGCCGTGATGTCTTGGCCCAACTCACTGAGTCCGTGGAGCTCGCGTTGCGTGAAGGCACCGGGAACCTGATCGCTCACACTGAAGCGGCGGGTGACCGCCCGTACAGTCAGAGCCGCGCTTGCCCCCACTGCAACATCTCTTTTCCTGAACTCTCGCCGCAGGCTTTTTCTTTCAATAGCCCACAGGGCATGTGCCTCGACTGCAATGGGCTCGGGACAAGGATGCAAATCGATCCGGAGCGGCTGATCAAAGATCCGGAGTTAACTATCGACGAAGGAGCCGTAGATCCTTGGGGCACGGATGTCTCCAAAAAGATCGGCTGGAGCCACGGCTTCCGCGGCCAAATCTTAAAGCAGCTTGGCATCAGCACCAAAGTGCCGTGGAAAAAGCTGCCCGCCGCCCAGAAAAGGCTGATCTTGGAAGGTGCCGGGGAGCGCAAGTTTCGAGTCACGTGGAAGGGAGGCTCAGGGCGCGGCACGTTTGACACGCAGTGGGACGGCCTGCTCACGCGTCTGCTCAAAGGCTTTCGCCAAACCGGCAGCGAGAAGAAAAAAGAATGGCTCCAAAAGTATCTCGCCGACCGCGAGTGCTCCACGTGTCATGGGAAGCGGCTGAAGCGCGAAAGCGCGGCTGTCACCGTGGCGGAGAAAACATTGGTGGATGTTGCAGCCATGACGGTGGAGCCGGCCGCAGAGTTCTTTGGCTCGATCCGCCTGTCCAAAACGGACCAAGAAATTGCGACTGAGGTGCTGAAAGAAGTCAACAATCGGCTCAAGTTCCTAGTGGCTGTCGGGCTCGGCTATCTTTCACTTGATCGAGCGGGCCCCACTCTATCCGGCGGAGAATCTCAGAGAATTCGCTTGGCAAGCCAGGTGGGCTCAGAGCTCACTGGTGTCATCTATGTGCTGGATGAGCCGAGCATTGGGCTACATCAGCGGGACAACGGGAAGCTGCTCGATACGCTCACTAACATGCGCGACATCGGGAACACCGTGGTCGTTGTGGAGCACGATGAGGACACCATCCGTCGTGCGGATCACGTGATCGATTTTGGACCAGGCGCAGGAACGCTCGGAGGAAGAGTCGTGCACGCTGGTACGCCAGCCAGCTTAGGCAAATGCCAGGAGTCGCTCACCGGGGCTTACCTCTCCGGCAGAAAACGCATCGAAGTGCCGCAGGAGCGACGTGAAGCCAAAGGTTGGCTCAAAGTGCGCGGAGCCTCAGAAAACAATCTCCGAAACTTGGACGTCGCATTTCCGTTACAAACTTTGTGTGTTGTGACGGGGGTATCTGGGGCAGGAAAGTCCTCACTGATTGGATCCATCCTCTACCCAGTGCTCGCTAATCGCTTGAACAAAGCCGAGGAAAAGATTGGGGCACACCTGGCAGTCGACGGTGTCGAACAGCTTGATAAAGTCGTCAATATCGATCAGCACCCGATCGGTCGCACTCCGCGCAGCAATCCTGCGACGTACGTCAAAGTGTTCGATGAGATCCGTAAGCTCTTCGCCGAGGTGCCCGATGCTAAAGTGCGAGGCTATTCGCCCGGGCGCTTCTCCTTCAACGTTCCCGGTGGGCGTTGTGAAGCCTGCGAAGGCGATGGTGTGCGCAAGATTGAAATGCACTTTTTGCCTGATGTTTTCGTCAAGTGCGAAGAATGCCAAGGCCGGCGTTTCAACGACGCGACCTTGGAGGTGCGCTACCGTGGCCGCTCGATTTCCGATGTGCTAGGGCTCACGATTCGCGAGGCGCGCGAGCTCTTCTCAGCGCACCGCAATATTTCTGAACCCTTGACGCTGCTCGAAGCGGTGGGCGTCGATTATCTGCATCTGGGTCAACCCTCCCCCACCCTTTCTGGCGGCGAAGCGCAGCGTATCAAGCTTTCGCGAGAGCTGGCGCGCAAGGCCACGGGCCGCACGCTCTATATTTTGGATGAACCCACCACAGGTCTCCATTTCGAGGATACAGCCAAGCTCCTGCAAGTTCTGAAGGAATTGGTCGATTCCGGGAATACCGTGATCGTGATCGAGCACAATCTCGATGTGATCAAGTGCGCCGATCACGTGATCGATCTTGGCCCCGAAGGTGGCCCAGGCGGTGGTTCCCTGATCGCATGCGGTACGCCAGAAGCCGTTGCAAAGAATCCACGCTCGCACACCGGGCGCTTTCTCGCGCCGCTCCTGCGCCGCAAGTCGGCGCCTTCGCTATCCGAAGCTGTGGCAGCACGTGCGTCGAGCAGAGGTTCGTCCAACAGGAAGCTATCGACAACCGACAACGCCCCCCGAAAACGCAGGGTGCGAGCTACCACCTCATCGCGAGCCCCGCAAAGGTGAGACCTACGTCGTCGTGAGCCCACCGAGAGCTACATCCACGCGAGCCCAACAAAGATGAGACTGCACGTCGCCATCTCCCCAACCGGGATGTTCCGCGGATATATCGAGAGCGCTGGGGGTTATCCCTAAGTCTCAAGCAGCGGACAGCCAACGGACAGCTGTCGGATAGGCTTCTCCAAAGCGCTCGATCCAAACGCTATGCGATTCCTTACCTTCAGCCAGGCTCACTTTCGCGTTTTGCACTCGGCAACCCTGACTGGCACAACAGTTGCCAATGTTACATCCACTGACCATCAGCAAAAGCTCACCATTGGCGAGCGATGCCGGCCACAACCACAATCCTTTGAGAAAGAAATCCAAGTGGAAAAGCATAAAATGAAGCTCGTTTACGCCATCACCGACCGTCACCAACGCCACTCTTGGAACAAAGTAGGCGTCGGTTTCGTCAACGGCGACGGCTCTATCAACATCAAACTTCAAGCGTTGCCGATGAACGGCGAACTACAGATCCGCGACTACGTGGAGCAGGGCGCGGCGCCTACGCTGAGGAGCGCGGTGAGCGTCGACGCTGCATAGCGACTACCGCGCACGTTACCCTAGATCCCCGAGCCACCACCGGTACTGCCCGTAGGCAAACCGTTGATCCAATCTTCAACACACTTCGGCTGGGGCTCGCAGCAAGAAGAATCCGGCGGTGGCCGCCAACTGTCCGCGCGCCATCGCAGTGCTTCCAGAGTCACCAGTGGCCGCCGTTGTGACTCATCATTCGATGCTTGCAGGGCGACGCTGTACGAAATAAAGACAGGCCGCGCGTGTCCATGGAGACACGGCGGCCTTCTCTGAGCACCAAGGTGCTACTTCACTCCTCAGGTACAGGAGCTGGCGTGGCGGTGATCCACGACTGCCACACAGTCGAGCTCGCCTTGACTCAACGGGGTCCCACCCTTGGGCATTCGGTCGCCACAGGTAGTTCCTGCAAGCTTAAGATACAAGGTGCTCATCATTGGACTCCCGCCCCTAATAATCAAGGGCAGCATTGCCGCCGGCGCAAGTCGGATGGTCCGTATCCTCCATTCCGATGGCGTTGGCAGCCAAGTTGGCAGCCGTTGTCGATTTGTCCTCCTGGCCATGGCAGTCATTGCAGCCGTGAGTCGCCAACATCGCGGCAACTCCTGCATCGGTAGGTGTACAGGCAGCGTTACTAGCTCCGCCGCTTGCGTTGTTCGCTCCGCCGCTCCCGTTGTTGTTCGCGCCGCCACTCGCGTTACCGCCAGTTCCAAGCGATGAACCGCCACCGCTGGCGTTACCGCCAGTTCCAAGCGACCACCGCTAGCCTTGCCGACTGCAGCCCTATCCAGGAGGTAAACTGGATTGCGCTCTGTTTCGGCGCTGGAACAGCCATAAGCGGCAGCGAGCGTCACGGCATCGGCAACACAACTTCAAGCCATCTGCATCAAACGCGGCTGTTCGACCTCTTGGGTGTCGGGGAACACCACACCACGAAGATCGAGCGTGCCCGAAGCGTGCCCCGAGCATGCCATCCCTTTCACAATCAACTCAACTCGATTCTGACATTCGGCCTTCTTCAAGATCTTGGTGATATGCGCCTCGACCGTTTTGACTGAGCGGCTCAACGCGCGAGCAATCGCGCTATTGGGTGACCCTGCTACCAGCATGCGCACCACTTCACATTCCACCTGAGTGAGATTCCATTGTCCTGAGACGCGTTCCATATTGATTGACATATTGCCTCCCGAATTCAGACCCGATGACCGAGTTAAGCTGCGAGCGCGTGGCAAAGCCCATCTTCACCCTGCCGCTGCATGCTTGCCCTATTGAGACTATGTCCGGGCAAAACCAATCTGATCACACCCGATGCATATATTTCCGACGGTACCGTCGCGTGTCACCTGAGTGATGGGAGTGCGGCGTAAGTAACAGGCTGCTCAATCACCGCCAGCATCATCTGCTTGAGATCGAAGTAATTGGGATCGGCGTCGTTGCTCGCGCCCGCAGAGTACTTTCCGCGACGCAGCACGTACGAAATTGTTTCGACCTTGACCTCCATCGGCGAGCTCGGAGCCGCTTGATCCCAGATCACCGCCTCAGCGTGGGCGATCCAGCGGGCGGAGAGGCAAGCGCGCACGGCTTCACTCTTGGCCAATAGTTCTGACAAAGAAGCGTGATCGGAAACTGAAACGGGGCCAAAACCCCAATCCCGAAAGCTATACCGCGGAAGGGTGACCATCGACTCCACAGGCTGATTCGCATCCAACATGCGGTAACTCCCATCCGCGTCAAAATGCTCGAACGCGAAGCCTGGCTGATCCATAAGCTGATGGCAGCTTCTACAGCCTGGATCCACTGCGTGTTGGCTTTCGTAGCGGGCCCGCGTTGTGAGCGGCGATACTGGGTTGGGTGGGGTGGTGACGACTCCAAGCGGCGGCCTGGGCAACGTATTGCAGAGAAAAGTTTCGATAAGGTGGCTCCCCCGGCGCGTTGGAGAACTTGACGTGGCGTTGGCCTCAACCATCGGAAAGTACGCTTGAGAAAGCAGTCCAATGCGCCGATTCGGCAATACGTCGACAAACTCGAGGGCGCTCGCGGTTGAGGGCACACCGAGGATCTTACTCAGAGGCTGATTCACGTAGCCGAACTTGGCCGTGAGCAATGTGGAGAGCGTCGCTGGCTGAGGGACGACATTGGGATTTCGAAAGAAAACGTGACCGAGAAACGCCTGCGTGGAGGCACGAGCGTTGACGACCGTCTCGGCAGTGAACTCTGGAAAAAGCTTCGGATCGCGCGCAAGACTGGGCACCACGCCAGTATCCAACCAATCCAAGAAAAACTTAGAGACTCCAGCTGCTGCCCTAGGATCATTCAGCATGCTCTGCGCAAAACAGGCAAGATCGCTCAGTGTCTTCAAATTTCGAGTCTTCGCATCCGCCACCAGGTATTCCGGAGGGGCGATGTTCCAGAACAACTTTGAAAGGCGCGTGGCAGCCTGCGTGGCGTCGATTGGAAGCAACGGATACGCGCTCTCACCGGCGCTCGAGTCGCACAACCCTGGCAAACTCTCACTCAGCTTCGGGGAGCCCGCTAATCCCGCCCCAGCACTTCCGCCGCTCGACTCCGACTGAGCTCCACCACTTCCGCCGTTCGACGCCGACGTACCTCCACCACTTCCGACTCCGCCGCCCTCTGCCGCTCCTGATGAACGAAACGACGAATCAACAATGTAGTGGTCTGCTGTCCCGCAACCAGCGAAAAGCATAGAAAGTGCGGCGATCACTAAATGTGCGCCAAATGTCCGCATTCCAGCAGCCCCTAGCGCGAGTTCGCAGCCGCGCGCGCACGGATCGCCGCTACCTCAGCCCGAAGCTCCCCCGTCGGATGCTCTCTATCATATCGGGCCAACAGCTCCTTCAGGGTCCCCACATCACGGCGAGCTATCGCAGACCGCAACGCGTCCACTAACCGAACCTCTTCGGGCAATTGATCCCCTCCCGCAACGGGAACGGCCGATGCCGCTGACGGGGCAAAAGAGTCCCGCGCCACTGGCCTCGCGTCCGACGGACCAGCCGCCGCAGCATCTGGAGCGCCAATCCAACTTACTTTTGCACTTAGCGCACCGACTGGGCGCTTATGAACACTATCAACGCTCGCCAGCGACGCTCCAACGATCTCCGCAACGTGTTTGCTTCCAGCTGCAACAGAGTTAGCTTGTGACCGTACTCGACTGGCACCAACCGGCACCGCAGCCTGCCCCATTTTTTCTGATTGGACAGGCACCACCACGACCGCTTCCACGATCGCTGGTTCCACGTCTACCTGCGGTACAACTCGATTGCGCTGTGACCGCCCAACCCACCCCGACGGTGCTAGCCCCGAGACAGGAAGCGTTGCTCTTGCGGAGTAGGATGGGCTTTCAGTTGGCTTCGGAAAGACAGCCTGCGTGACCCCAACGGTTGTTATGCCGACGAGCAGCCCCGCGCCCGCCCACTTCACCAAGACCAAACCGGACCCAGCAGCCACACTTCCTGCTTGCGCCGATGCCGCTCCAGCACTCGCACTCGCACTCGCACCCTCACCGATCTTTGCGAACATCCCCGATGCTGCCCGGGCTGCGCCAGACGCCAACAACACGCCACTGCCAAGCAGCGACGTCAACCCAAGCGTCGCCGCTGTTCGTCGAAAGGCCGCGTCGCTCGGTGTATCGGCCGTTGCGGAATCGAGCAGCGCCTCAGCAAACCGCTCAATATCGGGAGAAACCTGCTCATCCCAATTCGTCATTTTTTACTGCTCCTTGCGCCAGCCGCGCGTGATACCGCGCAGCTAGCCGAAGAAAGTGTTGCTTGGCTAGGCGTTGCCTTGAAGCAACCGTCCCCTCGCAGAGCTCAAGCGAAGCGGCGATTTCAGAGCGACTCATGCCCTCAAGCTCACCCAACACAAGCACCGTGCGCTGCTCAAAAGGCAGTTGATCCAAAATCTCATCTAAGAGCTCTCGCCGGCGTTTTTGACCGAGCAGCTCATCCAAATGCGGGGTTGGGTCCTTAGCAACCTCGACCGCATCCGAATCAGAATGCTCCCGGCCTCGCCCCTGAGCCCGTCGCGCGTTTGCCGCGACTCGGTACACGGCGCCCAGCAAGAAGGAGCGCTCTTTGCCTTCTTCGATCAGGTGTAGCTTTTCCGCCGTGATCACGAACACCTGCTGCGCTTCGTCATCCACCGAGCTGACCTCGACCCCAAGCCTCCGCAGCATGCGCCACACCAACTGGAAATGCGCAACCAGCAGCGACTGGAGGCGGCCCCCGTCGCACTCGGCGAAGGGCTCAACACGCTCAGCTTGGGGGCTCATCTCAGAAGGGCTATGTCTCACAATCACTCCTTGGATCACAGAATCCACAAAACGGCTCCTAATTGAGCGAAAACACTGAGGCGTTTAATGGTGTGTATGGGCTCACTCGCGCGACCTTGCTGCCGCAGGCTGAAGGTCTGCGTTTCCAGCGGTAAAATGGCGCCTACCGAGGTATCGACGCTCAGCCAATTCGACACGTAGCCCAGCGAGAGTTCTAAGCCGCCAGCCCACCAATCGCGGGCCAACGGAGCTTCCGAGGCTGAAATGGAGCCAAACTCGGAAATCACTCCCGGCCGAAGCTCGAAGCTCTCGCTGAGCGGGAGTGGTACCGGCAAAATGGTCAGACGAGCGAAGGTGAGGCTCAGATGAAGGTTTCTAACTTTGGAGGGCACCAGAACGTTGTCGAGCCGGTACAGCCCCACTCCGACGAGCGGATCGGCGAGTTCACTGCCGAGTCGAAGCTGAACCTGCCCGCCTACGCCAAGAACAGCGGAGCCGGTGCCGAGCACATTCGTTGCCATGGCCAACCCTCCCCCACCGACTGACCATGCAGGTGGAGGTTCAGCCGCGGACGAACGGAAGAGAACGAGAGGAGG
>CAZSUA010000140.1:0-13532 GCA_964609655.1 uncultured Polyangiaceae bacterium | reverse complement strand
GAGCGGACAAGGACGCTGAGTGCCTGTGAGTTAAGCATGAGATGGTAAGCATGCTTACTATTTGGGAGCGTGCGTGGGGGCTTCCCGCCGATTCCGATTCCGATTCCGATTCCGATTCCGAATCGCCGCGTGTTCGCGGCGTTCACTTCGACTCTTGCTTCGTCCAGCTGTCTTTTAGCGTGATCGTGCGATTGAACACGGGGGCTGTCGAAGTGCTGTCGAGATCGGCACAAAAATAACCGACGCGTTCGAATTGCACAGGCTCACCTGGCTTCAGCTGAGCCAGCCTAGGCTCTAGCTTGCAGCCCTTGAGCACGATCTTCGAATTGGGATTCAGGTGCTTGAAGAAGCCGTCTTCCCCATCGGCGGCCATGGGATTTTCTGCCAAAAATAGCCGATCATAGAGGCGAACTTCAGCGTCCAGAGCGTGCTTGGCCGAGACCCAATGCAGGGTGCCGCGAACCTTGCGCCCGTCTTTCGGGGCGCCACCGCGAGAATCAGGGTCCCAGGTGCAGCGCAACTCGGTGACGTTGCCGTGCGCATCCTTGATGGCTTGATGGCACTTGATGAGGCAGGCGTAGCGCAGCCGCACTTCGCCGCCGATCGACAGGCGGAACCATTTCTTGGGGGCTTCCTCAAGGAAATCCTCACGGTCGATATACAGCTCGCGGCAGAAGGTAACTTTGCGTGTCCCCCGCTCGGCGTGGTCAGGGTGATTCACAGCCTCGAATTCCTCGCTCTCGCCCTCGGGATAGTTTTCGATCACCACTTTGA
Source organism: uncultured Polyangiaceae bacterium (assembly GCA_964609655.1). GTDB lineage: Bacteria > Myxococcota_A > Polyangia > Polyangiales > Polyangiaceae > JBBRRP01. The sequence goes on along the minus strand of CAZSUA010000140.1, from coordinate 12,758 downwards.
TCGGATCTAAAACCGCCATCACGCGTGAGCTGCGCGCATTCAGATCTTCGCGCAACTCATGCTCCAAAAGCGACACATCGACGACGCCATCCCGCTTCGAGATACCCACCCGTTCCATGAAGCCGCGAATGGCCTCAGGCGTGTAACCTCCGCGCCGTAGACCTGCCAAGGTGGGCATGCGTGGATCATCCCAGCCGTTCACCACGCCATCGCGGACCAGGCGCTGCAAGTGGCGCTTGCTGAGGATCGTGTAGGTGAGCTTCAGTCGACCAAACTCGATTTGGCGTGGCCGCGGATCTAGGGCCAATTCCCCCACAAACCAGTCATATAGTGGGCGGTGATCCTCAAATTCGAGTGTGCAGAGCGAATGCGTGATCTGCTCAATGGCATCGGAAAGGCCGTGCTGAAAGTCGTACATTGGGTAGATGCACCACTTGTTCCCGGTGCGGTGATGCGCCACGTGCCGGATCCGGTACATGAGCGGATCGCGCAGGTTGAGGTTCGGTGATTGCATGTCGATCTTCGCGCGCAACACATGAGCGCCGTCGGGAAATTCGCCTTGGCGCATGCGCTGAAAGAGGTCGAGATTTTCCTGAACGCTGCGACTCCGAAACGGGCTGTCGCTGCCGGTGGTGTAGAAGTTGCCGCGTTGCTCCCGGATCGTTTCGAGCGGTTGGCTGTCGACATAAGCTTTCCCCGCCTTGATGAGCGCGATGGCCCAGTCAAAGAGTTGCTCAAAATAATCGGAGGCAAAGAGCGTGGGTGTGGGCCAGGAAAAGCCCAACCAACGCACATCCGCTTGAATCGAATCCACAAACTCCACGTCTTCCGCAACGGGATTCGTATCGTCAAAACGCAGATTGCAGGTTCCGCCGTACTTCAACGCGGTTCCGAAGTTGAGGCAGATCGATTTGGCGTGGCCAATGTGCAAGTAGCCATTGGGCTCTGGCGGAAAACGCGTACCGATGCGCCCTCCCTGCTTCCCCTCGGCGCGATCAGCCTCGATGATTTCGTGGATAAAGTTCAGCGCTGTGGCTTCGCTCGGACGCGTGGGCTCGCTCATGGGGCCGCGAGAATGCTGCCGCCCAGGGGGCATTGGCAAGCGTTGAAAGATCTTTAGTTCTTGGGCGCCACACCGAGCACATCCAGCTGTAGAAACTGGCCGCTGAAGGCGTTCGGGTAGGGCGGAACACCGGGCACGATAAACGGCGTGCAGGTGCCATCGTAGCTGGTGCAATTCATGAAGGCATTGCAATTTCGATCAAAGGCGACGGCCCGTACGCTGGCTCCCCCTTCGATCGCAATGGTTCGGGTTTGATCGATGAGCGCGACGGCTGACGCCGTGCCAGTACCACCTGCGGAATCGTTGAGGAAGTAGATTTGCTTGGGCGATGAGACAGACAAGCTGTAAAGATTCAGGTGCACTTCTTCGCCCTCACTGGAGAAATCAGGAGCGTCCCCGCCAATGTAGAAGTGCTCGCCATCTGGCATGCCGTTGGCGTAGTCGCGGAACTCCACTACGCCGCGGACTCGGATCTGAACGTTGTAAATCACACCCGGAGTCCCAGGAAATGTCACTGTTTTGTCGGTACTGTAGTAGCCCTGGCGATCACTATTCGGATCCGCCGCGTCGATTGGGCAAACATTGTCTAACGGCAAATTCGGGCAAGCCGCAGAACCTGGAGGCATCTGTTGTCGACAGAGCGCTTCCCAACGTAAGCCATTCAGCTCGCCGCTCATTCCTTGGCCTCCCCCTGCTGGAATGACGGGGTTGGAGGCTCCTCCGCTGCCACTTCCGCCCGATGTCGTGGTGGCGCTACCGCCCGATGTCGTGCCGCTCTTGCCTCCTGCGGCAGAAGTCGCGCCGCCACTCATATCTGAGCTCGAATTGCCGCCGGTCGAGCCACCTTGAGCGGTTGAAGTTGAGCCACTGGTCGCAAAACTTGCAGAACCGCCGGTGTGAGCTCCGCTCGGGCCGTTGCCCCCGCTGGCGTCACCGGCAAGGCGCTCGGATGATTCAGGGGCGCAACTTGCGGAGATGCAAGCCAGTGAAACGAGCACTAATGAGTACTTCATATTACTTGAGGATCCCGGTGAGTGGGCCACTGCCAAGCGCAGTTCCGAACGTGGTGGCGGGCACTCCAAAAGCATTCAGGAGTGTCACGAGTAACTTGTTGTGAGGTTCGCCATTGTTCCAACCGTACGCGTAGTCAAAATCCCCGCCGGGCGCGCCTGCTCGCGCTCCGTACATGACATGTTGACCTGTGTTGACGCGGCCTCCGCAGGATCCAAAGAGAAAAGCGCGCAAATCCGACCAATTGTGGTCCTTTCCGTCGGCCACATCGCTGCACCACCAGCCCAGGCAATTATCGAGCAACGTGGAGCCGCCTTCATTGATTGCATCCAGACTTTTTAGGAGCTCTGCGAGTTCGGTGGCATACCAATTGTTGATCTTCTGCATGCCGGCCTCGGCTGCTCCGTCACCGCCTGGGTTGGCTTCGTGGGACATGCTGTGGTGGTCGCTCGCGACGTTCAGCCAAGAAAAAGTCTGCAGCGAGCGCGCGTAGGAATACTGCAGGGTAGCGATGCGCGTCAGGTTGCAGGAGAGCGCCAACACCATCAGGCCACGCTGTTGCCTGGCGACGTTAGGGAAATTGTCGGCAGCGCTCGGATCTCCCATGGCGCTGAACATGGTCTGGGTGCACGAAGCCAGGTTGCTGGTCGGCGTCACACTCAGGCTGCGTTCCACCTCTCGCAGCATGCTCACGTGTTGATCCAACCGTTGCTTGTCTTCCGTTGAAACGGCCGAGCTCACAGCGCCAAACTCATTGATCACAAAGTCCATCACGCTCTTGTCGCGCTTGAGATTCGCGTCGAGCATGCCGGGCGTTGGCGGTGCTGATGTGTTTGAGAAGAGTCGCGCGTAGGCAGCAGCCGGGCTGTCTTCGGGGGCCACAGGTTGCGCCGGGCCTGCGTAAGAAAGCCGACCAATCGGGTGATTGCCGTAGCGAACGCTGGTTCCGACACCAAATTGCAGAGAAGCATATTTAGTGGTCTGACCGATCGTTTTGGCGAGCGCTTGGTCGACAGAGATCCCACCCGCCCAGCCGCCTCCGACGGACGTTGCCACATCGGAAAACTGGTCGCTCCCCATGCCTCCCACGCCGGTCAGCATGGCGGCAATCGCGGAGGTGTGCTGATCCCCGGGTACCGTTGGGCACTTGATCTCCAGTCCGGAGATCACGAGTAACTTCTTTTGGTAGGGGGTGAGCGGTGCAGTTTCTGTCCCCAAGGTGAAGTTCGGGCCAGTCACCACGGGCATGAATTCGGGAAGATTGTTGGTGCCGTTCGGACTGTACACAATCACTAAACGTGTAGGTGCCGACTGTGCCCGCGCACTCTCGGGCAGGAACGATTCAAGAAATGGTAAGCCGACAGCCACCCCACCGGCACCCAGTAGGAAAGTTCTTCGAGCGGTGCGCTGCGTGTTCATGGCGTGTCTCCGGGGGAAGCGTTTCGGTGAAGAAGCGCGTTACTTTGATCGTTAGCCGTGTTGTCTCGTTCTCTGTGCGTGAGGGCACGCCCCGAAGATGGTCCGGGAGTCACCTCGTTACGTAACGCCGTGTGGGTGGACGTGGGTAACGAGCGAATGGGCGCATAAACTCAATAAGGATGCGCCTGGTGCGGTCCAAGCTCACGTGTAAAACTAGCTAACTCTGTCCGGTGCTTCTTCCTGATTTCCCAAAAAGATCATGCCTAATCCCACGTCGTTGAAGATCCCCCGGATCCGCGAGGACTATCGGCCCATGTGGCCTGATTTTCCCTGCGTGGTGGGTGAATGGGAGCAAACAGATCATCGGATCGCCGCGCTGCACCGCCATGATTTCTTCGAGATCGGATATTGCCGGCGAGGCACGGGCGTTTTCGTCGTCGAAGACAAGCTGTTCGAATTCGGTCCGGGGGATGTCGTCGTTGTGGGCCCGGAGGAGCACCACATGGCTCAGAGTTCTCCCGGCACCACCAGCCACTGGGCGTTTTGCTACTGCGATCCTCAGGAACTCGTTGGCACCCCAAGAGGTAACCGGCAGCTGCTGGATCCCTTTCCACTTGCCGGCGCGGAGTTTCGGAATTGTCTGCATCCCGAAGAGCAGCCGCGGCTCAGTGCTTTGGTATCGACGCTTTCCAATGAAATAGCGGAACAACGCTCCGACTGGCGGGATGCTGTCCGAGCCTTGGTTTGGCCGATCATGGTCGAGTTGCAGCGGCTGCCCGGGCGACGGATGGCTCAGGACACGGAGCGTCGTCAGGCACTTCATCGCATCGCCAAGGCGTTGGATATTCTGGTTCAACGGGCCACCGAAGAAATTTCAGTGGAAGAACTCGCGAGAACCTGCGGAATGAGTACCGAAGGGTTGCGACGCTCATTTCAGGGCGCGCTCCAATGTTCACCCAAGCAGTACCAACAGCGCCTGCGCGTGGAGTACGCCGCCCGCCTGCTCAGTAACGGTTCGGGCGTCCTCGAAGCGGGCATGGCGGCAGGTTTCTCCAGTCCGAGCAATTTCTACCGGCAATTTACCGCAGTCATGGGAAGTTCGCCCAAGCGTTGGCAGACTGAGCCCCAGCGTTCCAGCTAGCACAGTGAAGAATACGGCACGAAAGGTCGAGTTTCCGCAACTGAAGCAGATCAGTCCCGTCAGGTGTTCGTGACCTGAAGGGACTGATCTGCTTCAATTAGGAAGCTTCAGTTGTTGGGTACAGGCTAGCAACCACGCAGTGAGAAGTCTTTTCCAATATTTGAGCGTGGTTCCTAAATTTGGCTCTGGGCTCTTGCTCGACTGTCAGACTTTCGGAGACGTACGGGCGCCATTCCCACACGACTCAAGATAGTTCGCATGCTTACTATCGCTGCTGTCGAACGATGGGCTTGGGCGCGATCGTGGCCAGAGCTTCTGGCGGCAAAGCGCCAGCACCGCGCATTCGAATCCGATACGAGCCTGGGGCAGAACCTGTGGCCTTGCGAAAACACGTCGAAAAATAGCGTTCGTTGGCGAAGCCGGTGGCGCGCGCGATATCGGCCAACGGGAGCTGACTGTGGAGCAGTATGGCACGGGCGCGTTCAAGCCTGACCCAGGTCACGTAGTTGCTCAGGCTTTGCTTCTGGATGCGCGAAAAGCAGTGGCGTAAATGGTGGTAGCTGATGCCCACGTGTTCGGCCACGTCCGTAAGCTGGCCGATTTCCTGATAGTGGGCATGGATAAAGTTGACGGCTTTGCGACAGTAAGCGTGTGCCGCATCTTCTGTCGCGTTGGCTTGAGCAGCTTCCGATTTCAAGAGCCGTATCATCAGAGCCGTAACGCGATGATCGAGAACAGCTTGATCCAAGTCGTCGATGATCGGTGCCAGACGTGTCAGGGCTTCAATTTCTGAGATGAATTGAGGGTCCTTCAGGTTTGATATGTGCAATGTGTCCGGCAAGACGAATATGCTGTTTTCTCCTGCGATCGCGTGCACGCACCAGTCTTCTCCTGCCCGATCACTCGACTGAATGTGAGAAACGCCCGGCGGGTAGATGACGGCGCTCCCGGAATCAAACTCAATACTCAGGCCGCCTTGAGTCGATGTGACACCCCCTGTCACGGGGTGAAACGCAATCTCCAGAGACGGATGCACATGCCAAGGGCAGGAGCCAGGTTCGAAGGGCTGGCGCCATCCGGTCACGTAACGGAGTGCAGGGGCTCCCGACAGTAACCCCCGTGCGACATCGCTCGACATCAAGCCAACGGTAGCTCAGTTTGGGACCAAGCGCAGCCACAGCTTCTCAACGCCGCTAGCGGATGCCAGTTGGCCAAGGGCCGCAGCAATGTCGGTCGAGCGCTTACGCCCCTACGTCAGCGAGCGGGTTCTCGAGCGTGCCTGGTGCAGGTGCCTGGAGCACACCCGCTGAATTGCGGGGAGCTTCTAGCGCCGCAGCGAGCACCTCGCTCATATCTTCCGCCAGCACGACTTCCATTTCGCTTAGAATTGTTGCCGGCAGATCCTCCAAATCGGGCGCATTCTTCTTGGGCAGAATCACGCGCCGAATGCCCGAGCGGTGCGCGGCTAACACTTTTGCCTTGATTCCGCCCACCGGGAGCACTCGCCCCCGCAGCGTGCATTCGCCGGTCATCGCTGTATCCGAACGCACCAACCGATCGGTGAGCAAGGAAACGAGTGCCGTGAAGATCGTGACTCCAGCGGATGGCCCATCCTTGGGAACACCGCCAGCGGGCACGTGAATGTGGAGGTCGAATTGATCCACGGTGTCGGCAGCGACTCCCAACTCCTTGGTGTGGCTCTTCAGATAGCTGAGCGCTGCGCGAGCGGACTCCTTCATCACGTCGCCCAATTGCCCTGTGATTTCTACGCGACCTTTACCAGGCATTTTCGACGTTTCGATGAACAGGATGTCACCGCCGAAGGGTGTCCAGGCCAGGCCTGTGGCGATACCTGGCGTTTGCGGGCCTTCGATCAAATCCGTGTCGAAACGGGCCTTGCCGAGATACTCCTTGATTTGTTGGGTGTCGACGTTGAGCTTGAGGGGCTCATCGGCGTGATGGCGAGCCACCTTGAGCGCCACCGAACGGATCAGACGCATCAGCTCGCGGCTCAACTGGCGCACCCCGGCTTCACGGGTGTAGCGCGTGATGATCGAGTCTAAGGCGCCGTCCGTAATCGTGAGTGTATTGTCGGGAACCCCGCTTTCTTCTAGACGCTTGTGGATCAGGTGTTTGCGGGCAATCTGGCGCTTCTCTTCGGGTGTGTAGCCGTTCAGTTCCACTATTTCGAGCCGATCGCGGAGCGGGGCCGCGATCGTTTCCAGTGTGTTCGCGGTACACAGGAACAGAACTTCGCTCAGATCAAACGGCAATTCGATGTAGTGATCCGAGAAGGTATGATTCTGCTCGGGGTCCAACACTTCCAAGAGCGCGGCCTCGGGCGACCCTGAATAACCAGCGGAGAGTTTGTCGATCTCATCCAGTAAGATGACTGGATTTTTGGCTTTTAACTTGCGGAGCGCGTGGATCAAGCGTCCGGGCAATGCGCCGACGTACGTGCGGCGGTGCCCACGGATTTCCGCTTCATCGCGCACGCCACCGAGCGAAATACGCGCAAAGGGTCGGCCGGTCGCTTGTGCGATGGATTCACCGAGTGACGTTTTGCCAACTCCGGGCGGGCCGACCAAGCACAAGATCGTGCCTTTCTTATTGCCGGAGAGCTTGTGCACGGCCATGTGCTCCAGGATGCGCTTCTTGACATCCTCAAGCCCAGTGTGATCGCGGTCGAGTTGAGCCGCAAGCGCGTCGAGATCATCCTGCGTTTCGGCACGCACGTTCCAGGGCAGCTCCGCGAGCCAATCCAGATAGTTCCGAATAACGGATGCCTCGGGGCCCTGCGCAGACTCCAAGCGCCCGAGCTCGCGCTCAAAGACCTCCTTCACTTCGGCAGGTGGACCCTTCGCCTCAAATTTCTCTCGCAGGCTCTCGACATCATCCCCTTCTTTTTCGCCGAGTTCTTTCTTGATGGCCTTCAACTGCTCGCGGAGCACTGCTTCACGCTGATGCTTGCCGAATTGCTCGCGCACATTCTTCTCGATTTTCTCTTTCAGCTCAGAGCGGACTTGCGCCTCATTCAGCAGCGAAAGCACTTTCTGCAAACGTTCGGGCACACGAGCCTCGGCCAGCACGGCCACCGTTTGTTCCGTTTCGATAGGGAGCATTGAAGCTACGCGATCGGCGGCTTCAGATGGGGTTAGATTCTTGAGGTTTTGCTCGCTCAACGCGCCTCCGTTGTGCGACAAAGTTTGTGAAACCTTTTGCGTGAGCTGTTCGGCCCAAAGCTGCGCCTCGGGCGTGTCCCCGTGGACTTCAGGCAAGAGCTCGCCGTGAGCTTGCAAGAAGGGGCCATCAGCCAAGAAACTGGAAAACGAGGCACGCCCCAGACCCTCGAGTGCAACCTGAAAGCGCGTGTCACTTTGGCGCACGATCTGAACAACTTTTGCAAAGCTTCCCGTCCCAAAAAGGTCTTCTGCTTGGGGCTCCACGGTGTTGGCGGAGCGCTGAGTGGCGACGCCAATCACGTCCCCGATGTGCAGTTTGCGAATCAAAGCAATTGAGCTGGACCGCCCGACGGTGAGAGTCAGCGTCGTGCCAGGAAAAACGACCCCCGAACGCAAGGCGAGTACGGGGAAGGGATTTTGGGGAACCGGGGCGCCATCACGAAGCATCGACATACTGACCTTTCAGGGAGAGCCGCGGACGCCGACGGCCCGGAAAATCAGCGGCTCAAAGGGGAGGGCTTGAATGATGAACGAAACGTAAATCTCTTCAACACACAGTCAAGGCCCCAAAATAAAGAGTCTGCTGGGGCTCCCCAAACTGAAAGCACTGCCGCATATTCCCTTCAACGACTGCCGAAACGCTGGCGCCGTGGAGAACTTGATCCCGCCGTCGCGGATACCCGCGGCCGCGCCACAATGCCGTTGAGCAGCAGGGTCACGAGATCTTGAACGGCGCGCATGGCCTCGCGTTCTGTATGTCGGAAAAGCAACGGCGGGGTCAGGCTCGCGCAAGCACGCAGAATCAATTCGGCTGTGGCTCGCGGATTGTGCATTGCGAATTCTGCTTCGCGTCCGCCGCGCTCAATCAGTGCTGCAATCAGTGTCACTTCTTCATCTGAAGAAGTGGCACCCCAGTGCTTGGGCGTTTCAGATTCACACTGCACGAGGTCACAAGAATGCGTTCCAAGCTCTGCAAACTTGTAGAGGATCTGAGTGCGTGCCAAGAGCATGCGTGCGAGCCGCTCGGCAAACGAGCCTTCGCGTGCTCCCTGGCGCATCGCCTCGAGCACGTCACGGTGCCGCTGACGGGTGAGCTCGAGCACAATGTCGTCTTTCGAGTCAAACTCCAGGTAAACGCTGCCCACGCCGATGCCGACTTCTTTGGCTATATCGCCAATCGTCGTTTTGCTTGAGCCGTAGTGGCAAAAGAGGCGTTCGGCTGCCCCCAGGATTGATTCGCGGCGTTCGGTTTCGGATGCGGTCATGGGCGGGCTCAGGAATGAAGGGAAAATCCGTGAACGAATTCGTCAGATGTTCAGACGCTAGTCGTTTCGATCCAGGTTGTCAGCGGCAATCCGCCTTGCCGTCGAGAAAATCGGAGTTGCTGCAGAAACAGCCGGCTGCCTCAAGCTTTTCGCCCGTCAAGCCAGCGCGCCGGTGCGGAGTAAAACAACGGAATCAAGGCTCGAAGGGGCGCAGCAATAGGACTGCATCTAAGCTTCTAGAACGGCCGAAACACGCAACTGTCTATCAGGCCTCCGTGGGTGCTTCAGAATGAGACGCAGGAGCTCAGGGCTTGATGTCACAGCGGATGCCCATCGATTCTCAGCTGAAACGTGAAATACGGGGGAATGCACATGCCGCTGCTTGCGCCTCGTGCGCAGACATAGTCGTCACGGCAGGGATGGTGGAAATCGCAGGCGCGTAGCGCGCCGGGGCGGGTGTGAGCAGCAACGCAGCGTTCAAACGGGATTTGCGCGGCCAGGCAGGCGTTGAATTCGGTGAGCAGTGCGATCCCGCCGCAGGTGGCTTGAGGTGGCATTCCCGCGCAGGGGCCCGAGCAGAGCCCACCGGGGAAACCAACGCCGTTTCCTTCACACACGCCGCCACCGCCACAGGTTGTCTTTCCGAGCAGACGCACGCTGTCCTTGCGGGGATTGACGTTGGCGGTGATGGGGCCACTTTCGCAGGCATCGCCAATGCTGGGCCCCGTCGCTGGCTCGCACTCTCCCACTTCGGAATCAAAATGGTTGACGCAACGGAGCCCCGCCGCGCAAGTCCATGCCGCGAAGCTCGGATCCCCGAGCCCGCAGCGAGCGCCGGGCCCGTTGTCTAGAGGCGTGTGCTCGGGTGAAAGCCGACGTTCATTGGGAGCTTTGCCCGCCGCGAGAGCCTCAACATAAGGCTTTCTTCGCTCCAACTCTGCGTGCAAGTGAGGAGACATCGGAACTTCGAGTGCATCTACCGTATCGTCCTTGGGTTCGACGCCTAGAAGGTGGAAACCTGCGATGCCGCGGCTCTGATGACAGCCTGGGCACGAGATCGTATCCAGGCGGCGCAAGAGTCCTTCCGGTGTGGGCAGAGTCTCATACGAAGTGAGTTCTACCCCCGCAAAGGTCTTCGCGGAAAACAAGCTTGAGAAGGGGCGATTAGCCCTTCGTGCGAGGCCGTGCGGTGATACGGAGACGGCGCGCGTGGCGAGAAATTCTGCTGGTAACACGAGCGTTCCGGCGTCGAGTGCTTCGAGCGCAGTCTTCGAGGTGAGTAGGGTGGTTAGTTTGTCGCGCAGTGCTCGCGATTGGCTGAGCCGAGCCACGTCGGGCATGTTCTCAAGGGGAGTCGGAACCAGAAATGGCGCTTGCTCTGTGCGCCGAAAGACCCTGAGCACATATTCCGCGTGCCCAGCCATTGCGGGCCGAACTGTCGACGGCCAACGAACGCTTTGGAAATTCAGCTCAACTGACTTGGGCTTCCATTCGGCTTGCCGTGCTTTAGCAAGTGGGCCGTTTTCCGCGAGCAACCATGCGGCCTGCTCGCCCTCACTCAGCTTCCCGGGTTGAAGCCAGGAACGCGCGACTTTTTGACAGCTGCCCGAGGCATCGGGCTCCTGTAAGGACACGACATTCACCGTCATCGGGAGACGCGAAGCGATCGGCCCCACCTTCGTCTCAAAGCGATAGGCAAGGCGATAGATGAACCGCACTTCACCACAGTGCGTTGGCACAAACGGACGCCGATCGAGCCGATTCGCGACCCCGATCAGTTCGAAATGGGTTGCCTTCGAATTTAACCAACGCACATCGAATTGCCGATGTGCGAAACGCATTCCCACGCCTAAAGATGGGTCCGAGCGCCGGTCTGCGGCAAGATCCTTGGCGATGACATCCATGAGCGCGCGGTACGCAACCGAGCTGGCAAGTGCCTGGGTGCCTTCCCCCGGCTGCCCAGAAATCATCGAGCCCGCATCCAACCCAGCCTTCGAGAGCGACGCGAGAACATCCGGATCGGAAACGATCACCACCGGGACGAGGGCTTCGGTTAATGCCGATTTTGGTGTTTCAGTTGGCTTGGGCGTGGGTGCCCGGTGCGCGATTGCCGACGCGTGAGGTGACGGGTGAGAAGGTGAGCGATCAGCGTGACCGCAAGCGATTGCTAACGCCGCAGTCACGAGAGGAAGGGTGGCGAGCCTGCCTTTGAACACCCGGCGCTCCTCAGCCGAGCTTCACCCAGCTGCCATTGTTTTGGCTAGATTCTATCGTTTTTTGGATGAAGCGCATCGCCTCTACGCCATCCTTCACAGTAGGCACAGACAGCGCCGTTTCGCTCGGCTTGCGCTTTTCGATGGCGGCCGTGATCTGTTCGGCAAGGTCCGTGTAAATCTGTGCGAAGCCTTCCAGGTAGCCTTCGGGGTGTCCCGAAGGGATACGTGTGGCGTGACCTGCAGCGGCGCCGAGCCCTTGTCCGCCACGCGTGAGCAGCTCGGGCGTTTGGTTGAGGCGCTGGTGCACAAGGTGATTGGGGTGCTCCTGTTCCCAAAGCAAGCCGCCCTTTTCGCCGTAGATGCGCAACTTCAAACCGTTCTCGTGACCGATGGCCACCTGGCTCGACCACAACATACCCTTCGCACCGTTTTCGTAACGCAGAAGCACGTGAACGTTGTCGTCGACTTGGCGCCCGGGAACGAAGGCTGTCAAATCGGCGGAGAGCTCGCTCAAGCGCAAGCCGGTGACGAACGCTGCCAGGTTGAAGGCGTGCGTTCCAATATCTCCGAGGCAACCACCGGGGCCGCTCTTCGTGGGGTCAGTGCGCCAAGCTGCTTGTTTTTGGCCAGAATCTTCGAGCTTGGTGGCGAGCCAGCCTTGCGGATATTCGGCTTGAATCACGCGCAACGCGCCCAGCTCACCGTTACGCACCATCTCGCGTGCGTGTCGAATCATGGGGTAGCCGGTGTAATTGTGCGTAACGCCGAAAACGAGACCAGTGCGTTCAACAATTGCTGCCAGCTCCTCGGCATCGGCCACATTCGTGGTGAGTGGCTTGTCGCAGATCACATGAATGCCTGCTTCGAGGAAGGCTTTGGCAGGAGCAAAATGCATGTGGTTGGGCGTGACAATCGAGACCACGTCGATGCAATCAGGACGGCGTTTTTCCTTCTCGAGCATTTCCGCGTAGGAGCCGTAGGCGCGATCTTCGGCAATTCCAAGTTCGACTGCCGATTCACGGGCACGAGTTGGATCTGAAGAGAGTGCTCCTGCAACCAGCTCGTAGCGATCATCGATGCGCGCCGCGATGCGATGCACAGCACCAATGAATGCGCCCTTGCCGCCGCCAATCATGCCGAGTCGAAGTTTTCTTTTTGCTTGGGTGCTTGCCATGTTCGAGGTCCTGCGCGGGTGGGTGGTTGCGGGGCGCATCCTATACCGAGCCTGGGGCGCTCCGCGATGGGAGCGGGTTTCGGCCCTGATCCAGCGGCATAGTTCTTAGGCGTTCGTTGAGGTGAGCAGTCGTGGAGATTCGCCGCGGCGCCCGCGCAGAAGAGGTTGAGCATCCCCAATTGGTCCCAAACTTGTCGGTGACCTCTATCTCAAAGTCGAACACAAGATAGTAAGCATGCTTACTATCTTCCAAGGAAAAAAAGAGACGGCCGCTGCGCGGCGCGGCG
>CAZSUA010000139.1:0-13589 GCA_964609655.1 uncultured Polyangiaceae bacterium | reverse complement strand
GACGCGCATTTATTGGACGTTGACTCGCTACGGCGTCTTCGACTACTCTTCGAAGACTTTCCGAAGAACCACAATCTTGTACTGATTGCTCAGCCGGGATTGCTGACAAAATTGGCGCTCACCGTCAATGAGGATATCAAAAGCCGTGTGACCTATTCTGCCTTGGTCCCCAAGCTCACAGCGGAAAATATGAACACCTTCATCCTCGCCGAACTCGACCGCGTCACCCTGGCACACCGCACGTTTACCCTCGAAGCGCTCGACCTCATCGTGCGCTCCTCCGAGGGGATCCTGCGGCGAGCCAGAAACCTGTGTCTTTCAACGCTGCTCGAAGCCGTCCGCGACCGCACAAAAATCGTCGATTTGAAACAGGTCAACCGCGTCCTGCTTCAACCTCATTGGAGGCAAGAACAGGACCTTTCCTAGCCCCCCAGAGCTCGAGCACGGCGGGGCTACCGCCCCGCTGTGCTGAGCACCACGCCACCCTCGACCTCTTCAGTCGTCGAGCACCCCGCGGCGTGGCGCGCGTCAAGGCAGGCGCGTCTGGCGCGTCCGATATCTGTGATTAGCTGACTACGCGCCGTGTGCGCTTTGTTGCCACAGGTATACCCGCGTGACCGACCCGCAGCGTCGTACACTTGGAGCGGTCTACGACATCACTGAGCTACTTTTCGGACCGCAGTGCAGTCACATGCCCTCAATTTCGCTGGATTTGTACGATGTTAATCTGAGCGCGGTATACGATGTCAATTCGAGCGTCAACACATGAACGTCGCAAGTTGATAGGTCGCGACTCTGCGACCGCCGGCGCCCTGTGGGTGCAGCCTCTTGCTGCCCCTGCGGGGCGCTTTCATTTTGTCCGCGACGTCGTAATGCCACCCAGCGCATGAGCGATCAGGTGGCACGTGGCGTCGTAGGATAACGCCTTTGCTTTACGACGTGGGGGGCTCTGATTTACGATGAATGCGTGGGATTCATCGCGAAATCATACGGCGCCAATTCGGCATCGGCTTACGATGGTAAATAAGTGCGCAACATGTAAGTGGGAGAAGTTGCCACTTGCGTTTAGTGACTCGGTCGTTCAGTGACCCGCACGCGAGTGTCGGCCCCGACGTTGAGCAGCGAGGTGATCCCGTCCAAGCCGTTGCTGACTCCGCGAAACGCAACACCGCCTTGGTCGACTTGACCCTTGAGTCGCATGAGGTATCTTACTTCGCCTTCTCCTCGAAAGTGAAAGGTCCGCACGACTCGAGTGCGGGGGCGCACAGGCCCAAGCGAAAATCGCTCACCATCGGGCGCCAGCAGATCAACGCTTTCTACTGCTCGCATAGACTGGTTGTCCACGATTACCGAGTTGAGCGTGATCAGGCGCTCCGCGAAAAAGACCAAGCCGACGGCGAGAGGCAAATTGCTAACCAGCAGCGCGGAGAGAGTTGCAGTCCTTACTCCCCACCCAGGCGGACGGGGCTTCTTCACGAGAAGTCCGTAAGCCACGAGCGCTGCGGTGCCGATACCGAGTAGAACTATTCCGACGGAAACGATGACGGCTCCCGCGGTCGTCAACCACTCAGCCCTGGTTAGGTACCACCAGGTGAAGTCGAGTAGACCCAGGGCGAACGGCAGCGCCCAGCAAACAAATGCTACACGCAAAAGCCATACGAACGTGCGGAGCGGGACGATCGGCATTCGGACGTCAGTTGTAGACAGGAACAAGGTTCGTATCCCCGGCGAACTCACCGGACGCAATAGGCAAAGATGCATCTGGCCCAGGATCGGAGCTATTGAGGTGGAGTTGATGATTCTCTAGGGCGCGGCTGCAGCCTTCCTCACAACCCTCGCCTCCGTTCGCGAGAGCCCTCCCGATGAAGTTGTTGGTCAGATCCATGCGTTCCTCCGCGGGTGGGTTTTCGGATTGGCACTCCTCGTGTATATCCGCGATCTCCTTGGCAACGTCGGGTCCCAGGGCTTTAGCCATGAGGCAACTCCAGAGGCAGTGCTTGAGAGCGTCCGCTAGCCCGTTGTGAATTCCTGGTAGCCCGGTGCTGATAGCCATTTGGCTCGCAAGGTTACCCAGCTCCCGCGCCTTTTCTGCGGCCAACGGTCCTACGGCCAGGACACTGGCCACCGCCTGTCCACACCCACAAAAATGTAAACCCGTCGGATCCGTGTGAACAGGCACGAATGCAGAAGAATAAAAATTTAACCCGTTTGGGTAACCATCTCCCGCCATTGGACGCTGGACTCGAAACCCAACGGCCCCTTTAGGCGTGCGCGCCCGTTTCCATGGGTCACGGGAAACAAACCTCCCCAACTCCGCATCCATATACCGAGCCCTAAAATACGTCAGCCCCGTCTCCCCATCATGGTACCTGCCCGTGAACCCCACTTGGTTCCCCACAGCACTCGCAGCTAACGTCGCGCCTCCTGGCGAAACCACTCGACGCTTGCCGTACGGCATGTACCCGTAGCGCTCCGCTAGCTGGCCACTCGAATTCGTCATCGCCATCACGTGGTAAATTCGATTCTGGTGATAGTACTGAGTGCCGGTGCTGGATACCATGGCCAAGGGCTCATCAATGTAGGCTCCGTAGACGTAACGTCGCTTAAGTGCTCCGTTTTCGTATTCGGCGATGATTTGGTCGCCGTCGTGCACGAATACGGTGGAGAGGGTACCAGCTGCCTTCTTGAGGCGCCTGCCTAAGACGTCGTACTTGTATTGGCCGCCCGCGAGGCCTGGGGCGGTGTTGGCGGAGCTCAGCCGATTCTCGACGTCCCACGCGAGCGTTTGGCCGTTTTGGTTCAGGACCAGGTTGCCCTTCGCGTCGTGGCTGAGGGCCACTGTGGGCGCGCCGGTCTTGGTGAGTGCTGTGACCTCATGCACGGCGCTGTGGGTGCGTGCCTCCGCCACGCCGTCTCGCGTGGTGCCTGTCCAATTTCCGACCAGTGAAAGGTTCCAGGCTTGCGTTTGCAGAGGGCTAGCAGTTGGGCCCCGCTGAAACGATGTTAGCCTGTCTGCAACGTCGTACCCGTACGTCAACGCCTCTGCTGGCAGGAGAGGGTTCGTTTCATTGGTGACCCGCTTGTTCGCGTCGTAGGAATAGCTGAGCTGATTGATCCCAGGAGTCGAGATGGTCGCCACCGAGTTATCTGGACGGTAAGTTCGTGCTTCTACCAGAGCGTTGCCAAACGTGGTGCTCGTCAAGCGCTGACCTGCGTCGTAGGCCCTTGTGGCCAGCAGAGTTGTTCCCAGCTTCGCGGTCATTAGCTGATTGCGATCCGTGTACGTGCGAGCACTCACCGATCCATCAGGGTAGGTGATCGACGTTTTCCGGTTTGCGGCATCGTACGCGTAACTAACCGCATAGTTGACGTTATCCACCCGTTGCACTTCGCTTACGATCCGATCGCCCGCGTCGTAGCTGCGCGTTACCGAGGTACCGTAGCGACCGCTCGTCGCGCTCGTGAGGCGCGAATCGGCATCGTAGGTGAGTGTATCGTTCAACCCATCCGGGTAGGTGCGCCCAAGGAGCCGATTAGCTGCGTCAAAGACGAATTGTGTGATGAGGCCCGTTTGGTCGGTACGAGACACCATCCTTCGGCCGGCGTCGTACCCATAATTCCGCACGTTGGGCACGCCTGCTTGCTGAGCTGGCAGCGTCTCGCGCGTCAACAAGCCCCGGCTGTTGAAGAGGTAACCGGTGGCGCTGCCTTGAGCATCCGTCATGCTGAGGGCGTTACCATCTCCGTCGAACGTCCATGTGGTGACCCCCAAAAGGCGATCACGTTCGGCAACCCTGCGGTTTCGAGTATCATAGGTATAGATAGTGACCTGACCCAGCGCGTCCGTTCGGGAAGTGAGGTTGCTCTCCGAATCATACCCGAAGGCTCGTGTGTCGCCCTGAGTATCGGTGCACGAAGTTTTCCTGTTTCGAACGTCGAACTGGCACGTCATGCCCGTTGAGTTGGGATCGCTCATGCTGAGCTCGTTGCCGTTTGCATCGAAGGTGCGAACGGTGCTGCAATCCTGAGCGTCAATCTGACGCCGGAGGTTGCCAAGGCCATCAGTGCGTGCGCGTGTGGAGTGCCCGAGCGCATCGGTTACTTTTCTTTCGAGTAACCCGCTCACCATGACATCAAGTGTCGTCGTTAGGGCGTTGCCGTTTCCGTCGATACTGCGAATCGTGCGCTGATTGCCGTCCCGTAGCTCGATCGAGCTATGGCCCAACGGGTCAAGGATTTGAACCCCGGACCCAACGGCGTTCAAGCCTAGATTTAGACCCGCTACGCGGCTGCTCTGCGCGTCGATCCCCACGCCGTCCGTTAAGTTGTCATCGTAACCGTAAGTGGTGGTTTCGTTTGCGCCGTTCTTCCGCGTGAGCATTCGGTTCCTGGCGTCATAGGTCATCCGGGTGGCGTTGCGATTTGGGTCCGTAACGGATAAGACATTGCCGAAAGAATCGTAAGCGGTCAGTGTTACCGCGCCACTTGGATCGGTCACGCTCGTTCGACGATCGCAGCACCCAGAGTAC
Organism: uncultured Polyangiaceae bacterium; assembly: GCA_964609655.1. Classification (GTDB taxonomy): domain Bacteria; phylum Myxococcota_A; class Polyangia; order Polyangiales; family Polyangiaceae; genus JBBRRP01. The sequence continues at coordinate 9,060 of CAZSUA010000139.1, read as the reverse complement.
CCGTAGGCCGTGGTGTTTCCGCGAAGGTCGGTCTCTGCGAGCAGCTTTCGTGACGGCGTGTATGTCATCGATTTGGTGGCTGCCGCGGCAGAACCGGCGCCTTCCGTTACAGATTGCAACAAATTCCTGCCATTGTAGACGAACGCCGATTCGAAAGCGCCCGCCTCGGCGAAAGCACGAGGTCGACGCTCGCGAGTGCGGTTCCCTGCCTTGTCATAGGAATACTCACTGCGAGCCGACAACGTTGTTCCCGAGGCCTCAACCAGTGCTGTTAATCTACGTTGTGCATCAAACTCAAACGCACGATTGACTCCACGAGGATCGGTTCGACGCACAACGTCTCCGTCGCCGCTGTAAACGGTGTCTTCAATTACGTAGCCAGGGTTGGCTCCGGGCGGACGAGTCAATGTGGCTACGTTGACCGTTCTCGATACTGCCGCTGGCACCGCTTCTCTCACCGTTCGTATAGGACGATCGTTGATATCATAGCCAAAAAGGTCGGCGCGTCCGTAGGGATCCTCCCGGTAAACGGGGCGCCCGTTCGCGTTGAACTTCGTGGTTGTGGTGAGAGAAACGCTGGCGTTGGGGTGCGCTGTCTCGGTCGTTCGTCGCCGTCGCGCGTCGTAACCGTAGTCCGTGGCGTTGCCTTTCGTAACACATCTTGTTGGCAGGGAAAGTGAGCCTGCGAGGTAGGAACAAGTGCTCGCAACTGCCTCCGGTTTGCCAAAAGCCTGGACCGTGGACGTTCGCCTCCCCGTAGCATCATACGTGTACTGTGTGGCATTGCCGTTGCGATCCGTTTGCTGGACCAGAAGATTGACATCAACACCGGCCCCATAAGTCTTGGTTTCCTGCGAGCCGTCCCCGAACGTGATCGCCACGAGCCGATTCCTAGGATCGTAGGAGTAAAGCAACACCTGGCCCGAGGGCCCCGTACTCTGAGTCAACCTTCCGGCGCTATCCCAAACGTAACTCGACGTCGGACGAGAACCTCCAGCCGTGTCTGCGGGTTCAATTCGCTGCGTCAGGAATCCCCGACTATCATAGACGTAATTTGTGATGTGTAGATCGGGCGCGGACGAGAGGTAGTTGGGATCGGTGGCACTCGTTACCTGGCCCTTCGTGTTGTACACGTAGCGCCAGGTCGATTCCGTTCCACTCTCCACGCCACGGGTTTCAGAGAGCTGGTTCCCCTTCGAATCATAGGTGCGGTCGGTGATGCGAGCGTCTCGACTCACTTGCCGAAGGGGCTCAGCAAACTGGTTATATGTCGATGTATCCGTGGTATTGTCCGGATAGACGACTTTGGAGATTTTGCCTGTTGGAAGATCGTATTCAAACTGCGTCCGTTGGCCTAGCCCATCAATGCGCATTTCAGGCCTGAGATACCCGTCGAGTACGATGTTGCGATTCGCTTCGTAGGTGAAGGTTCTCGGATCCCCACCAAGGGTCAATTTGTCGAGAATTCGGAGATGAAGGAATCAATGCTGAGATCGTAGGTAAGCCGCACGTAGCCTTGGTCAGCCATGTAGGCGTACAACACAGGAACGTCCAGCGTCTCGTCCTCTTCGTTCATGTAGGCCAGCTCCCCGGAGCCGTTGAAAGCGCGGCGAATTAGATATGGGACCAGGTTTTCCACTTCGCCTGAAATGGGATCCACGTACTGATCGCGGGTAAAGTAGACCGTCTTTCGACGATGTGTGCCCTCCGCACCCGCATCGTCGTAGCGCACCGCGTGTTGCTGAGTAACATCATCCTCGCCATGCTCAAACGTTGACACAGTGCCGTCTGGATATCTTACGTGTGTTAACGGGAGAATGTTCTCATTCCCGTATTCGTACTGGATGGCTTGACCGTTCGGCAGATCGACGCGAGAGACACCCCAAGACTGCCACTCGCCTTGAAGTGTGTAGGAGAAAGCCATCGAGCGGCCGTAGGCATCCGTTACGGTCGAGATATGCCAGAGCCGATCACGATCATATTCCAGCGTGGCATCTGAGGTGAGAGCCGGATAGCGATAACTTATAACAAGCGCATTTCCGTTCCGGTCCTCCTGGCGTGTGAGCCGACCAAGCAGCTGACCATCATTGGCCGCTCGGGTGCGAACGATCTCAAACGACCACTTGCTGCCATCCGGTAGCAGCACGACCGCCGCCCCGCCCTCCATCACGGAACTTGATGGGCTACCGCTCGGACTCGTCAGCGTCAGCGACTTGAATCGGTAGGCTTGAGCTTCGTTGGGCCACAATACGCCGAGGGTTGTTTGTCCGGTCAGCGGATCATTTGGGGTGAAGCTGATACCTTCCAGCACCCTATTCTCCGGGGTGAATAAGCGAACCGAGGCGCTCGCGCCTGTCCCTTCCGCAACAAGCTGCGCGTCGAAGTTGCTGAACACACCGGGCCCAAACGCTCCGTGTTGGTAGAATACGCGCGGCCGGTGGATCCGCTTCAAACTCAAGCTCGGCAGCTCGGTGCCGTGGCCTTCTGTGGGGGGAGCCGCGCAGCTAGCGCAGCCGCTCGTTCTTTCAGCTGGAGCCGTCTCATAGTCAGTAGCGAAGTGATGATGTTCGAACATCACGTTGTCGATGAGAGACCCCGCGCCGGTGTCCCCGTTGCCGGGCTCTGCACCGCATCCACCAGTCCCATTGCCGCCCGTGCTTGAACCGCCCGTCGAACCGCTCCCACCGGTCGAAGTGCTCCCACCCGATCCCATGTCGGGGCCGGTACAATTACGGCAAGACGCCGACGCTTGCTCAGCGAAGAATAGCAAGGCCGCAACTAGGCTGAAGGCCAGCAGTGCAAATGAGCGTACGGGATCAATTCTTAACTTCCTATTTCTCATGATCGTTTCCTCCAGACGATCGCGAGCTCCCCCGCGCCCCGCCTTACACACATGAACTACCGAACGCCCTCTTGAGCGTCTTGAGCGTCAGAGGGTCTGCCACTAACGTTCTTCACACTCTGGATTTCAACATAGAAGCGCACCTGCCCGCTGGCCAGCGGGCTCGCCGTGAACACCATCGCGGTACCCACCGTGCCTCTTGTGGCCGTAAACTGGGTGCGCGCCACGCCATCGCTGCCGGCCGCAACCGTGATGGACGTGCGGCGGTTCGGAAAAGCGCCCAATCCCACACTCGTAAAGGTGACCGGCGCATTCGGGGGCGCTTTTACAGCCAAATCCACGCTTCCGAGAGGTTTCACGACCGGCGACAGAGGGGAGGCTGGTTGAAGAGTGCCGAGGCCAGGCCGCGGCGAGAGAACCTGAAACGCGCGACCCGGGACGACATCTGACAGGTACGCCTGCCGATCCCGCGCAAAAGCCTCCGCTGAGAATTGCGGCGTTGGCATCGACGGCTTTTGGGCCGGCGCAAACCGCGCCACCGCAGCTGTACGCTTAGGGTCCTGGAAGTGAGGGGTCATAGGCTCGACCTCCAACCAAGAGGCAACTATCGCCACCAAACCACCGAGAGCCAGCACTGCTAAAGCAACGCTTCCCCGGCCGATCCACCTCGCCTGGCACCGCCCTCCGCTCGTCGCGGGGACACTGACCATTGATCGCATCTCTCGAAAGGTTACCGATGCGTGTGGCCTTGAATTCCTGAATGCATTCGCGAGGGTCCGTAAGATCGCAGACAATTGGGGCGTCAAAGTGCACGGCGCGTGAAAGATGCGATGACCCGTAAGGCCTTGACCTCTTCTTCGGGTCGTCGGGACGTCACTCAAGGGCGCGGACGCAAAGCGTATCAGCTGACCGGCGAGCTTTACCACTGGCCACGCCTTTGGAGCGCCCGAACATTCCTCATTCACCTCATTGCCAACTTCAAAGGTGGTGATCGGATGCATCGAGTAGTACGCGCCAGAATTGAGCGTCACGGCTAAGGCATAGACAAAGTCTTTGAAATACTTTGAGCCGTTGGCGCGAATGAGACTCTAATTTTCTGGCGAGCCACCGTCGACACCACCCCCCGGCACGATCGTGACAAAGCCTTCGGAACCTTGGAACGCGCTCAAGTTGATTTTGGCGGTTCCCTGAAAGGAGTTCGCAGTATCGATCGAGCCTAGGTCATAGATCCGAGGCTCGCCACTGAAAGCTCCGGTTACGCGCGTTGCATCGGTGGGCGGTGTACCCGAAGCGGTCACGTCGAGTGACATCGTGGCCTCAAACTGAGGCGTGCTGGGCGAGCGCAGTGCGCTGTAGAGCGAGTAGCCTCCAGGGGTCGCGAAATTTACGTAATTGTTGCCGATAATCTGTGCGTATCCCGGAAAGGGTTTAGCGTGACTCCAGCCGGTCGCCAAGGCGCCGCCGATACCGCTTCCCGTGGCGCCCCCTCCGCTCCCCAAAGCGCCGCCAGTTGCCAAAGCTCCTCCGCTCCCCAAAGCGCCGCCGATGCCGTTTCCTGTGCTGGTTGCGCCTCCTTCGCCCACAACTGGAGCTGGTGTGCTCTGTTCTTTAGAACAACCAGGTAGAGCGCCCGATACAATGCCCAACGTGACCGATACGACGCGCCGTCTCAATGTTCTCTTCGCGACTCAGCACTCTACCTGGCTCTGGTAGGGCGGTCCACGCACGGCTGTTTCTTGGCTGCTTACGCGTCTTCGCTCGGTGTGCTAGGCGTTGGTTTGAGTTCCTTGCATTTCAGCGACGCGCGCTGATACGAGGTGTTGGCGGCTTGTCATCGCGGGCGCGAAGGAGATGAACATGTTAAGGAAAACGAAAACGGCGATGATCGCGGCACGCTTGGGCATGCTCAGTCTTCTCAGCTTGCTGACGCCGAGCTGCACGGATGATGCGCCACCCGGCTGCCGTCCTGGCGTGCCCTGCCAGTGTATCGGGGGCAACTGTCTGTATCGGTGTCAAGAATTCAGCGGTTGCGTGCCAGCGTGCGCCAGCGCAGACAGCTGCTCGGCGCTGTGCGGTGATCAGTGTAAGTATGATTGCCGGAGCGGCACGGATTGTTCAGCCACGTGCACTAGCGACTGCGCGATCAGTTGTCAGAGCACTTCCACGTGTGCGGCCGAGTGTGGGGACCGCTGTGCGTATGATTGCCGGGATGTCTCCTCGTGCACTCCGCACGTCGGCCCCAAAAGCCAGGTGGTGTGCGAGCGTGTTGGGAGCTGTCAGGTTCAGTGTGCGGGCGATTGTGTGGTGGATTGCCGCCAAACGGGTTCCTGCGAGGTCCAATGTGCCAAGGGGCCGAAGCTCGACTGTGGCAATGGGCGCGTGGCGTGTGGCTCGTGCGCGGATCCCGTGTAGTTAGCCGGCGTCGATGGTACGAGCCCTGCGTCAGCGTGGAGACAACTTCACGCGCAACGCTGGGAGAATGTGTGTGGCTAGCGAGCCCAAAGCGCAGCTAAATCGAACTCAAGCGCGTCAAAAGGCTTTAGCCGAGCCGGACTTTCACCTGTAACCGATTGAATGATGCGATAGCTTGGGCCATCTAGCTCAAGGACCTCCAGGAGCTGGTCGAGAGGCTCCACGAGCCACACGTGGGACACGCCATGTTCCGCATAAACGGCTAGCTTGCTGCCGCGATCCAGTGCGCGTGTGGAGGGCGAGAGCACCTCGCACACCCAATCCGGAGCGAGCTCAAAGTAAGGGGCGAGCGGCGTTTCGGGCAAGCGCTCCCGGCGCCAACCGGCCAAATCGGGCACCACGATGTCGCGGTTCAAATGGAGCTCTGGCTCGTCCAAGATCATCCAACCCCCGGGTCCGCCGCGTTTGCGTTTGAAGGGCGGGCCGAGCTCTTCGCCAATAGCCGACGCTGCCAGCGCGTGCGGCGTCGCAGGACGCGGACTTTGATGCAGCACCCCGCGAACGACCTCGGCCACGACGTGGGGAGGTGCCGCAAGAACATCTTCGTAGGTTGCTTGTCGTACGGCGGCGCTCACAGGTTCGAGCCTAGCATGATTTCCGGTCGGGTTTGTTTTTGGGATTGAGCACTCTCGCACCACTTTTGCCCCTCCTCGCGTCGTTCCTTTTCCCCAATCCCACAAACGAGCTGCCGCGCTGCCCGAGGCCTCAGATTCCCCGCCGCAACGAACTCGGGGAGACACCCGTTACAGCTCGAAATACACGCGAAAAGTGGAACTCATCGGCAAATCCTAGATCCGCCGCGATCAGTTTGAGCGGCCGCGTTGTTCGGAGCACCAGGGCACGCGCGGCCTCCACGCGGAGTTTTCGCACGAAAGCAATCGGAGATTGGCCGGAGGCCGCATGAAACATCCGAGCAAAATAGGACTTGCTCAGCCCGACGTGCCGGGCAAGCTCGTCCAGGGTGATGGCTGCCGGTAAACGACTCTGCACGTAGCGTGTGACATCAAGGACCACTGCGCTCTCTGTCCCCAAGGCAAGGCGTTGATATTCCCGGAGAGCGGACAGCATAAGGGCGTTTTGGAACTCTTGATCGGGACTTCGGGAGGCTTGGCCCTCCTCAATCAGCCAACGTACTTGATGCTCAATGCGCCCGTGCATATCAAATTGCACGAGGGAAGCATCTTTCTTGAACCGGAGATCTGCTTGGAATCCAGCGAAGAGCAGCTCAAGTGCATTAGGGCCCATGGCACGCTCGACGTGAGCTGCGCTTTGGGGGTAGCAGAGCACGTCACCCTTTTTCGACGTGATCGTTTGTCCCAAGATCTTTGTTTCTAGGCGGCCCTGCAACACGACGATGAGCTCATGGTAGTCGTCGTGCTGATGGAGCGGATAGGACCAGCCCACTTGTGGCGCAATACGCCCCCAACCGAGCAGCTGCACATCCGCTAATGATCGAGGAGTACGCAATCTATGCTGAGTATAGCATCAAAATGGCGCACGCAATGGACCTCAGGTTTCAAAAAAGGCAATTTTAGACAAGTAGAGGAAAAGCGCAGACATGCTCTGAGCAGGCGTTGAACACGTGTTGCCCGAAGCAGCGGTGAGTCGCTTGCGAGAGCGGTCTGAAGAACGCTTGGCGCAGACGAGTACCGAGAACCGCCGCGCCGGCATTCGCTTAGCATGAACCTAAGCCACCAACGGGTTGCGCGTCGCGAGCTCCGGAAAACGCCCGAAGTCTCGATCTGCGGTCCAGAGCTCGCTGACTCTATGATGTAAGCAGAAGGCCGCGATGCGTGCATCGTGGACCTTTGGACCCGTCACCTTGGCTTTGCGCAAGAGCGAATTTAAGAGAGCCCAGTAGTCAGGTCCTTCAGACAAAACTTCAACGCTCGGAGACTTCAAAAGTGTACCTACAAAATCGAGCGAGATGTTAAGCGGTGTCGGCGGATAGAAGATACGAGGGTGGGTCGCAACAGCCAAGAATTCATGGATGCAGGGGGCCGGGATTGCCCATGCACCCGGAGCTTCTGCCAGACCGGTCAATGCGTGATGTGCTGACGCATGCCAGACCGATTCCTCTCGGAGCGCATAGATCAGCAAATTCGTGTCAACGGCGATCACGAACCATGGCCTTCATAGATCAGCTCGCGAACCGCCTCCCAGCCGCCCTCTGCTATTCCCAGCTGAAGACCCTCGCCACGAAATGTGACGAGCTCAAGCTTAAACTTGGGGCGACCTTTGTGTTCAGCGAGGACCTTGCGAAGCCCTTCCTCAACAAGAGCCCTCACCGTTGTACCCTCCCGTGCAGCCGTGGCTTTAGCAGCGCGCAGCACTGAATCTGAGAGTTCGATAGTCGTTTTCATGGTAGGATATGGGTATACATATCACAGATCCCATATTGCTGCAAGATCGCCAATCATGGGGTGAAACCCGCGGCGCTCCTCCGGACGCTTCGATTCCGGCAATCCACCAGACACTCACGGCTAGGCCAAGCGTGAGTAAGCCACCCGAAATTGCGCACGCAATGGACCTCAGGTTTTAAAAAAGGCAATTTTAAGCAAGTGATGGAAAAGCGTCGCCATGCTCTGAGCACGTGCTCTCCCGCATGCTCAGAGCATGAGTATCGAAGAAGCGCTGTTCGAACTGGGAGTGCGTTCCAATTCGCTTGCTGAGTCGGAGGCCGCCCGCTTGGATAACGACGGGTTCGTAATCCTTGAACATGTGTTGTCCGAAGCAGCGGTGAGTCGCTTGCGAGAGCGGTCTGACGAACTTTTGGCGCAAGAGGGAGCGGACGCTGGAAAGGAAGTGCACCAAGAAGCTGGAACGGCGAGGCTGGCAGACCTCGTGAACAAGGACCCGCTGTTCGACCAATGCTTTACGCACCCGCGAGTCCTTGCAGGAATATTTCGGGTTCTTGGTACAGACTTCAAGCTTTCTTCGCTCAATAGTCGTGCGGCGTTGCCAGGCGCTGGGCTTCAGTCCTTGCATGTGGACTGGCATGAGGCGGTGGGAGCCGGCGAGTTCCAGGTGTGCAACTCCATTTGGCTGTTAGACGATTTTACGGCTGAAAATGGGGCAACGCGTGTGGTGCCCGGATCTCATCGGTCGGGCCTCATCCCGAGCATGGCAATGGTCGACCCTTCTCTATGCCATCCCAATGAAGTGTTGCTGACAGGGCCGGCGGGAAGTGTGGTGATCTTCAACAGTCATACGTGGCACGGCGGTACGCTCAACCGCACCACGCTGCCTCGCCGTGCGCTCCACGCCTATTTTTGTCGGCGTGAACTACCCGCGCAGCTCGACCAGCGCCGCTTCCTACGACCAGCCACGTTTTCGCGCCTCACCCCAGCGGCTCGCTACGTTCTTGGTGTAGCGAATGAGGAAGCCTCGGCGGATGCTAGCCCGCGCGCTTAGGCCTGTAGCCTTACGTCAGCGTGATCGGATCGCTGCAGTAATTCTTGCCATCTTGCTGCACCGTGGTGCGCGGATCACCCAACAAATTCATGATACTGACGAGAAGATTGCTGTGCGAAATGCCCGGATCGCTGTCGTCGCTCTTGTTTTTACGAAAGTCGAGTGCGCGCCCCGTCTTGAAGGCGCCGCCACCGCCCGCGAGCATGATCGGGATGTTGTCCTGTGCATGGCTTTCAGGCCAACCAATCTCTGAGCCGATGAAGACGAGTGTTTCGTCGGAGCATAAGACAATCGAACTGCGAAATCGGTCGGAAGGAGGAGCAGCGCCAAGA
>CAZSUA010000138.1:0-13596 GCA_964609655.1 uncultured Polyangiaceae bacterium | reverse complement strand
GGCGAAAATGCTTTTGCCGGTCCCAGGCTGACCCATCACGATGTTGATCGAGTTCATCGGGAAGCCTCCGCTGAGGATTTCGTCGGCCTGTGGGTTGCCCGTACTGACTCGCGTCATGAGTGATTCATATCCTGTTGAGGAAGCGCGCTTCCTCGCTCTTTCGTATCGATCAACCGGCGCACGGCCGCGACCAGGCTAGTTTTCTCGAGCGGTTTCTCGAGGAAGGCGTCAGCGCCCGACAACCGTGCACGCTCGTGCGCCGCCAGCATGCTGATGACGAGGATCGGCACGCGCTCGGTAACGGCATCCCCTTTGAGCGATCGGCACAGCGCGAGGCCGTCGAGCCGCGGGACCAGGATTTCGGTGATCACTGCGGAGGGAGCGGAGCTTCGCACGCGATCGAGCGCGGAATAACCGTCGTCGGCAAACTCCACGACGTACGCTTCGCCGAGAAACTGCCGCACGAGCCGACGAACATGCGGATCTCGGTCCACAACGAGCACCGTTTTTAGCGTAATTACCTTGTCGTCGTTCGGAACCTCTGCCTGCGCCGGTTTAACGATGGCGACTCCCAGATCATCGAGCTCCACCGACAGCGACGAGCCGCACGTGCACGTCCGCAGCTCGACCAGCACACCGCGTTGCGGCAAGTGCATCCGCCCGCAGGGCAGAAGCTCAAGCCATTGCTTGAGCGAAAACTGCTGCCCGCAACTGCATTCCTTGACCATTTCGAGGCGCTCAAGAGTCTTCGAGTGTTCCGCTGCAGACAGGAGCGTACGTAGAACTTCTTCGAGTGCGGCTGGGTCGAATGGTTTGCAGAAGAACGCGTCGCACCCTGCAGCGCGTGCCTCCTCGAACTTCGACTTTCCATGCCCGGTCATCACGATAACGAGGCACCTGTGCGTGCGAGGATCTTCTTTGATGAGGCGAGTCGCGTCGATACCGTTAAGAACAGGCAGCCCGACGTCGATTAGCACCGCGTCAGGTTGGAGGCGGAGTGCGGCTTCGACACCGCGCTTGCCGTCGCACTCACCGGCCGTGCGGTACCCCATGCTCGCGAGCGCTTCCATGTACAGGAACCGTGTGTCCTCGTCGTCTTCCACCACGAGCACGAGGGCGCCCAGTGCGGTGCGCTCGTCCACCAACCCGAGCGGTACGAGCGCCGAAGAGAGGGAAGGTGGTGGGGACTGCATTGGGCGGCAACACGCACGCTCTCGGCAGCGTGTGCCCGCCACATGCACGTTCCGCGCCGTTCGCAAAACCGTAGAATCTTAAACTTTTGTGTTCACGCCTGCGCCATCTCGCCTCAGTGAGGCGCATTTGCGTGTGCGGCGCTTCACCGATCTCGCGATGGGCAGGTCCATCGCCATGAAATGGCTGACGGGGTCAGCAGTGCGCAAATCGCCGGAAATTTGGGGTTCGAGAAGCCCTACGTAGCAGGGAAACCGAACGCGTCACTGCGCGGTGATCTCATCGGCGTAGACCGCGAACGATTCGAGTTGGTTCGGTCCGAAGGTGGTGTTGAGCGCCACGTCGGCGGCGTCGCGACCACGAGCAATGAGTACCCGACCAATGCGTGGCACGTTGTTGCGCGCGTCGAAGGTGTACCAGGTACCGCCCAGGTACGCCTCGAACCAGCCCGCGAAGTCCATGGGTGCGTCCACGGGCGGCACGCTGATATCGCCCAAGTAGCCTGTGCAGTAACGCGCTGGAATGTTCATGCAGCGGCACAGTGTGATGGCCAAGTGCGCGTAGTCGCGGCAAACGCCACGGCCTTCCGTGTAGGCGCCGAAAGCCGTCTTGGAGGGGCTGGCGAACTCGTAGCCAAACTTGATGTGCTGATGCACAAAGTCGCAAATCGCCTGCACGCGGCTCCAGCCCATGGGCCCTTGCTCGAACATTTTCCAGGCTAGCTCCGAGAGCTGATCGGTCTCGCAGTAACGACTGCCGAGCAAGTACACGAGCGTCTCTTCTGGGAGTAAGTCGACGGGCAGCTGCTGCGCCGTCGGCACGATGGCGTCGGGTAACCCGCTGTCGTTCACGATCGCTTGGCTCCAAATGCGCACTTTCCCAGCGGGTGCGACCAGGCGGGTGCACCAGTTGCCGAAGCCGTCCCGGTAGCCGCGAGTCGGAATTGCTGGATCGGTGCTCAGGCGATCGGGGCTCACCAAATCACCGGCGCGCGAGTGGTGGATGGTCAACGTTAGGATGACCGGCGTCGGTTGTGTGAATGTGTAATTGAGCTCGTAGCCGACTCGGATCTGCATGTGGCACCTCTGATCGGCTGCTTCGTGCGCCGCTTCCGGTCACCGTAGCACACGCCGCCAAGGCGCCTATGGCAAGGCCGCTGCCTCGTCGCACAAATCACGTCCGTCTTCGTGTCGGAAACGCACCGGACTCATACGTGCGTGGTTTATCGGATCAACGCACCGTCAACTTGACCACGCGGCGTATGACGGTCACCTCCGGCTCCGTGGGAACGCTGTCCGATCCTGGCACGAGATACGGGAGCGGCAAGCAGGCGGGGTCGAGCCCGGCGTGTTGTAGCCGCTCCAACTCGCAGTTTCCGTCAGGATCCAAATAGCACCGGCAGTCCCCAGGGTAGTTAATATGGTCTTGCCGTGACGAGCTTTGCTCATCAAGCGGGACCAACGCGGCCCGCTTGGATGTGGCGTTGTAACGCTTTCGCGTCAGCCTGTTGAGCCAGTCGAGCAGGCGTCCTGCGCGCCTTGTCGGCACGTCTGGCAGCGCAGAGCGCACATGGGAAACCGATAAACCGGGGGGCGAATGTCGGCGTGTGGCATGTTTCATTATGTTTCCTCCCTCAGGAAAACGTTGATGGTCTGACTTGGTGCGTGCACTCAATGTGCCACGCTTAACGAAACACATTGGCTCTGCGTGACGGCGTCGTTCGTCGCTTGGGGGTGACCTCCCTGAGGCAAACGTGGTGCAATGTGGCATTTAGCCGCGTGACGGCCGTCTACGAGTTGTCGCCCCCCTACTCCAGCATCCGCGACGGGCGTTCGCTGAGAACCGCTTCGTCGCGCTCCGGCCGCCTTCCGTCGGGAGCCGTCCAGTAGTCTCGCTGGCGGCGGAACGGCATCATGAGCGCGCTCCAGAGCCCGTTGTCCTCGGCAAGCGAGTAACCTGCGACGCCGATCGAGACTCGCGACTGGGGAATGTTGAGCCGGAGCGTTCGGTGCATGCGATCCCACCACGGGAAGACGACGCCGAAGTTCGAGCGGCTCTCGCGCTGGATCTCCGAGTGGTGGATGCCGTGCATGCGAGGCGTGACCAAGAGTCGATTTAAGAGCCGCTCGACCTTGACCGGCAGCTTGATGTTGCTGTGGTGGAAGAGCGTGTTCGCCTGGAACACGAACTCGTAGGCGAGGTACGCGCCGAGGGATGGGCCGATGAGCAAGATCTGCAGCGCCCGAAAGGCTGCAGACAGCCCCACCTCGGCGAAATGGAAACGGAACGCGGTGCTGACGTCCAGATCGGGATCGAGGTGGTGGGTGTTGTGGAAGCGCCAGAGAAAGGGGAGGCGGTGGTTGAGCTGATGCCAGTAGTAGAAAGACAGATCCATCAGCACGAAGGCTGCCGTATCGCGGATCGCCGCGGGCGCTTCGATGATCTGCACAAGCCCAAAATGTGCGTCCGAGGTCCACGTGAGCGATGCCGCAGCGGTGGGCCCCACGGCCACGACTGCAGCGCCGAGAGCCGACGCCGAGATCGCGACGTTCACGAGAAGTCGACGAACAAGCGGGGCGCGACGCGGGCGCAGCGGGGCGACCCTCTCCAGCCAGAAGAAGGCGACTGCAAGGGTGCCGATCGCCGCGACGGCACCGAGATGAGAACCAGCGATGGCCATCAGCGCGGGTTCCCATAGAGGGTAGCGAGTACGCGTGGCGGGATCTCGCGTTCTTCGTTGAGGACGGGTACAACCACCGAGATTCTCAGCGTGTGTGCTGTGAGTAATGCCTTCGTCGCGGGCGCGTCGATGTGGCCCTGCGAAATCTCCGAACGGAGCCGATCCAGATCCTCCACCTCATCGACATCGAACCAGCGATCGAGCATGCCAATCGACATGCCGACGGACTCAAGCCTCGCCTTCATCGCTGCGAAGGTGTCAGGTGAGCTCCAGGGAAGGCCTTCGAAGAGTCCCTCCGGGCAACGACGGAGTCCGATGAGATAGAAGCCGCCGTCATCGCAGGGGCCCAGCACGGCATCCTTCAGTGTGAGCTCCTCACGGGCCTGCTCGAGCAAGCGAGGAGGCAGGCCGGGAGTGTCGGCGCCGACGGCGATGACGGTGTCGACCTTTGCGAGTCCGCGTTTCACCACGCGCTCGATGCGCTGGCCGAGGTCGCCCTCTCCCTGGAGCCAAATCTCAGCCGTGCTCCGCAGGCAGAAGTCTCGAAATCGGTTGTCAGTCGTCGCGAGGATGACCCTCGCCCATGGCAGAGCCGACACAGTGGCCCATGTGTCCTGCAGGAACGCCTGGGCGAACGCAGCCGCAGGCGTGGCACCGATCTTCGAGGCAAGCCGCGTCTTTGCGCTTCCGGCAACGGGCGGCTTGGCGAAGACACAGATGATCGTACGGCCTGGCATCGCTCACCTCCGCCTGCGCGAGGAGCGCTCGAACCCAATCCGAAGGGTCTTGGCCACGCTCGCCCTCGCCATGGACAGCGCGGCGGCGATCGAAGCGGTCATGCCGCGACTTTCCGTTCGGGCCCATCCGGGTTGGGCAGATGGCGATCAAGAAGCGCATGAAGCCGGACAAGCGCCCGTCCGGAGATCGCAGACGGAGCGGTGAGCAGCGCCGTGTCGAGGACGCGCTGGCAGGCGCACGGAGCGGCCGGATCGACCTGCTCGATGACCGCGCTTAGGATTCGCCGCGCCTTCTCCACGTTTGCGCGGAGGACGGCGAGTATGTCAGCGACCCGAACCTCGTCGTTTCGCGTGCGCCAGCAATCATAGTCCGTCGGGAGCGCGAGGGTTGCGTAACAGAGCTCTGCTTCGCGCGCGAGCCTCGCTTCCGGCAGGTTCGTCATCCCAATGACGTCCGCACCCCAGCTGCGCCACAACGCCGATTCCGCCCGGGTCGAGAACTGCGGGCCTTCGATGCACAGATACGTCCCGCTCGCGTGGACCGCGGTGTCGATGCCTCGCGCGTGGTTCACCAGCGTGTCCGCCAACTCTCCGCAGACCGGATCGGCCAGGCTGACGTGGGCGACGACGCCGTCCCCGAAGAAGGTCGCCGGGCGGCCCACTGTGCGGTCGAGAAACTGTCGTGGCACCACGACGTGACCGGGAGCGATCTCCTCGCGGAGCGAGCCGACGGCCGACACGGAGAGGAGCTTCGTGACGCCCAGGCGCTTGAGCGCGTAGACGTTCGCCTGCGCATTCACCTCGCCCGGCAGGAGTCGATGGCCTTCGCCATGCCGAGCCAGAAACACAACACGCTTGCCGTGGAGACGACCGACAAGCAGCGGCGCCGACGGAGGGCCAAAGGGGGTCTCGAACTCGACGGTTTCCGCATCGGTAAGGCCGGGGAGATCGTAGAAGCCGCTCCCGCCGATGATGCCGAGTGCAGGCTCGGGGCGCAGCCGTACCGCAAGTGCTCTCATGCGCGAGACGAGTGCGTCGCGCACCGTCCTGAAGGCCTTCAGCACGTCATCCGCTGAGCCTTCCGCGAGCGCTGGATCGGGAATGGCCCAGTGCTCGCGTCGCAGATCTGGAAGCACTGCACACTGCTCCGCGGAGTCTGCGCAAAGCGTGACGACGCGCTGAATGTTTCCAACCGGTACATCATCCAAGGAGTTCGAGCGCTGGCCGGCGATGTCGATGCCAAGCTCCGCCATCACCTGCACGGCGCGCGGGTCCATGCCCGTCGGCTTCGTCCCTGCACTGAAGAGGCGGAGGCTCGGAGGTAACAGCCTCCGCGCGAGACCCTCCGCCATCTGGCTGCGGCATGCGTTGCCGGCAGAGAGAAAGAGGATGCCGCTCATTGGAGCGCGCCCGAGCAGCTCGAGCCGGCGCCGGCGGTGCATCCGAAACAGTGACTCCCAATGGCGACGCGTGTTCCCACGAACTCATCGAGCGCACGCACGTCCCAGATAGTGCGTGCCCCCGCTCCGAGAGGCAGCTCGAGCATCTGATTGAAGTCGCAATCGAAGAGGCGTCCGTCCCAACCTATGCTCACGAGCGAACGGCACATGAGCTCGCCAACCGTGCTCGGGTTGAAGTGGTTCACGAGCAGGCCCATGTAAGCTTCGAGTTGACCGGTTTGCTCGAGCAAGTGAGCGAACCGCTTGATGGGCATATTCGTGATGGTGAGCAGGCTGTTGAACTCGATGCCGAAAAGGTGAAACAGCTCCTCCCTGTACTTGGCCTCGAGTGTCTGCTGGGCAGGCGGCAGGAACGCTCCCAGCGGGTTGTAGACGAGGTCGAGCGACAGCTCCGTTCCCGCGCGCGCGTAACCGAGCCCGTTCAAGACTTTGAGCGCCGCGATGCTCTTGTCGAAGACGCCACGCCCGCGCTGCTTCTCGACATTCTCGGCCGAGTAGCAGGGAAGACTGGCGACGACGCGCACCCTGTTTTGCGCGAGAAATTCGGGGAGATCCTCCATGCCGGGCTCGAACAACACCGTGAGGTTGCAGCGATCGATCACGGTGCGTCCGAGGCGACGAACTTCGCTGACGAGCCATCGGAATTGGGGGTTGAGCTCGGGAGCACCGCCTGTCAGATCGACGACCTCCACGGAGGGGTTCATTTCGAGGAGTTCGATGACGCGCTCGGCGACGTTCTGCGGCATGATTTCAGTGCGCTTGGGGCCAGCCTCCACGTGGCAGTGGTGACATGCCTGGTTGCAGAGCTTGCCAACGTTAACCTGCAACGCAATCACCTTGCCGCGAACCAGGGGGCCCAGGCCGTGCGCTCGAAGCGCGTCGTCGAAACGGCGCGTCTCCTCGTGGTGCGCCTTCAAGATCGGCAGGGAATGTTCTCGGGTCGCGATCATCGGTCCAACGAGCTGCGATGCTCGCCAATCACGTCCAAGCTCCTCAATATGCCCACAAATATCATCAACAAGCACACCGTGTGCCAGCCGAGCTTGCATCCTCTGGGCCGTCTTTCGAGCGTGGCTTCCGCTCCGGTGCGCCCCGCGATCCGCGGGTGCAGCGGGACAGAACGCCTCTATATGCACGAACGCCACACCCCCGCCGCGCCCCGCGGCCGAGCCGCCCGTCGCCATGTCGGACTTGACAGCGTGGTTAGATTTGAAGGCGGCGCTTGGCAACGTGAGGTAAGGAGTTGCCGATGAAGCTAGTTGGGATGATGGATTCACCGTACGTCCGCCGCGCAGCCATCTCGATGAGCTGTCTGGGCATATCCTTTGAGCACCAGGCCGTTTCCGTGATCCGCACCTTCGAGGAGTTCCGCAAGATCAATCCGGTAGTGAAGGCGCCAACCCTTGTGTTGGAGGATGGGGAGTTATTGATGGATTCCACGCTGATCATTGAATACGCGGAGGCGCTGGCGCGGGGTGGACGTACCCTGATGCCGGCAGACATGGCTGAGCGTGTGCGAGCGCTACGTAGGATCGGATTGGGCCTGGCAGCGTGCGAGAAGACGGCTCAGATGATCTATGAACTCAATCTACGCCCAAAAGAAAAGCAATACGCGCCCTGGTTGAAACGTGTTGAAGGCCAGCTATTGGCGGCTCTGGCGGGGCTAGAGCGGGAGGTGGCGATGCAGCCTGCGCCGCGCGAAGAAACGCTCGGGCAATCGGAAATCACTTCAGCCGTGGCCTGGCAATTCATTCACGCCACGCTGCCCGAAATGGTGACAGCTGAGCGCTTCCCGGCACTGCATCGGTTTTCCAAAGATGCCGAGAAGCTGCAAGTGTTTGTAAAGCATCCGCCGCTCGGGCCGGGTGTGAGTGTGGGCTCAAGCGAGGGCTGAGCGCCGCCGCCGAGGGTCCGGAAGCTGCGAACGATCAGGCGTCGCTGCTGGCAGCCGGTGCGCGCACTGGTGGATTGGCTTTCGCAGCCGACACGACGCCCGGTAGCAAACGATTGGTGCGTGTCTGGCAAGCGAGGACAGCTGCGACGCTCTCTTGGGCAAGCCGCTCCGTGATCGTGGTCACGTGGTACCACTCAGCCTGGATGCGCTCCGGCGTAATGTCCAGAAGGGCGTAACCGCGGCGGTTCAGCTCCACGAACTTGATGTGGGGATGCGTGGCGGCAAGCAGCTGCGCAAAACCCGCCGCCTGAGCCGGATCTTCGATGCCCGGTGAGCTCACGCCGGGCGTGACGAATTCTACCGCCACGCTGCCGCGGCTCGTCGCAGCGTCGTAGACAGCCGGATCAAACGGATTTCGAGTGATCTCGTTGCCCCACGATGAGTGGATATCGCCGGTGAGCACTGCGACGTTGTCGATGCCACGCTGGGCCAACATATCAAGCAAGCGAGCACGCGCCACGGGGTAGCCGTCCCACTGGTCCGCGTTGAAGATGCAGTTTCCCGGAACGAGCACGTTGAGGAGCTGTCCCAGCATCACTTGCTGTCCGAGAACGCGCCAGACTGTCTTGCGTGATTTCGAAGCCGTCAAACCCTTCTCGAGCCAGGCTTCTTGAGTGGGGCCGAGAAGCTGACGCGTGGGGTCGCCCAAGGCGGCGGCATTGCACGGATCTGCTACCTGTTGATCGCGAGCCAAAAGGCGCGTGTCGAGCATGAACAGATCCACGAGGTTTCCAAAACGAAAGCTTCGGTA
Organism: uncultured Polyangiaceae bacterium; assembly: GCA_964609655.1. Taxonomy (GTDB): domain Bacteria; phylum Myxococcota_A; class Polyangia; order Polyangiales; family Polyangiaceae; genus JBBRRP01. The sequence continues at coordinate 4,823 of CAZSUA010000138.1, read as the reverse complement.
GATGCGATCGAGGTTATCGCGAGCGGCTTCACGAATGGGCATCCATTCGTAGTAGGCCTGAAGCGCCGCTACCCTTCGGGCTTCCCACGTGCCTTCTGTGTCTGGCTGATGGTTCTCGGCGCCGTTCGTCCAGGCGTCATTGGCTGACTCGTGATCGTCCCAAACCACGATGAATGCGTGCTGCCGATGGGCTTCCTGAAGATCGATATCGCGTTTATACTGGGCGTGGCGCTGCCGATAGTCGTCGAGGCTTACGATTTCCCTGTTGGGTTCCGGTACCCGGCCAAGCGCGGTCCCGTCGCCATACACGCCGTTTGCGTACTCGTAGATATAGTCGCCGAGATGCAGGACTGCATCGAGATCGGCGCGCTCAGCTATCAGCCGGTAAGCGTTAAAATAGCCGTAGGGAAGGTTCGCGCAGGAAGCGAACGCTATCCGCAAATGGTCGACGCGGCCACGGGGCAAGGTGCGTGTTCGGCCGATTGCCGAGTCCCAACCGAGGGCACGAAATTGGTAGTAGTAGGTGGTCCCGGGCTCTAGATTGCCCGCGTCGATTTTTACGGTGTAGTCAACACTGACGTCCGTGCCCGCAACCCCCTCAGCAACGAGGTCTTGCAGCTCTGGGTCTCGCGCGATGGACCACCGAACTTTGATTGCTTCAAGGATTGCTTCTGGCGCATCGGCGTCCGGAGTCACGCGGGTCCAGAGGATGATCGCGTCCGCCATCGGATCACCACTGGCGACACCGTTCAGGAACGGTGTCGTGGCATTTCGGTAACGATCCAGGATTCCTGAACACTGCCTCGGTAAGAATGGCAAGGCCCCGAGGGGCGCCATCTGGTAAAGGAAGCGCCTGCGAGAGACTAAAAGATCCCGAACCCGTTGTGAGCGACTTGTCATGGAAAAGTACCTCCGGCGGCGTGTCGAATACCGAACCGCCGATCTTTACGCGCGCTGTGTTAGCCCAGCACGCGCCCCGAATGGGGGACAATCTCGTGATGTTGTGGTGACTCGCTCCGCCACGACGTGGCCGCCCTGCGAGTGAGCACCTGCCTCACTGCTCGCGTTGGCTCTAGCGCGCCGTCAACCACGGGTTCAGCACTGGCACTCCAGCTCTTTCGTATTCGCGCGTGTCCCTCGAAACGACCGTTAGGCCATGGTGCCGGTAGCTACGGTTCCACGCGAGGTGATCGCGCGAATTACTGAATGCGCGTGGGTTCTGCGACGAGGGAGAGCACGCTGCCCATGGCTTCCGCGAGGGAAGCCGCTGATAGGCGTGGGTTGGCACTTAGCACGCACGCAAAGGAGCTCGACTCAAACTCTCCTTTTTCGCTCAATCGATGCGCATAGCGCGCCATCTTGTTGACCACGCAAGCCTGCACATTGGGCGAACTCTGCAGTTGCCGCATGAAGTCTTGGACGTTTTGAAACTTGAAGGTGGTTTCGCCGAGCGCGACACCGTTCGTGAAGTACCCGCTCGTGTCGAGCAGCTGACCGCCCTTATATCGCCCTGCTGCATCGAATCGCTCAAAGGCGTTGGCGGGTGGGTCAACTAGCTGGTGACACGCCTTGCACCCTGAGTCCGCGGTGTACGCTCTAATCTCTTCGCCAGTGAAGGGAGGAACCGGGTTAACACCGTGCGCGTCGATCACGCCAGGAGCGGCCTCGGGCACGGGCGAGCACAGGACATCCTCAAAAATGGATTTGCCCCGCCTTGAAAGATTAGGGTCACGGTTGAGCCAAAAACCCCGCGTGAGGATGCCAAACGCTCCTGATGGGCCATGTCCCACCCGACCCAAGGGTCCTGAGTAGGCTGAGGCACCCTAGGCACGCCGTAATAGTCGGCCAGGCTTTCCGTGACGCGGGTTTCGCTGCCCGTAAAGAAGCGCAGCAAACAATTTCGACGATGTGAGGCGGCGGATCGGCGGGGGCCGCTGACGCACCCGCCTGACCCCCTGAACCCATGGGGGCCGCTTCAACTCCAAACCAATCCGACGCGAACTTGCGGAGCCCTTCTTGGTTGCGCCGGTCTCGCATCATTTGGTTAACAACATCGGGCACGCCGCTGGTTTGCAGCAACCGCCGAACTTCTCCCGACGCGGCATCGCTCGCCCAAACCACAAGCCCCAGGGTGCGAGCCAAATCACCCAAGTGCTCGCAGCGGGGAACCATCGAAGCGCTTCCTCCAGTTGACGGAACCATAGTTCCAATCGGCAGAGCTCCGCCTGACCCAAACTCTAAGCCTGATCTACCCCCCGAGGGCGTCGTCACCGAAATGCCCGGCTCGATCAACGCTTTTCCGCCAGAGCCGCCCAAGGGCGAGGCGATCAACACGCCGCTTACAATGGCCGCTTTCCAACCCATTGCACGCTCGGCCGACTCTTTAACCATTGCCCGACACTACCACAATCATGTGGTTTCCCGCATCGCCTGCTCATCCGATCCCGCAGCACATCTCCCGGGCCATTGCCGGTTCGCGGTTTGAGCTGTTCGAAGGAGCGGGCCATTTCCTTCCCGAGGAGCGACCCGAGAAAGTGGCATCTCTCGTCAGCGAACTCGTTCGTGGCTCGCAGGCAGAAGGGTAGGCAGCGGGAACGCCGGAACATCGGGCGCACCCGAATTTCAGCCAACGTAACGCTGCTGATGTGAAGCGTTTCAAGCGCCTTCTCAACCCCGCGCGAAATACGTAAGCTCCCGGCTCATGAGCAACACCAAACGGGTACAATAACGCTGGAGCAGCCAGGCGGAAGCGTAGCTCTACACCAACACCCGGCTTGGCAGGAGACCTTCATCGTCCTCGAAGGGTGCTTCGATTTCGAGGTCGCGGGTGAGCGCCGCTCGCTCGTGCCGGGCGACATGCTGGTCATTCCACGAGGCGCGCCACACGGCTTCGCTTGCACGTCAACTGAGCCCGGTCGCCTGTTGACGATCAGCACGCCGGCTCGCGTCTTCGAAGCGTTTGTCGCAGACACCAGTGCGGCGAACAGCGACCCTGCGATCGATATTCGTGCCGTCTTCGAACGAAATGGCTTCGAGTTGCTTTAGCCACACTGCCGCCCCTCGAGGATCGACTTGAGCTGCGCGAGGTTCTTTCGATTTGCTCGGCGCATTGCCGCCGCCATGAGGGGGGCGACGAGCTTGAGAAGCCGCTCGGCTCGTACCACTTCGGCGCGTTGTCGGGGTTGCCAGCGTACGTGGCGACCTGCTCATGCGGCCGCTCGATGATGGTTTCGGTCACGACGTCGACGGGCATGCTTGCTCTCTATCGCCTTTCCCGCTTACTGGCCGGACAGGGAGGCTCCTCGACCCTATCTCGCCAGCGGATCTCGATACAGCTCATCTACGGAAAGGGCGACCCCGACCGACGTGAGCCTAACCTGCTCACCAGCACGAAACTCGTGGATCTCCCAATGGCCGCTGCTGTTTCGACGCTGCACTTCCACGCAAGGCTCAGCCTGGGACACCAAAACATATTCCTTGAGCGCCGGGATGTGTCGATAGTGTGACGCTTTGGCTCCCCGATCGTAGGCCTCGGTAGAGTCGGAAAGCACCTCGAAGATCACCACAGGATTCAGCATGGCCAGCTCATCCTCCGGTGCGCGCTCGAGCTCTCCGCAGACGACGCTAAGATCAGGGTACGTGGTCATGTCTGTGGCCGCGACACGAACCCGTGCATCCGCAGAAAATACCCGACACGGCTTGCCGTCAAGGGCGTTTCCGACGTGGCGCGCCAAGGCTGACGCCAATGCAGCATGCTCCAAGGTTCCGCCAGCCATGGCGTAAATGAGCCCACGCAAGTACTCGTGCCGGCTCTCAGCTATCGCCTCCGCAGCGACGTATGAGGCATAGCTCATGCGGGCGGTAGGCTCTCGGAACGACACGCTCGGAGCCTAGCACGCGCGATGGCCCGGCCAAGCCATCAAACTCCCTTAGGATTGGCGCCGCCGGGTCGATGACCCTTCTCGAGGAAAAACCTGAAAGAGCTCGTGATCGCCGCCGTCACGACCCCGAGTTTCTTGCCGCGGAAGGGCTATTTCGCGTCTGATTCTGGCGTTGGCCACAAAGCGGCTAGCTCGAGCTCCAACGCTTCAAAAGGTTCGAGCCGCACGCCATCTACACCACCACGGGTAACCAACAACCGATAGCTCTCACCGTCGAGCCGATAAACTTCGATCATTTGTGCGAGTGGATCGACCAGCCAAACATTGGTCACGCCCTCCCGGGCGTAAATAGGAAGTTTGCGTTCACGATCGATCCGCTGGCTTCTCGGGGAGATCACCTCGCACGCCCAATCCGGCGCAAGCTCGATGAACGCGGTTTGAGGAACGCCAGGCAGGCGTGAGCGATGCCAGCCCGCCAGATCAGGAACCAGAATATCCGGGCCTAAGTGCAGCTCCGGTTCATCCAAAATAATCCAACCACCTGGACCACCGCGTCCGCGATGGAATGCGCCACCCACGTCCATCCCCAGCACCGAGGCCGCTTCTGCGTGAGGACCCGCGGGCCTCGGACTCGTAGAGAGTTCCCCATTCAGAACCTCCGCCACCATGTGTTCCGGGGCGGTGAGCACATCCTCGTAGGTTGCAAAACGTGGGGCAGGGCCAGCCATCCGGCGATTCTACCATACGGCGGGCGCGCTGAAGCTGCTCGAACGCTCTTCGCTAGGTCTACAGCTTGCAGCCCACCCGTTCGTCATCGACCGCCAGCTCGTCGACCCACAGCTCGAACGCCGTCGGATCTTGCCCGCCAACTTGCCAGGCCGCCGTGTGGCCCCTGCTATAGTGGCTGAATGTCGTTCATCATTCGTTATGTCGTGCGCGGTG
>CAZSUA010000137.1:0-13610 GCA_964609655.1 uncultured Polyangiaceae bacterium | reverse complement strand
ACACTACACCGGTCTCGATCGATCTGAACGGAGCGTTTGGCGCGGCGGGGGCATCGAATGCCGCGGGGGCATGTAAGGGGCTCGAATGTCAGCAGAAGGCCTGTGCAGCAGGAGCTACAACCACCATTTCCGGCAGGGTCTTCGATCCCTCCGGGGCGCTGCCTCTTTATAACGTGATGGTCTACGTCCCGAATGCACCGCTCACGCCACTGACGCCGGGAGCAACCTGTGCCTGCGAAGTCAGCGGTGAGCCAGTGGCGTCCGCACTGACCGACACCAACGGGCGTTTCAGTGTAAAGAACGCACCCGTCGGCAGCAACATCCCGCTCGTGATTCAGATCGGAAAGTGGCGCAGGCAGTTCACCATCCCTGCCGTTGCTGATTGCACCGAGACAGCAATCCCGGAAGCAACGTTGCGCCTGCCCGCGCGACAGTCCGAGGGCGATATGCCAAAAATTGCGCTCACGACGGGCGAGGCTGATGCTCTGGAATGCTTGGTGCGAAAGTTGGGCATCGATCCCGCCGAGTTCACCAACCCCACTGGCACTGGGAGAATCAACTATTTTGGCGGTCACAATGGCACCAACAAGTACGCCCCGGGCGTGAATGGGGGCGCCAGCTTCCCACGCGCCTCGAGCTTGTGGGGGAAATTGGAGACCTTGAAGCCCTACGACGTCGTGCTCATGTCGTGTGAAGGTGGCAAGAACGCGGACGAAAAGGGAGCCCAAGCGTTTCAAGCGATGCAGAACTACGCCAATCTCGGAGGGCGGGTGTTCGCTTCCCACTGGCATGAGGTCTGGTTTACCGATGGCCCCGCGCCGTTCCCGACTGTCGCAGAGTTCGTTAGCGAGCCGGACATCGGCACGTTAACGGCGGATGTGACGACGACATTCCCAAAGGGGCAAGCGCTTGCCGAATGGCTGGTGAACGTTCAGGCATCGACGAAACTCGGACTGATCGATCTGACGGCAGCTCAGTACACAGTTAAGAAGGAAAATCCGATGGTCGCTCAGCGTTGGATTTCAAGTCAAACTCCGCAGTCGGTTCAATATCTGTCGGCTAATACGCCGTTCGGTGCTGCGCCCGACAAACAGTGCGGCCGTGTCGTGTTGAGCGACATCCACGTGGCAGGTGGGCGTGAGCAAGGGGGCCTGTCGGACAGCTCAGGAAGCGATGTTCCGTTCCCAACGGGCTGCCGCACAACTGGTCTGACCCCGCAGGAGAAAGTGCTCGCTTTCATGCTCTTTGACATCACCGCCTGCGTGATTCCGGACAACGTTCGCCCCGAAGCGCCTGCGGTTATTATTCGCTAGGTTGGTTGTTCAAACCCCGCTGTCAGCGCACTTTCGCTTTCGAAACGCGGCGTGCCCCGGCGGCTCGCTAGTCCGCGAACGGGCGTGAAATCACGCAGGCATTGATGCCACCAACACCCATCGAGAGCTTGCCAACGGCGCTGTTCGGAATCGCACAGGGTTGGTTGAAGACAAACTTTTGCCCGAGCGCGTGGATGGACTGATGCACTTCTTCGGGGGTGAGCGTGGTGGGGTAAAGCTTCCCCCGCGCACAGCCCAGGTATTGAGCGGTGAGTTCCCAGCCGCCGCCAACGCCCATGCCGTGCCCGAAGGTGCCTTTGCGCGCCGTGACTAGCACATCGGCCGGAAGGACCGTCTGCAGATTCTCGACTTCAAGAAAATCTCCGGGAGTGGCGGTCGCGTGCAAGTCCCATGAGGCAATCTCTTCGGGCGCCACGTGGGCTGCGCGCAGCGCGTCGCGCATGGCGACTTGCGGGCCTTCTTTGCTGGGTGTGATCAAATGGTCCGCATCGGCGGAAATCCCCACGCTGAGTGGTTCCAAGCCGAGCGGCTTGAAGCCGAGGCTCAAGCCGTATTCTAGATCGCCCACGATCCAAAGGGCTGCACCACCCGCAACATGCGTGCCTTTCATACCCGAGAGCGGTTTGGAAACTTGGCCATCCGCCGCCAAGACCCGCGCATTGTAGAACGCGCCTACGGTGAGGGGCGTTGGCGGGGCGTCGCAGGTTCCCACCACCACCAGTTTTGCTTCTTGGCGGTCGATAGCATCCAGCGCCAGCTTCAGCGCAACGCCAAAGGTCGAGCAGGAAGCCATGGGTCCAAACGTGAGCCCCTTGATCCCGCCGAGCATCGAAATCTGCGACGCCGGGGTGTTTGAGATGTTCCACAGCACGTTCGGGGAAACATCGCCCCAGGGAGGGGGAGGCGTGCCCCACTTCTGATCGAGCTGCCCAATCCGGCGTCGTTTCTCGCGAATGGCCGTAAGCTTTCCGCTCTCCACATCGCCTTCGAGCACGACGGATTCAGCCTCGCGGAGCTCCGCTAGATAACGCTGGAGCCCATCCGAACACGTCGCCCAATAGGCGAACCAGGCATCTTCGAGTTCTTCCTTCTGATCAATCGAACTGGCATCCTTTGGATTCGGGAGGCCCTCGGGGCTTGGCGCTTCGCCCCGCGTGAATGCGGCAAACGCAGAATTCCGAGAAGCCTCCGACCAGAATCGATTCCAGCGGCGCTGCGAGCGGTAGTACGTGATCGAGGTGCTGTAGAAGGTTGGGAACGCGCCGATAGCTGTGGCGGCGTAAACGTGTGCCGCCGTGCCCAGATCTTTCAAGGCTTGCTCGATGCCTGGATTTTGTTGCAGCGCCTGAATGAAAGACCCCACACCGTAAAGCGTGGTGATATCCATCTTGTCGACCAGCTGTTTGAAGCGGCTAGGGGGAAAGCGCTGCTCAATCCAGGGCTGATAACGCGCAAAGTCAAACTTAGGCTTCCCGACGAGGAAGTTGTCGGGGCCGAACCCATTGAAGGGCGACAGGAAGCTCTCGGCTCGATCGAGTTTGACGCTAAATTCGTCGATGGTTTCGCACTCGGGGGCCACGATCCCCCAACCAAAAACAGCTGCTCGGCGCATCATCGCGGGGCACTGTCCTTTTGGCTTCAGCGGAAGTCAACCAGCTCTGGCCCACGCGCTCGGGTCGCCCGCTGCTGCCGTTACGACTCTCGGCCAATTTCTGGTTTTCCGGCCACAAGCCAGCGAAATTTCTTGAAAGCTCCTTGCGCGTCTGGATTTGTTCTCGGCTAGACCTTAGGTCCGAAAGACCTGCTTGAGGAATTCTGCCAATGGTTATGAGAGAACAGCATCCCGGGATCAGTGCCATGAGTGTGTACGTGCCACGTCTGCGCGTCGATCTCGCTGACTGGTGCAAGTGGACTGGGAATGCTTGGGACAAGATCCAAAGCGTCGTAGGGCGAAGCTTTCGCGTGTGCAGCCCGCGTGAAAACGTTTACACCATGGCCGCGAATGCGGTGCTGCGCCTGATTCGGAACAACGACATTGATCCGCGGACGATCGGTTTTCTAGGCCTGGGCACCGAATCCAGTACGGATAATGCAGCCGGGGCGGTGATCGTTCGTGGCATGGTGGATAGAGCGCTCGAGCAGCTCGGCTTGCCGCGCCTTTCCCGCCAACTCGAGGTGCCCGAGTTCAAGCATGCGTGCCTGGGTGGCGTGTATGCCCTTAAGAATGCGTTGCGCTACGTGGCCTTCGACGCTGGAGATATGAAAGCGATCGTGGTTTGTAGCGATGTCGCGGAGTACGAACGCGGAAGTTCGGGGGAACAGACGCAAGGCGCAGGGGCGGTGGCTCTCTTAGTTGAAAGGCACCCTAAGCTCTTGCAGGTCGATCTGAAACACGCCGGCAGCGCTTCAGCTTATCGCGGCCCAGATTTTCGCAAGCCCTTCGCTCGGCATTTCACCGAAGGCTATGCAGAACGAACCAAGCGGGTGAGTGATTTTCCGATTTTTAGTGGGAAATATTCCACATTCTCTTATCTCGACGAGACGGTGCATGCCGTCGAACACATGCTCGAGCGCCTCAATGTTTCGGCCGGGCAGTATTATCGGGCTGTCCGTGCCCTGTTCTTTCATCGGCCGTACAATCACATGCCCGTTCAAGCTATGTCTTTCCTCTATGTGCGTGGGCTAGCACGTGGTGATCATCATCAGGAGGAGCTTCAGGGCCTGTGTGATGAGGCTAAAGTCAGTCTAGAATCTGTGATTGCGGAAACACTGTCTGAGCCTGATCTGTACGCGCGCGTCCTAGATGGAACGAGTGCTGAGGATCCTTACGCTGCCACGAGCGCGGTGAGCACGGTGGTTCGCAAACGGGCGGCGTTTCGCGAACTGCTGCAGGAGAAAATGGGTTTGGGGGCAGATCGTGCGAAAGACTTGGGCAATCTGTACAGTGCGGCGCTGTTGGCATGGGTGGCGGCCGGATTTGAGGAAGCTTCAGAGCTGAAGCTTGCTTTGGCGCACGCCCCCATGGTGCTGGTGGGGTACGGGAGCGGGGACGCGGCAGAGGCGATTCCGGTTCAGCTGGTCGAGGGCTGGGAGGCAGCTGCCGCAAGGATAGGTTTCGCGCAGGCGCTCCTTGGGGCTCAGGATCTGAATCAGGAGCAGTACGAAGCGCTTCACGACGGGCATGAAGCGGGGCTCGACTACGAACCCGCGGGTGAGTTTCAGATCGAACGGGTCGGAAAGACCTACGAGCCCGCCTTTCAAGATCTCGGCGTGGAATACTACGAGTACGTGCTGTAAAACCCTCCGAGCGTGACGACGATGGCGGCCCCGGGAGGCCGAGTGTTCTCGGGCTTTCGGAACACGCTGGCCAGATCCCGGGGTTCTTGCTACATCCCCGCCCCCTCGGCAAAACGCCGACGTCACTCTGAAGAGGTTGCATGAGCGGGCATTCCAAGTGGGCCACAATCAAGCGCAAAAAAGGTGCGGTCGACGCGGCGCGCGGCAAGATTTTTACCAAGCTAGCGCGTGAGATCACGACTGCCGCTCGCATTGGCGGGAGTGACGTAACGGGCAACGCGCGCCTGCGCAAAGCGATCACGGACGCCAAGGGGCAACAGATGCCCCAGGAAAATATCAAGCGCGCACTTCAGCGTGGCACCGGCGAGATCGAGGGCGTGACGTACGATGAGGTCCTCTACGAGGGCACAGGTCCGCAGGGCACATTGGTCTTGGTCGAGGGCATGACGGACAACCGAAATCGCTCAGCTGCCGAGCTCCGAAAGATCTTCGAGCGCAACAACGGAGCCATGGGTGGTTCGGGTACGGCGCAGTGGGCATTTGAGCGGCTGGGTACGATCACGCTTGAACGTGGTGCCGTCACTGAAGATCAACTGATGGATGCGGCCGTGAGCGCGGGTGCGGAGGATTATCGGGATGAGGGTGATGTGTGGGTGGTCTACACGCCGATGGACCAACTGGACACGGTGACTGCCGCTCTTGAAGCCGCGAAGCTGCCGGTGCAGCAGAGCAAGCTCGCCTATGTGCCGAAGACCAAGAAGGAAGTGAGTGGGCGAGACGCCGAAGTTTGCCTCAATCTCGTCGATGCGTTGGATGATCACGATGACGTTCAGAACGTCTACGTTGATTTCGATGTGTCGGAAGAAGAGCTAGCTCGGCTGGCTGACGGCCTCTGAGCGGCCGCTCAAAAAGGCATGCGGAATTGCGCCGCTGAGAAGTACGTGAACGCCATGTGCGAGATAATAACTGGCGCTAGGCGACCGAACTGATTGGCGCTGAACGTCCACACCAGGCCCGCGCCCACAGCGGCCAACAGCACCAACGGGTTCGGTCCGGCAACGGGATCGCTTAGGGAAAAGACGGTTGGGATGTGGCACAGTGCGTACAGGAGGGCTCCAAGTGGCCAAGCCTTACGCGGCCCCAGCGCATGCTTCAGCTCGCCCAATACCAGCCCGCGCCACACTAGCTCCTCGCAGATTGGAATGAGCAAGAGCAACGCCGTGTATTTCACCGAACGTTGGAGTGTTTCGGGATTGCCCACTTGGAGATAGAGCCGCAAGAGCCAGCCGTGCGAAGGCGTGCCGACCGGCGCCAACGTTGAACGGCCGATCCACGTACCAAGAATCAGCAGCCCGGCGATCACTGCTCCGAGTGCGACGTCGCCTCGCCGAGGCATGAGCTTTTCGGCGAGGCTACCCACCTGCTGCATGCGGAAAAGTGCGACGAGCGATAGAGCGCCATAGACCAACACGAGCGGCGCCCAAAAATACCAAGTCCCCGCGTGCTCTGGTTGGAAGGCAACGCCGATGGCCAGCGTGACCAACACACAGGTGAGTGCAACGTATTTCATGGTGTTTCGGTGCGGACGCTCGCCAGGCTCGCGACCACTCTGTCGAGTAGGTGTGCTGCGAACTCGTGCTTAGAAGATAGGGGAACCTCGGATGCGCCCTCCGCTGTGACGAAAAATGCTCGAGTGGTATCTTGCCCTAGCGCATCTTTTGCGAGATTGGCACAGATGAGGTCGACCCCTTTGGAAGTTAACTTATGGCGTGCGTGCTCTAAAAGCTGGGCGTCAGTGCCGGTTTCGAGTGCGAAGGCCACGAGCAGGGGCATCGGTCCGCGTCGACGCTTCGCGATAGACTGAATGATGTCGGGATTCGGTTCGAGGTTCAAGGAAAGGGCCTCACTCCTTTTGAGCTTTTCGGTAGCTTCCACAGCCGGACGGAAATCTGCGACGGCGGCCGCCATGATCACCGCATCAGCCAAGGTGAGGTCTGCTCCGAGAACGCTGTCGAGTTGCGTCTGCATTTCGAGCGCTGTTTTTACCTGGATGAGCCGTGCGTTCGCCGGGGGATCAAGATGGACAGGTCCGCTGATGAGCGTTACCTGTGCGCCGCGAGCACGCGCAGCAGCAGCAAGTGCGTAGCCCGTTTTGCCGCTCGAACGATTCCCAAGGAAGCGCACCGGATCGAGTGGCTCTTCGGTGGGCCCAGCCGTGATCACCAGGTGCCGCCCCAAGAGATCTTGCGAGCGCTGATTCGCGAAGAGCGTCTGCACGATGAGCTCGGGCTCTGACATGCGACCGAGACCAAGATCCCCGGAAGCCACCGCCCCGAATTCCGGACCGATGAACTTCACTCCGTAAACGTCTCGGAGCTTTCGAACGTTATCCGCTGTCGCAGCGTTCGCCCACATCTGGGGATGCATCGCAGGCGCAACCCAAACCGGGCAGCACGCGCATAATACCGTGGCCGAAAGCAGATCTGAGGCCCGACCACTAGCGAGCTTAGCCAGCGTGTCCGCCGTTGCAGGTGCAATGAGGATAAGATCGGAGCGCTTGGCCAGGGCGACATGCACTTCTCCCGGTGAATCAGCCACAAACATGCTCTGGTGCACGGACTTTCCTAGAAGCCCCTCGAACGTGGCGGCCCCCACGAATTCTGTCGCGCGCTCACTCAAGATGACCTCAACGTCCGCGCCAGCTTGCTGGAGCAATCGGAGCAACTGCACGGCCTTGTAAGCGGCCACGCTCCCCGTAACTCCGAGTGTCACGCGGAACGGAGCCAGCAGTGGGGATCCGGAGGAAGTCATCCTCCGCTTTCTATCACGGAAAACACCGGCCGCCTGCCCCGAGTTAGCTGAAACCCTTCCGACGGCCGTGTGCCCCCAGTTAGCTGAAACCTATCCAACGACCACCTTGGTAGATCACGAAGCTCGCGACATAGGCGAGCGCTGTCATGTAGGCCAACATGAAGGCGGGCCAGCGCCAGCTCTTCGTTTCTCTTTGGACCACCGCGAGTGTGCTCATGCACTGACAGGCCAGTGCAAAAAAGACCAAGAGCGAAAGACCCATCAACGGCGTGTAGCGCGGGCCCCCGGAAGGATTTCGCTCATTTCGAATGCGTTCACGGAGCGGCAAGGCTTCATCATCTAGATCGCCGATCCCATAGACTAGCCCCAACGTCGACACGAACACCTCGCGTGCTGCAAAGGCACCGATCAAGCCCACGCCGATTTTCCAATCGAAGCCGAGTGGTTGAATGGCAGGCTCCAGAAACTTCCCCAGGCGCCCGCCATAGCTCTGTTCCAACTGCAGGTGTGCCCGCTCGTTTTCTTGCGCGTGAAGCATTTCTGCGGAATCGGCAATGTTGGCTGTGTGGGTCACGTTGGCTGTGCTCGGAATTTGGGGAAAAGAGAGCAGGATCCAAAGTGCAATGGTGCACACCAAGATCACGCCTCCAGCCTCGCGCAAGAACGAGAGCGAGCGCTGCCCCACCATTTTGAGCACGATCGGCAGCTGGGGCAGGCGGTACGGGGGAAGCTCCAAGATGAGCGGGATGCGTCGCCCGCGCACGACCGTGCGCCCCAACACCCATGCGCAGAATAGCGTCATCACCAACGCGAACACGTACAGGGCCACCATGAGCCCTGCTTGCACGGGAAACCAACCGAACGTTTTAGGAAAGAGCGCACCCACGATCAAGGTGTAAACCGGGAGCCGCGCCGAGCAGGTCATGAGCGGCACCACCAACATGGTCAGCAGGCGGTCCCGTTTTCGCTCCATGGTGCGAGTCGCCAAGATGGCGGGCACGGCGCAAGCAAAACCCGAGAGCATCGGCACAAACGCGCGCCCATGCAGGCCGAGCGCCTTCATAATGCGGTCCATGAGGTACGCCACACGCGCCATGTAGCCAGAATCTTCCAAAAGCCCGATGAACAGAAATAGCAGCGCAATCTGTGGGATAAAAACGATCACGTTGCCCACTCCGCCAAGCACGCCCTCGGTCAGAAGGGCTCGAAAGAAGCCCTCCGGCAGCCATTTTCCTGCGAGCTCTTGGGCGAGCACCACCATTTGCTCAATCAAACTGATGGCCGGCTCAGACCAGCTGAACAACGCCTGAAAGACCAGGAGCATCACCAAGATAAAGAAGGCAAACCCAAAGAACGGGTGCAGAAGAAACCGATCGACGCGCTCAGAGGCTCTCTCCTTTTGAGCTCGAGCCATCGGATTTTGGTAGAGTGTGCGCTCGTGCGCATCCAAGAACGCGTAGCGCGAAACAATGATTTCTTGATCCAGGTCCCGCCCTACAGCGTCGTTGCGTACATCCAAGCAGCGTTGTCGAAGCGTGGGATCGATATCAGAAAGCTCGTCGTCTTCATCAACGCTGGAGAGCGCCCAGAGTGCCAGCGCGCGGTCACGCTCCACCGAGCTGCGCCAAGCCTTGGGTAAAGCGTCGGCGACACGATCGCGATCTTTCTTGAGCTCTGGCGGATAGGCAACCTCCGCACGGCCCGTCGGGCGGGCGTCGAGTGCATCGAGAATGGCGCCTTTGAGCTCTTGCACGCCAGCGCCGGTACGCCCGTTAGTGGCGATGCAGGGAACTCGAAAGAGCTGTGAAATTGACGCGGCGTTGGGCGGATCATCGCTGACCTCATCCACCATGTTGAGCGCGATCACGAGCGGTACTTGGAGCTCCACCAGCTGAAGAGCCAAGTACAGGTTTCGCACGAGCTGCCCGGCGTCCACCACGAAGACGACGAGATCGGGTTTGGCGTGCGCGAAAAGTCCCAAGATCGCCCCAATGGCGATTTGTTCTTCCGGAGAACGTGCTGCCAGCGAGTAGGTTCCCGGAATATCAACCACTTCAGGTGCGAGCCCATTGCCTCGCAGCGGGGAACTGAGCGTTCCTACGAGCCGCTCAACCGTGATGCCAGGATAGTTCCCGACGCGCGCGCTCTGTCCGGTAAGGCGATTGAATAGGCTCGTTTTGCCGACGTTGGGATTGCCAACAATCACCACTGTCGGACGCGGAGAAACTGTAGTTGAAACGCTGGCCTGTGAGGTCAAACGCCGATCCCAACCTCAAGACGGGCAGCGCTCATGGTTGCAGCGGGAGCAACGGGCTGTGCCGCACCGTTCACACCGCTCACATCGATCGAACAGGCCTCGGCACGCCGAATCGAGAGCGTGCACCCCCGCACCCGAAGCTTCAGGGGATCTCCCAGCGGCGCCACCGCGACAACCTGCACAGAGGTGCCTGGGATCAACCCGAGCTCCATCAAGCGCCGCCGAAAGCCGCGTGCGCCCCCAACATTCTGAATCGTCACCGCTTGGCCTACGTGGACTTCGCCGAGGTTCATCGTCCTGAGCACTCTAGCTCAATTGAAAACGACTTTCAAATTCGATTTGGCGGAAGACACAATGAACCTCGCAGCCGCGCGTTCGCGATCGTCGGCATTCGATCCCCAGGCAACCTTATTGTTCTTTTAATTCAATTACTTCCGGAAGCGCCAGCTGCTCCGGAAGCACCAGCCGCACCGCCAGTGGTTGCTCCTCCGGTGGTCGTCCCGCCCGTTGCAGCGCCGCCGGAAGCTGCACCTCCGGTGGTGGTTCCGCCCGTTGCAGCGCCGCCGGAAGCTGCACCTCCGGTGGTAGTTCCGCCGGTGGCTGCACCGCTGGATCCCGCTTGACCGATTCCAGCCTGACCGGCAGCTCCACCGGACATATTCCCAGCAACTCCGCCGTTTCCTCCGATCATTCCCGTTCCGCCGGTCACTTGAGCACCGCCAGTAGTACCCACGGCCCCGCCGGTTGTGCTCGGGGTGCCGCCACTCGCGCCGACCATGCCGCCACTGCCGGAACTCGCGCCGATCTTGTCGCGATCGACGTCGGTGATGAGCGTGCAGCCAACTGCCAACACGAGCGCCGAGGCGCCCGCTACCAGGTATAATTTCGTGCTCGTTCGCATGGTTTGGTTTTCCCGGTGCAAGCTTTTCACAGTTTTCGTCGTCAGGGAACCCACGAAGGCGCTCCCCATCGCGGCCACGAGGCAAGCTGAGCGCTGTCGTTGGAATGCCGTTCCAATGCCTCAAGACAGTCGCCTCAAGTTGCGCTAAGGGTGCCCCCAACGGCCCCTTGGTGGAACGGCAGACACGGGGGATTTAAAATCCCTTTCCTCACGGAGTGCCAGTTCAAGTCTGGCAGGGGCCACCCAAAATACACTGGATTACGGCGCGCTTGAATGTTCGGCCCGCCGCCACAATGTGCTAGCCTCCGCCGTTGGCTTCTCTTGCCTTGGGCTGAATTATGGATCCTGCAACGCAGTCTAGGTCTCCGCGCGCTCGGCCACCCGTCGTCGGGTCCCTTATAGCGGTTGGGCTTTTGGTGGTTGGACTGACGTTCGGGTGCTCCGACAAGCCCTCGCTGCAGTTGGCCCAATTGCAAGGCTCCTCCGCCAATGTCGTTGCTGGGGCCGCACCTTGTCGAAACGGGGAGCGAAAGGAGTGCGGGGTGACGCTCGCGAAGCACGATGATGTCGTCAACTGTATAAAAGGTTCGCAATTATGCGAAGGAGGTAACTGGGGCCCCTGTCAGGGGACCTCGAAGTTTGACCTGCCCATAACCGTCACAACTTCAGGTTCTCATTTCAGGGCGCTCGCGCTTCCGAAAGCGGTGAAGTGCGCCCAGAATCTGTGCGACCCCGATTGTCGGCTCGTCGGTAAGGATACGACGCCACCCTATACTCTCGGCCCTGCGCCTGCGCCTTTCTGGAAAACCGGCTCGGTTCTCAACTACCCGCCCGATACCAACGTGAGGGTGCAGCCCTGTACTACGGTGGCTGACTGTCAAGGCGGGCTTGAATGCGATCCGGTGGTGCACACTTGCGTTCGACATGTTTCCGACGAGACAGACGTCAGTTGCGCCACGGTCGACCTTATCATTGCTCCAACCTGCAAGGATGGGCAGACGAGCGTCATTCCGGTGTGCAATCGCGGATCACAGTCGGCGCCAGCGGGCGTTAAGATTGTCGTGCTTGCCGCTGGCCAGATTCGCTCTCTCAATCCCTCCACCGCCGCCGCATCCGCGGTCTGCCTCACACCTCAGGTTATCGCACCCGGCAGGTGCATTGAAGTGATGGGCTGCGGCGCAATCGCCAACGGCAGCGAGATCATGGTGAATCCCCAAGATGGATTGCAGAAACCTGAATGCGAGCCTAACAACAATTGGTCTATATTTCAGGATGGAGCCTGCAACTCGGCGATCTGCCAGGCCGGAGCCGCCAGCGGGACTTTTCCGGGAACATGCAGCATTCCGCTTCGAGGCACCCAGAACGTGGGCACTAAGCTGCTGGCGCGTTGGCCTCTGGACGAGGGCACCAATTCTCTTTCGGCGATCGACGTAGGCGGCGCGGCAAAGGATCTAGCAGTTACCGCAGGAGCCGCGTGGCCCCCAGGAAGGCTGGGTGGCGCGCTCTTGATATCGCCCATCGGTCCCACGGTTGCCGCAGCGCCGAGCATCGACTTAGGTGACACCACGGCATTGAGCGTCGCCTTCTGGATGAAGGATGACGGCGATAGCCAGTACGAAGGGGGTCTGGTTTCGCATCTGGATGCTGCTAGTTTCAAAGGCTGGGAGATTCGGCGAACGGCGGCGGGACGGCTTCAAGTGGCTCTGGCGGCGGCCGGCGCCCTCACAAGCTATAACTCGACCGTGACGCCTCAAGATAAGAATTGGCATCACGTGGCGTTCACCTGGGATGGTGCAAGCGGTGCCCTGCGCGTGTACGTAGACGGCTACGAGACTGAATCAGCTGCCCACAACGCGGTCATGACGCTCGGCGCGGGAGCACGACCATTCAGCATCGGAAACACGTCCCCGTCGGGGTCAGCTTTCAACGGGGCTATCGACGACGTGAGCATCTATCGCGGTGTCCTCAGCCCCGCGCAGATATATCAGATGTCGCTGTCCGACGGCGCCTCTGCAGGAAATCCGCCGTACGGTCGAGTGGCGTTGAGGCCACCACCCAACCCACCGCAGCCGCCCGTCGACCCCAATCCACCGGCGAATATTCTTCCGACGTGCCCGCCCCCGGTCAATCACCCGTATGACGTGAATCCGACGACCCAGGCGCCTTGGGTGCAATGGGGAAACAAGTGCTACGTGAACTTCCATGGGAGTCCAACAAAAATTACCGGGACCGGCAGTAAGCGAGCCAAGTGTGTAGCGCTGGGTGCAGACTTGGTCTCCTTGAACCGACAAGAAGAGCGCGATTTCCTGGCCAACACTTGGCCAAACCAAAGTTACATTCTCGGGCTCAGTGACTATCAGTTCGAAGATGACTGGCACTGGAGAAACAACTCGTGCAGCGCCTGGAGCGATTGGGACCCGACCCAGCCCAGCGGGGGTACCGCTGAAAACTGCACATATACGCTTCAGTCGTTTTCGGGCACGCGCTGGCGCGATGTTGCTTGCACTCACGCAGACCCAAGTTTCAGCCACGTGTGCGAAATGCCGCTTAAGGCTCCGGCTCAAGGCCGCTGTGCTCCTGATGAGATCCCGGGCTTGAATGGCAGTTGCTACTGGCTTGATCCAGATACACTGTTGGGATGGAGTGACGCCAAGACAGAGTGTGAGGCTCGTGGGGCCGGGTGGGATTTGGCCACGATCAACACCATCTCGGAGAACGACTTCCTGGCCGGCATGCTCGGGGACTCAGACGCCTGCCCCGAGGTTTGGGTAGGCATGGCAACCGCTACACCGTCACAGTATCTTGGCGTGGCCCGCGGTGTTGCGGTGCCCCCAGGTGTTCCCGGCGTGAGTGATTGCCTGAGCATCGATGCTCAAGGGAATTGGGTGATAGGAACTTGCACTGAGGATCACGGCTAATTGTGTGAGCAGCCGTCCGTGCCGCCACCGCCACCGCCACCACCACCGCCGACGCAGCGCGCGGTCCGGGTCGAGGGGCCCCCAGCTTGCAC
>CAZSUA010000136.1:13090-13779 GCA_964609655.1 uncultured Polyangiaceae bacterium | reverse complement strand
GATCCACATCGGTCGCCGTCTGCCGCTCACGGCTGAGATAACCCTTGGCTTGGGTATCGTAGGCGCTCCAAGCATCCCAAAACGCGATCGAGGTATGGAATAGATTGCGGGCGTGCACACCGGGGCGCGGCACATCGCGCCGAATCGCATTCAGCAGCTGCTCGTTCCAGCGGCGCGCGATCGAGCCTTGAGGATGCGGATCGATGGCCGTGTCCGGGCAGCTGGGCAGCAGAGCCGGAGGCTTGGGGACCACGAATTCAGGTACGCCAGGGGCACTGGAGAGCGCCAGCCCCTGATCCAGCTCTGGGGTGAGCACATCGCCGCCCACCGCCCAGGCACCGCCGCTCGGATCCACCCAGACGGCGTGGAGCGATTCAGCAGCTTTAAAGTCCAACCTCGGATTAACTGCTGTGTACGCCCCTTGCACCCCACGAAAGATGCTGCCGCCAGCACCCACGGCCCAGGTGACGCCGCCAGGAGTCACGTGAACACCCTGTAAGAGCGGTGCAGAAGAGGGTGTGTGATCTTCCAGAGTTGGGCCAGCGCTTTCGAGGATCTTGCCAACTCCGGTGCCACCCACGATCGCTACATGTTCTCCGCTGCCGTGCACCGTGAATAAGATTTCTTCTCCACCGGATTGCACTAGTGAGAAACCGTCGCTCGCGTTGCCGCGCAGCACGACCCCGTGC
>CAZSUA010000136.1:0-13080 GCA_964609655.1 uncultured Polyangiaceae bacterium | reverse complement strand
ATCCACACGTCGTTGGGCGACGCCACCCAAACTTTGAAAAGCCCTGGGTTGTCGTGATGTTCGTCGGCGGGCAGATCCGACGGGACAGCGACATCGCTGACTGTCGTGCCGTCGTAGTGCCAAATGAAGCCGTTTTTGCCTGCAATCGCGCCCACTGCGTACACATCGTTGGGGGTTTGGGCCGAGATACCGAACACAGTGTGTTTGCCGAGGCCAGGCGTGCGGAGGCGTGTGAAGTTCCCGTCCTCGTAACGCAGGAACAGCGACTCGGAACCACCCAGGAACACGGGCCCTGCTTGGGTGGCATGCACCCACCACAGATCTCCGCTCACACCGGTGGCGCGTCGCTCCCACGCGCTGCCATCCCAATGCAGGACTAAGGGGCCTTTCCCATCGTCAGCTCCGGCCATCCATACGTCGCGAGCGGTCGTGCCGTGCACGCTGAGCAAGGCCGCAGCTTCGCTGTGAGCTACCCATGCAAATGTGGTTGATTCGGCGGCGGGATTCGGCTCGCTCTTGCAGCCGAAGGTGAGCAGGGCGGCTAGTGCTAGTGAAAGGGTGGAGAGGTGCCAGAGGTTTCGCATGGGTTGTCTACTTTCGTCTTTCGTCGCCGATCGTGATGCGGGGCAGGGCGCCCCTTGAACGCTGCGGGCTACAGAGCTGCCGTGCTCAGCACGACTTCCCGAGTAGTCTCGGCGCTCTGCCCCGCTTCATTTCGGGCCCTGACACGCAACAGCACGTGCAGGCCGTTTCTTTCTTCGCTGGGTAGGGTGATGCCGCTGGCATGCACCAGATAGGGGACAAGATCGCAAACGCCGGTATCGGCGCAAAACAGGAGTTGAGGCCGTGCCGGCGCAGGCGCTTCCACCACGACGCCCGTCGTTAGGTTGGTGAGCGAAGCGGAGACAAAGGCGCGGCTGCCAAAGCCGCTGCAGCGTGCCGCGATCAGCACGTGCGTGCCGCCTTGACCGAATGTCTGCAGGCCGAGCTCAGCACCCTCGCTGAGTGGGGCGAAATCAAGCCCATCT
Source organism: uncultured Polyangiaceae bacterium (assembly GCA_964609655.1). Classification (GTDB taxonomy): domain Bacteria; phylum Myxococcota_A; class Polyangia; order Polyangiales; family Polyangiaceae; genus JBBRRP01. The sequence goes on along the minus strand of CAZSUA010000136.1, from coordinate 12,052 downwards.
GAGCCTGCGGGGGTCCCGATTTGCACCTCGACGTTACTGGGCGTGACGGGCGAGGGTTCTACGGCGAACGCCGGAGCTTCCGAGCAACCGAATGCACAAATGGCGCTCGTGAGAATGAGTAGGGAGGCTTGCATTCGGGGAACCAATGAGCAGGTTTCGTGCCGGCATGATCTCACGTTGCTTGAATGCGGCAAATCACCAAAAACGATACCTGCAACGCAGCCTGTTTTGATGCTGGCATTAGCCTTGCACAGCTCTTTGGCAAATGGTTCCCAACGCTCCAATCTGTGCCAATCTGTGCCAATTCCGGCCGGATCACGCAGGGCATGTCGCGGTGCTGGTGGGGGAGCCTGGTTTGAAAGGGTAGCGGTTATGAAGCACACATTTTTTCGATGGTTGATTTCAGGCGTCCTCGCCTCGGGAGCGCTGAGTGGGGTGAGGCCCGCGGCAGCCTGCGGCGGATTCTTTTGTTCGCAGTCGCAGCCGGTGAATCAGGCAGCTGAGCGCATCATTTTCGCGAAGAACAACGATGGCACCGTCACGGCCGTGATCGAGATCCAATATCAAGGGCCTTCGAAGAATTTTTCTTGGCTTTTGCCCATTTCCTCGGTGCCTAAGGACAATCAGATAGCCGTTGCTTCCAACGTTGCCTTCCAACGTTTGCAGGCGGCGACCAACCCTCAGTACAACTTAACGACGCGCGTTGAAGGGCAGTGCGACTCATTGCCTACCTTCGATGCAAATTCGGGTATTAGTCTGGGTTCAGCCGGAACCGGCGGTGCTTCCGCGGGAACCCCTGCTTCGCCGACCGGCGTTACCGTCGAGGCTGCCGGCATTGTTGGCGCCTTCCAGTGGACTGTGATTTCGCTCGAAGCCAGCCTCCCCAATCCGGCGGATTCAGCGGTGAAATGGCTCCGGGAACAGGGGTACGATGTACCGCCTGGCGCCCCGGGCTTGCTCGGGCCGTACCTCGCCGATGGCATGTATCTATTGGCGTTGCGGCTGGTGAAGGGGGCGGACGCCGGTTCGATTCGGCCGCTGGTGCTCACGTACCAAGCGACCAAGCCGATGATCCCCATCAAGCTCACGGCCGTAGCGGCCAACGAGAACATGGGTGTGCTCACCTGGGTACTGGGCGAATCGCAAGCGATCCCACAGAATTACTACGGCCTGGAGCTGAACGAGGCGCGCATCAATTGGTTCAACGCGGCGAGTAACTACAATGATGTGGTCACGGCGGCAGCCAATGATGCGGGCGGCCAGGGATTTGTCACCGAGTACGCGCAGCCTTCCGCGAACTTGAAGGATATGGTTTGGTCGGCTGGTGAGGAAAGCAGCTGGCAGGATTTCAAAATGCAGCCTTTCATTGCGCCCAATGATCTTTTCTTGGCAGCCCGTGACCGCTTCAGCGCTATGGATGGGTTCTGGGATGTGGTGGCTAAATACGCAACGACTCCAGCAGGTGCCCCAACGGACTGGCTTCGCACTTGTTATCCCTGCCAAGCTTCGCTCGATCCCGCTCAGTTTTTAGCGGGAATTGACGCGGATGTGATTCAGCCCGTCCGTTTGGTTCAACAGCTCATCGACGCTCATCCCCAAACAACACGCCTCTATACGACCCTCTCAGCGGCTGAGATGACGGTCGATCCGCTGTTCGCCTTCAATGCCGATCTGGCTCCTGTGAACAATATCCACACCGCCGAGCGCATTATCGAGTGTGCTCCCGGGTTCTATCAAAACGAGGCCCCTTGGCGCATCGAACTTCCCAAAGGCGGGGTCGTGCGCGGTGGGCCAGCGCAGATCGGCACTTGGCCCGATTCCATCAGCACGGGGCCTGCGAACCAACGGATTTTGCGCCAAGCAGAATCGGGTTCGGGAAAGATGCTGGAGGACAATACGAGTCAGATCGTGGCGGCCGTTGCGAGCTACAGCGCTGCTCTTCCGAAACCTGAGCCACGTGCGCCCGTTTCTGGCGGAACCGGTGGAACTGGTGGAACGAGTAGCATGACTGGTGGAGGCCAACCGGTGGCGGCGGGCGCTTCAACGGGCTCAGGCGGGAGTAGCGGCGTCGAAGGTTACGACGACTCGGTGGCGAGCAATGGCTGCTCAGCTTCTGGGGCGCGCGGCGCCGGAGGCTTCGGTCTTTCGCTGTTCTTGGGCTTGGCTTTGGCGTTGCGTTGGCGCAGAACAGCATCGGAAAAGCTCTAGCTTTCTAAGGTGCACGGGGATGCTATGAGCGTCCCCGTGGAACCTAGTTTTTCGCCCGAAGAGCTGATCGAGCTGACGGCACGCGCCAAGCAGCAAATCCGAAAGCGTATGGGTGCGCTGCGCAAGGCTTATCCGGAAGCGGCCATGCTCAAACGCAGCGAGCTGATTGTCGAACAGATCATCGCTCTGCCGGCTTACCTCGAGGCTCGCAGTGTGGCGCTCTTTTGGCCCATGCTCGGTAAGCGCGAGGTGGACCTGCGAGGCCTGGATGCGCACGCTCGAGCTAACAACAAGCGCGTGGCCTATCCGTTCTTGCGCCCCAATGGCGAGGCACTGCAAACTGGCTTTGCCAGCACCGAGCGAATCGATGATTTGACCGATCTCGGTCAGGGGTTTTGGGAGCCGAAAGCCGATGCGCCTGCGCTCCATTCGGGTGAGCTGGATCTGATCGTGGTGCCGGCACTCGCCGTGACGGGCAGTGGGCATCGATTGGGCTATGGAAGCGGCTTTTACGACGTGACGCTGCCAGAGTTTTGTCCGCCCGCCCGGAGTGTGGTGGTGGCTTATGATTTTCAGTTGCTGATGGAGATCCCAGTCACGGCAGAGGACGCCGCGTGCGATGACGTTGTGACTGACAGACGAGTGATTGAGGTGACGCCACGCTTGAACGCCGCAGGCTAAGCGGGCTTCTTCTGGCACGCCTCGCACACCCCATAAAGCTCGTGCTTGTGTTCCTGGACTAAGAAGCGATAGCGCAAGGCGACCCGCTCCTGGAGCTGTTCTATCAAAGGCTCTTCGAATTCTGTGATACTGCCGCAGGCTAAGCAGATCAGGTGATCGTGATGGGTATTGGCATCGCCGAGCTCATAGCGGGTGAAGCCATCGCCGAACTTGTGTTCGTGCGCCACACCGCTTTCGGTGAGCATCTTCATCGTCCGATAAACGGTGGCGTAACCCACTCTCGGATCTTCAGAGCGCACCCGCAGCAGGAGATCATCGATGGACATGTGTTCGGTGGAATCAAAGAACGCATCGATGATGGCGCGCCGCTGTTCGGTGGAGCGCAGACCTCGATCGGCCATGTACTGATCCAGATCGCCACGCAGGCGCTCCGCGTCGGTCTTGCCGGCTGCATTCAGAGGGGCCTCTGGCTTCACGCTCAACATATTCCCCGCGGGTTACGTTACGTCAAGTCTGGCCCTTGCCCTCTGGCAACCCGCGCTAGAATTCTAGATTTATTCGAGGTTTGTAGTGCGAAAGCGAAGCACAGCCACCGAAACAGCGACTAGCCCCACGAGCGGCGCTAGCACCAGAGACACCAGGCCAAGCCCGGAAGCGACGGCTACCAACATGGCGGGTGCGTAGCTCGTGATGATCGCGATCCGTGCCAACGCTCGAGAACGGTGCGCAATCCGGACTGCGAGTGCGGCGTCGCGAACGTCATCGGAAGCCAGCTGCACGCTCCACTCGGCTGTTCCTGAGCCCGCCGAGCCGAGTGCGATGGACACCTGCGCCGCGCTCAAACAAGCATCATCCACGGGGCTGTTGCCCACGACTGCGACGGTTGCCCCCGCATCGGCCAACCGATGGATGGCTTCGCTGGCCTCGAGCGGCAGAAGCTCGGGGCGAATATGTTCGATGTCGAGTGTCCGGCCCAGGGCTTCACAGGTATCCCGGGAGTCCGCCGACAAAAGGACAGGCTCGACACCCACGTCGAGCAAGTGCTGAACCGCGGCGCGAGCTCCTGGCCGCAAGCCATCCTGAAGACCCACCGCCCCCACGAGGTGCTGACTCTGGGCCACCAAGAGCACACTCCGCCCCATGGCCTCCATTTCGGAAATGCGAGCTTCAGCAAACGCGATGCTGATCCTTTCTCGCAACATCAGAGCGCGGGTGCCCACCAAGAGGGGTTCCCCGCCGGATGCCACCGCAGTGACACCGAGCCCGGGAACGAGCGTCGGCACTCGCACGGCGTTCGGGCGGATGCCTCGCGCACGAGCCGCGCGCAATACAGCGTGCGCCACCGGATCGGTGAAGGTGGCTTGGGCACCAGCGAGCAGGGCCAACACGTGCTCCGGCTTGTGTGCGCCGAAGGCTTCAATATTCGCCACTTCGGGTTCGCCCAAGAGCAACGTGCCTCGCGCGCAGAAGACCGCTGACGTTACGCTGGAGGCGCGATCGAATGCTACGGGACTGCGGAACGCAATGCCATTGTTCAGCGCAAGGAATACACTCCGACTCACGCAGAGCGCCGCAATTTCAAGCGCCACGACGTTCGACATGGCAGCGAACGCAGCGGTTGAAAAGAGCGCGATCACGATCAGATCCGGTGTGGAAGTGAAAGCAACAACAGCGGCCAGAGCGGCCGCGATCGGAGCACCCCGTTCACCTATGAGGCGTCCAATGCGTGAAATAGCACAGCGCAGATCGGCGCGTCGCCTCGGATCCGAGGTGAGACGCAGCCAGGCGCGATCATCCGCGGCCCACGCCACGATCGCCCGAATCTGCCCCTCAAGCAGTTCCGCGCCCGCGACGAGTGTGTCTCCCTTTTTGCACTCGACCGAGTGTTGAGCGTTGAGCCAAGGTCGCACGCGGCCCGTGCCTGCAACGACGGTGATATCCGCTGGTAGCGTTTGCCCGGCTTGCAATAAGATTTCTTCGCCTGGCCTAAGATCCAAGGCTGGAACGGGCGTGAGCTGGTCGCCGGTAACCCGTTGCGCTTCAACGTTGAGGCACTCCGCTAAGCGCACGCGCTCAGCGCTCAACTTGCGTCGCACCTGCCCGATCAGCCAGATGGAAGCCGTTTGCGCTACGATGATCGTGCCGGCTAAGTTCAGCGCCGTTGCCGTCAGCGGATGATCCAGGAGCCTAGCAACGCTCGCTGTGACCACCGACGCCGCCGGCGCACCGAGCGCAATCAGGGGGTGCGGTTCCAACAAATCTCGGTCCCGCAGCAAATACTGCGCCGCCAGCGCTCCGAAACCCGCAACGGCCAGAAGAACGCGCGCCGTATCCAAGGGGCCAGACTTTCCAGCCAGCAGTAGGATAATCGCGAGACAGCCACCGAGCGCCGCGAAGCCCGAGAGCAGATTTGAAATGTCCGTTCCTTCTGGAACAACGGGCAACACGCTTCGGCGCTGCGTGTCCAGACCTTCAAGCACACTGCCATTCAGAACGTCGAATTCGAGGGCATCGCTCTCGGCGAACTCAAGTTCACGCCTGTTCGCTTCCCCGGGCGCGCCATCGACACCGTGGGGGGCGGGCGGCGGCCGCGAACTGCGTTGGCGGCTCTTAGGCGGGGCGGAGGAACCGTGGGTTCGGAAGCGAGCCTCGCACTCCGCGCTGCAGAAATAGCGAAAACGATTGCTGAAGTGACCGACACGCTCCGCACGCAGTGGATCCACCTGGCTACCACAGCCGGCGCAATCGACGGCGATTGAGTGAGGGCCGGCAGGACGGCTCCCGGCCACCCTGGAAGCTTCAGGCATTGACCTCAAGCGCCCAGAGCAATGCCGCCTTGGATGTATGCAGGCGAGCCTCGGCCTGGTCCCACACGAAGCTGCGCGGCCCCTCCAGCACATCCGCATCGATCTCTTCGCCGCGATGGGCCGGAAGGCAATGGAGCACCATCACGTTCCTGTCGGCCAAACTGACGAGCTTTTGCGTGACGCGCATGCCGACGAAGGCGCGGAGCCGTTGCTCCTGCTCTCCTTCGTGTCCCATGCTCGTGAAGACATCGGTGCTGATGACGTGAGCGCCCGCGACGGCAAGCGCTGGATCCCGAACCACTTCGACATCAGCGCCGCGTTCGCGGGCTTGACGGAGCCATGCCGGATCCGGATCGTAACCTTCAGGGCAGGCCAATCTCAGGCGCAACCGCAAGAGCCCTGCTGCCTCGATCCAAGAATTGGCCATGTTGTTCCCATCGCCGATCCACGCGTAGCTCAAGCCTTCCAGCTTGCCGTGCACGCGGCGAACCGTCTGCAGATCGGCCAAGAGCTGCATCGGATGGCTTGCATCGGTGAGCGCGTTCAGGACCGGAATGCTGCTAAATTCTGCCATTTCACGCAACCGCGCTTCGGAAGAGGTGCGGAAGGTGATGGCGTGTACCATCCGTGAGAGGACCCGTGCCGTGTCGGCGATGGGCTCTCCGCGGCCGAGCTGCGACGATAGGTTGCTGACGAACACGGGATGACCCCCGAGCTCGGCCACCGCCACTTCGAGGGACATGCGGGTGCGTGTGGACGCCTTCTCGAAGAGCAGCGCGACGGATTTGCCACGCAACGGCTGTACCTCGTCGGGCTGGGCGCGCCCCTTCTGCCAACGGTCGGCGGCATCCAGAATCGCAGAGAGCCCGGCACTGCCGAGGTCGCTCAGGTTCAGCAGGTGTCGAGTCATGCCAAAGCTCCAATCACCTGCTCGATTTTGCCCATGCCTTCATCGAGCAACGCTTCGCTGATGACGAGTGGAGGCGAGAACCGAAGCGCCCGATCCCCCGCCGCGGTGAGCAAGACTCCGACATCTTTGAGTGGGCCGAGGACCTGGCGCGCCTCGTAGCCCTCACGCAGCACCATGGCTTGCAGCAGCCCACGGCCGCGCACCTGTTCGACCTGCTTCGGGTGACGCTCGGCGATTGCCCGCAGGCCTTGCGTGAGGTGTTGACCGAGGACTGCTGCGCGCTCCATGAGCTTGTCTTCGGTGAGCGCATCGAGCACCGCTAAAGCTGCGGCAGAGGCGAGGGGATTGCCGCCGAAGGTGGAGCCATGTGTTCCCGCTGGCAGGGCCCCTTCGAAGGCCTTGGTGCACAGCATTGCCCCAATTGGCACGCCTCCACCGAGTGCTTTGGCCAGCGCTACCACATCGGGCCGGATATCCTCGTGCTCACACGCCAAGAAACGCCCACTCCGCCCCACGCCCGTCTGCACTTCGTCCAGGATGAGCAGAGAGCCAGTCTGCGTGGTGAGGGCGCGCAATTCCTTCAAGAACCCAGGAGGAGCCGGCAGCACGCCGCCTTCGCCCTGAATGGGCTCCACCAGGATGGCCGCCACATCATCGCCCATGGCTTCCCGAACCCGGGCCATGTCCCCGTATGGCACGTGACTCACGCCGCCCATGGGGCCAAAGCCTTCGCGATACTTAGCTTGGCCTGTTGCCGCGAGCGCTCCCAGGGTACGCCCGTGAAAAGAATTTTCAAAAGCGATCACCCGATGCCGCTTCACTTCACCCGCCGCAAAGAAGTGCCGGCGAGCGAGCTTCAAACACGCTTCAATCGCTTCAGTCCCCGAGTTGCAGAAAAACGCGCGGTCCATCCTGGCGAGCGCACACAGCTTTTCAGCTAACAAAATGTTCGGCTCGTTGTAAAAATAGTTGGAGAGATGGATGAGCTTGCCCGCTTGCTCAGCAATCGCGCGCACCAGGCGCGGATGTGCGTGCCCCAGCGTGCTCACGGCGATGCCAGCGAACAGATCCAGATAACGCTTGCCGGACGCGTCCCACAATTCAGCGCCATCGCCACGCACGAACACGAGCGGCGGCTGCCGGTAGTTTTGATAAAGATGCGCTTGCGCGGATTGAACTAAGGCTTCTTGGGTGTGTGACATCGCTAGGCCCAGTTTTTTGGGTTTAAGAAGGGCCCCCTGCATAGCATTTTCTGCCCGGAGGGCATTACATTTCACAGTGGGTATAGGACGGCTCGACAACGAAGCCAGGCGGTGAGCTGCTCGCCGGGCTTCAGTGCGAGCGTGCCGTGAGGAGCTTGTTTGCAGCCTCGGTGAAGCCAGCGGCCCTGGCCCCGCTCGTCGTGTAGCGCGGCCCCCGTGTGAGCGTGCCCCGCAGATTCTGGACGCCGATTGTTGTGTGAAAGGCGGTGAAGCACGCAGCATCATTCTCGCTGTCCCCGATGAAGGCGTAGGCATAGCGCGCTTCGGTGGGGTCGCGCTGTTTGAGGAGCTGAAGCAGGCGCAGTGTGCCAGATGCTTTGTCGTCACTCTCGTCGCTCAAGTGCAAGTGTACGCTGGAGCGGATGGCTTGCACGCCGGCATCGCGGATGAAATTCATCATTTCGTTCACGCGCTCCGGGCTCACCTGTTCGTGCTCGCCGATGTCGAACGTGAGATCGCTGATCCGAAAGCCAGCGTCGTCAGTGGGTTTCAATTCTGGAAATCTAACCAAGAGGTCGGCCTTCACCAGCTCCAGCTTTCGGGTCCGAGCCTGACGCTCAATCTGATCGAGCCTATCGAGCTCGTGAATCCTGTGACCCACTCGGTGAAACAGCAGCGCTCCGTTCTCCGTGACCACGCCATCTACCGGCCACTGCATCGCGATCAAGCGTCCCCAGCCCGCGGGTCGGCCCGTCACGGCATAAAGCTCTAAGCCACTTTCGCGCAGGCGATACAACGCCGAAAACGCCGACTCCACGATCTGGCCTTCCGTCAAAAAGGTGTCGTCCAGATCGAACAAAAGGCCCGACAGGCGCTGGGCCTCGCTGTGCGAAAGATCTTGGATGGGACGCATGGGGACCATCCTAGGCGTGCTAATCGAGCCGGGCAATCACGCTGGAGAGATACAGCCCCTCCGGGAACGCCGCTGGCACGGGATGATCGGCTCCCTGAAAGACGCGTTCGACAACGGTTGCCGTGCGGCCTGCATCTCGGGCACCGAGTGCCAAGCTGCGGGTGAGCGAGAAGAGATCGAGCGCGGCGGAGCAAGAGCTCAGAATCAACAAACCGTTCGGCGTGACGAGCTCGCTGCAATCTCGCACCAACCGCCGCATCAACTTCTCCGCGGGTACGCGCGCTGAGCGACGGGGCGCGAGCTTCGGTGGATCACAGATCACCAGATCGAAGCGCTCTTTGCCGCGCATCTGGCGCACCAGCTCGTGCGCGTCGCCGCAGAGGGTCTCGATCGGCAAAGCGTGTCGATCACTGTGTTGGCGCAGCACCTCAAGCGCTGGCTCACTTGAATCGACGCTTAACACGCGATCGGCACCGCCCCGTTTGGCGGCTAGCCCGATGGAGCCCACGTAGCTGAAGAGATCTAAGACTCTTCGCCCTTTGGCCAGCGCTTCCACCCGATCACGAAGCGGGCGTTGATCCAGGTAAAAGCCCGTCTTTTGCGCGAGCTCACCCGGGATTTCATACTCGAAGCCGCGTTCCTTGAAGCGCAGGTTTGCGCCCTCTTTGGGACCCACGAGCACTCCGCGCTTGACCAGAAAGCCCTCAGCCTTCGCCGCAAAGGCTGAACTCTGCTCGATGATGGTGCGAAGCGGCAGAGCCGCTTGCAGGGCCTGGAGCACGAGTTCGCGCCGCGCGGCCATGCCAACCGTTCCAAACTGCACCACGGCGGTTTCCCCAAAAACATCGACGATCAGGCCTGGCAATTGATCACCTTCGCCGAACAACCAACGAAAGGCATTCGTTTCAGCTGAAGGAAGGCCGAAGGATTTTCTCAGTTCGAGTGCGCGTGTCAGGCGCGCCTGCAAGAATGCTGCGTCCAGACTCTGCTCGGGATCGCGCGTGAAGAGGCGGACTCGCAGTGCGGAGCCCGGTGAAAACAGACCGCGCCCGAGCGGTTTGCCTTCACTGTCTACCACTAACACCTCTGCGCCGGCCGCTGGTTGCGGTTCAACGGGCTGCATGGCTTGCGCAAACACCCAGGGGTGCCCCGCCCAAATCGGCTGAATGTGGCCGTTTTTGATTCGTATTTGCTGCACGGGGATGTTTAGTAGTTGGGCGCGCTGCGATGCAACGCTGTTTTGGTGAAGGCCCTAAATGCGCGAATCCCCAACCAGCGAGTGGTCAGGGATTCGGGCTCAGGCAGCTGCGGTTAAACAGGCTGCTTGCTTGATTTACTATTACTGAACGAGGTCCTTGAGAGCCTTGAGTGCGGTTGCGCGCACTTTCTTGCTCGCGGGCTTCGCGGGAATGGTGATGGGCTCCTTGGTGAAAGGATTGATGCCCTGACGCTCTTTCGTTGCCGGCTTCTTGACAACGCGGAGCTTCACCAGACCGGGAACTACAAACTCACCTGCGCCGCGAGGCGAAAGCTGCTTCTTGATGAGCTCTTGCAAGCCCTCAAACACGCGACTCACGCTCTTCTTGTCGAGGTCAGCCGAGTTTGCGATTTCCCCAATTACCTGTGCTTTAGTAAGTCTCTTGCCAGCCATGCGATTTCCTCCAAAAAAATATCAAATTTTGACGCCGAATCCCGCCAGATACAGCCGTTACCGCGCTTTTGCTGCAACAACTGCAAGGCCTGCGAGCGATATCAGGGCTATTTCAGGCTTTCAAGGGGTAAAAGTTCGCCCGCTGCAGTTGATCGGGCTTCTTTGATGCGGCGAAGGGCACGCGCCGCGGTCTGAATCGCATAGACGTAGGCGTTTTTGGGCAGGTTTCGAGCGCCTGTACGGACGCTGAACAGGCGCTGAGCGTTTGTTGATTTCACGTGTTAATCTGGGGGCTTAGCGGAATTTGTTCAACAAATAGTGCAGCACTTGAGTACGTCCGCGGGGGTCGTACGCTGTCCGAGCTTCGGTCTTCGAGCCGATAGGCTTTCGGAACTGCCAAAAAAAATGCAGAAAAGTCTTAGCGCGCTGCAGATTTCGTCAGTGTCGCGCGCACCAAACGCCGCGCCAGCGCGTCCATTCGGCGTTTGTCGGCGACATTGGCGTGGTCGTAGCCCACGAGGTGCAACAGGCCGTGGGCCAGCAGAAAGCGGGCCTCTTCCGCCAGCGGACGCCGGCGTGAAGCTGCCTGACGCGCCGCTGTTTCTAGCGAGATCACCACGTCGCCCAACAGGCGTGGTTCGCCCGCTCCTCCCACCGACGCGTCTTGCTCAAAGGAGAGGACGTCCGTGGGCTGATCTTTATCGCGGTATTGCCGATTGAGCCTCTGAATTCCCTTGTCGTTCGTGAGGTGCACACTGAGCTCGGCGGCTTCGAGCTCAAGGCAAGCCAACATTTGTTCGGCTTGTTGGCGCAACCGGTTCTTATCGAGAACCGGTGCTCCGGGTGCATTCCGTGTGACAGCAACTGGCATAACTCAATCGGCAACCCGCGTGGCGACTCACGCTTTCGGGATCTTCTTCGCGTCTTCCAGGAACGTCTTGAGGCCGGAATCTGTGAGCGGATGCCGTGCTAGTTGTTGAATCACCTTGAAAGGCAGCGTTGCCACGTCGGCTCCCAGTTGTGCTGACTGCAAGAAATGGATGGGATGCCGAACGCTGGCGACGAGCACTTGTGTGTCGAAATCGTAGTTTTGATAGATCTGCACGATCTGCTCAATCAGCTCCATGCCCTCTTGAGCGATGTCGTCCAAGCGTCCGATGAACGGTGAAATGTAGGTCGCGCCGGCTTTGGCGGCGAGCAGCGCCTGCGGTGCCGAGAAGCAGAGGGTGACGTTGGTCTTGATCCCCTCTTGGGAAAAAATCCTGACCGCCTTCAGTCCGTCCACGATCAGCGGAACCTTGACCACCACGTTCTTGTGGATCTTGGCAAGCTCACGGCCCTCCGCCAAGATCTCGGCGGTCGTGGTGGAAAGCACCTCTGCCGAGACAGGACCATCAATCACCTCGCAGATTTCGGCGATGGCCTTCTTCATCGGCTTGCCCGCTTTGGCCAAGAGCGAAGGATTGGTCGTTACTCCGTCGATGGCACCCATGGCCACGGCTTCTTTGATTTCGTTGAGATCTCCAGTGTCGATAAATATTTTCATAGCGGTCTCCGTGCTTGAGCCCTACCGCCGACTCGTCTGAGGAGCAAGGGAGAGCGCCTCTCCCTCAAAGTCGAACAACAGATAGTAAGCATGCTCTCATCCTTGATCACTGCGTAGCTGTAATTTAGCAGCGA
>CAZSUA010000135.1:0-13989 GCA_964609655.1 uncultured Polyangiaceae bacterium | reverse complement strand
GGGCATGCAGCTGCTTCAGAATTGGCTGGAATCACTATGACGGACGCGGGGACGGGACTGTCATTCGCCCAGATTTTGGCTGAAATCGAGCAGCCAGAGGGGATCGGTCCGGCCACCGTTCGCCGCGTTTTCGATAGTATTTTGGCGGGCGCATGGTCCCCAGAAAAGATTGCCGGCCTCCTCATCGCGTTGCGCCTGAAAGGCGAATCAGCAGGAACGATCCGAAGCGCCGCCGAGGCGATGCGCAGCGCCATGTCGCGTGTTCCTCACAGATTCTCGGCAGTTTTGGATACCTGTGGGACGGGTGGCGACGGCCACAATACGGTCAACATCTCGACCGGCGCCGCCATCATCGCGAGCGCCTGCGGGGTGGTGGTCGCCAAGCACGGCAATCGTGCCGCCTCCAGCAAGTGTGGGACCGCCGATGTGCTTCTCGAGCTTGGGCTGCCCATCGATCTCAAGCCAGAGGCTTCGTCCCGAGTTTTGGCAGCCGCCGAAATCGCGTTCTTGATGGCTCCTGTTCACCACCCCGCCATGCGCTTTGCCGGGCCAGTGCGAAGAGAGCTTGGAGTGCGCACTATTTTCAATTGTCTGGGGCCGCTGGCTAACCCCGCAGGAGCCACCCATCAGTTGATTGGCGCCTACGAAGATCGCATCCGGCCGCTGATGGCTCAGGCGCTCGCGGAGCTGGGTTCGGTGCGCGCTTGGGTAGTGCGCGGTGTGGATGGCTTGGACGAGATCAGCCCATCAGGCCCCACGCGTATTACCGAGCTTGCCTCGGGCATGTTGCGCGAATTCGAAGTAACCCCCGAAGATTTCGGCATTCCACGCATCCCGCTTTCGGCGATAGCTGGCGGCGATGCCACCGAGAATGCTGCGGCGATCAGGAGTGTGCTTCGGGGTGAACCGCATCCGGCTGCCCCCGCCTTCTTGCTGAATGCTGCGGCGGCGTTGGTCGTCGCCAAGGATTTGGGACCCAAGCAAGCAGCCGAATTGGCTCGTGCCGCTATTCAATCTGGGGCGGCTCTCCGCAAGCTTGAGCTGTGGCAAACGGAAGCCGCTGCGGCCGCAGCTGCCGCTAACCCAGCCTAAGCCAAAGGATTCTCGATGGGCGTGCTAGAGCAGATCCTTGAAGCAAAAGAGCGCGAGTTGGCTGCGCTCCACACGTTGGCACTCCCGGAGCCACCCCCACGCCGACCGATCACGCTCAAGCGCGCCAGCAACTCGCCACTCAGTCTGATCGCTGAGATCAAACGTCGCTCGCCCTCAGCTGGCCAGCTATCCACGGCACTCTCGATTGGCGAACGCGCCACCAGCTACGAAAAAGCTGGAGCGAGCATGGTGAGCGTGCTGTGCGATGGAGCCTTTTTCGACGGAAGCTTCGAGCACTTAGCGGAAGCACGGCGCGCGTGTTCCCTCCCCCTTTTGTGCAAAGAATTCATCATTGATGAAATCCAGTTGAAAGTGGCCCGCGCGTTCGGGGCCGACGCGGTATTGCTCATTGTGCGCTGCATCCCGGAAGCGCACTTGCAGCCCCTCGTGCAGGCTGCCCGGGCTTTAGGGCTTGAGCCCCTTGTCGAGGTGTGCACAGAACCTGAAGCGGCGCTCGCACTCGCTTCGGGAGCCCAACTGATCGGCGTGAATGCGCGCGACCTCGACACCTTGCAGATGAATCCTGAACGCGCGCGGAAGATCTTGGCTGGATTGCCCGAAGAGCGGGTGCGCATCCATCTTTCTGGCGTGGCTACGGCTGAAGAGGTAGCCGCGTTCTGCCAGGGTCCGGCCGATGCCGTTTTGATCGGTGAGGCGCTCATGCGGCAAGCTGATCCCTTTGAGCTATTGTGCTCGCTGGTTGAGGCCGCCGGAAGCGCCGGAAGCGCCGGAAGCTTATAGGCTCGCGGTTCGGCCCGATGACGGCTGAGGGCATCCCCGCCAAGAAGAATTCGGAGTTTGTGCAAGCCATGAACGCTCGCTCTCCGTTCTTTGGTCTTTTATTTCAATTGCGCGGGTCGCAGACGGGCAAAACTGAGCTGGAATGTGGCCTAAAAAGCGCAAGATTAGCTCGCAAATTCGCCACGGAATGGCGAAATTTTCGCCACGGGATAGCGAAATTTTCGCCACAGGATAGCGAATTTGTTAACAGCGTGTTCCTCCCGGGGAGGGTTGGGGCACCACCCCCACCATTCAACTCAAGTGAGAATGGCGAAGGTGCGACAGCATGCGCCAGAGCCGTTAAGCACCCCAGACACAGCAATGGCGACGATTTCGCTTCACCCTTAAGCGTTAACTCCCGCAACTGCCCCCCTTCGCGCCGCTCAGCGCGGCGCGACTCCCCCCAAAGCGCCGGCTGCGCCGCCGCTGGGGGGAGTCTCCGTGAAGCACGTGATCTGCATGCCACCCACCTCCGCATGGTCAGCGCCATAAACAAAACGAAAACGATAAGACTGAAACCCGGTGCTGCATCTTCCCACAAGTTCTGGCACTTCTGTCCAACACCAACCAGGCACACAATCCTTGCAATTCAGATCGTGGCGACAGCTCTCAAGAGCGCTTCCTTCAAGCTGCATGACGGGGCAGGAAGCATAGGCCTCCATCGTGACCCGACAGCGCGCCGTTCCCTCATCGACTGCGATTCGATGCGGCGAACAGCGTGGGCCGCCATCAAAATGGAGCTGGTAGAAAATGCTGAACCTGTCGCATGGCCAAACCTCTGATGACATCAGTGAAGACGTCTGGTGAAGCTTGAACCATTGATCGAGCCTTGGTGGCGGTGCGGCGCCATTCGCACATTTGCGCGGCGTCGTAGAAGCAGCTCCGTCCCAGAAGATAGCGCCAGTTTGGAAGTACTCATCGTAACGCTGATAGGAAGAAACCGGGAGCGGGCTCGCGTCGTCATTCGCCGCCGCCAGGTACGCCTTGATGAACGCGTAGGAACCGCCAGGTTCGCTAAGACTCGCGACATGCGCCTCAGCATCTGTCACCGGTGGAGTCTTTCCACTCAAAGCAAAGTGGGAGCGATTCATCTCGATGAGGGAAGCCACAAGATCCGTGCCTTCTACTTCCAGGGTCCGGATCCAGAGATAGGGCTGCAGCTCTTCGCAACGCCGCCCGGAGGCCAGGAACGCCTCTGGGGCGCGGAATTGTGAGCTGATAGGAAGAAGGTAGCTTGCGTGTCGATCAATCCCTGTGGTGACGGCACGAGTATGTTCCTGGGTCTTGTGTGTGACGGAAAGCCCGACTGCGCGAATGGTCGAAACGAGTCGTTCAACTGCTATCGTAAATAGGCGTGTTGCTCGCTGACTGGCCTGTCGCAAAAACGGATATGAGTGCCTCAAGTTAGGTATTGCGCCCGCCGAGGTGTGGCGCGATCCTACTCAGAATGAGCCTGCATTTGACTGCAAAGTGCTAGGCGATCCTGCTAGGTATTTAGGACGATTTATTCGAGTTCTGAGACTCTCTTCGCATCCGGCCGGTCGTCTTCTCATTAGCGAGCCAGCAATTCAGGAGATCCAACACATGAGAAATTTCGCAAGCGCACCAAGAAATACCATCTTTGTGCTTGTAATTTCGACGCTCGGCTGCTCGGGCGGAAATGGCGAA
Organism: uncultured Polyangiaceae bacterium; assembly: GCA_964609655.1. Classification (GTDB taxonomy): domain Bacteria; phylum Myxococcota_A; class Polyangia; order Polyangiales; family Polyangiaceae; genus JBBRRP01. The sequence goes on along the minus strand of CAZSUA010000135.1, from coordinate 10,389 downwards.
GGAGCTACCGCACCTGGCGCGAGTTCGAGTGTGGGAGCCCCCACGTCGACGATGATCACGCCTGTTCCAACGACGCCTGGTCCGTCCATGCCGCCACCGACGACGGCTCCCCCAACGGTGTTTAGCTGTGCCGATCCGGCCGCGCACCAAGCTGGCCCGTCGCCGATGCGGCGACTGACGCGCCTCCAATACGCCAATAGTGTGAACGATCTGTTGAAGCTCAAGCTCGATAGCGCTCCCCTCCTCGCGGAGGACGAAAAGGTCGGGGCCTTCGACAGCAATCTTTTGGCGCCTGTGGGCGAACTGCACGTTGATCGCTATCTGAAAGCTGCGGAGGCTGCCACAGACTCAGCGCTCCTCAACGTCACAACGCTCCTGGCTTGTGATCCTGTTGCGGTTGGCGAGGCAGCGTGTGCAGCGACCGTGATCGACACCCTGGGCCCCAAAGCTTTCCGACGGCCGCTTTCACCAGATGAGCGCACGCAGTATCTCGGGGTCTATACGGACTCGCGCACCAGTGGAGGCACTTTCGCCGAGGGCATCGAGCAAGTGGTGCGCTCCTTTTTGCAGTCGCCGTACTTCTTATACCTCGTGGAGGCGCCACCCGCGGGTGCCGCGGCTACGGCTGTTTCTCCCTACGAAGTGGCCTCGCGGCTATCGTACTTTCTCTGGAACAGCATGCCTGACGACACGCTGTTTGCGGCGGCCGCAGCCAGTCAATTGGGCACACCAGATGCGCTCTTAGCTCAAGCCAAGCGCATGTTGGAGAGCGACAAAGCTACCGCAACGCTGGCGAGCTTTCACAAGCAGTGGCTCGGGATTGACCGGCTCCTGAGTGCCGGCAAGGATACCAAGACCTTTCCCGAGTACACACCCGAGTTAGGGCAAGCGATGCTCACCGAAACTACAGGTTTCGCCGATAGCGTGATTCGTAAAGGTGACGGAAAGCTCGCAACGCTGTTCACGCTAGCTCAATCTCCGGTGCCAAGCTCGCTGCTCTCGTTTTACGGAGTGCAAGCTCCGGCTAATGCCACACCGGGCCAACTCATCGCCCTGAATCCGACAGAACGCGCGGGCCTGCTCACGCAAGCCGGCGTGCTAGGTGCCCATTCACACTTCGCTGATGTCTCGCCGGTTCTCACGGGAGTATTCGTGCGCGCCACGATCATGTGCCAGGCACCCCCACCGCCGCCTCCTACCGTGATGACGCAGCCACCTGCTGCGAAACCGGGGGAAACTACACGTCAACGCTTTGATCGCCATAGAACGGATCCGAGCTGCGCCAATTGCCATCAGCTCATGGACCCGATCGGCTACGGATTTTCGCATTACGACGCCCTAGGCCATTACGTCACGATGGATGCTGGAGTGGCCGTTGATGCAAATGGCCGAATTGTCGGCAGCTTAGACCTTGATGGCCCCTTCAATGGCGCTGTGGAGCTCAGCCAGAAGCTTGCAACGTCAGCGCAGGTTCGCGAATGCGTGATGGGGCAGTGGTTCCTGTTCGCACTCGGTCGAAACCTGGATGCACAAGCCGACGGTTGCTCGGTGGCAGCGGCGCGCGACGCCTTCGCCAAGAGTGACTATAACGTGCAGGACCTTCTGCTTTCGATCATCCAATCCGATTCGTTCCGGCTTCGCGGCGTAGGAGGTGTCCAATGAAACAGCGCCTTGAAAAGAGCGTACTCACTCGGAGAGCCCTATTGGGCACCGCCGCAAGCAGTCTGGTGTTGGCGCCGCTTTTGCCCCTGCTCGCTCGGGCCCAGAGTGCGAGCGGTCCCCCTTTGCGCCTAGTGCTGATGTACCAACCCCACGGTGTTATCCGCGGTGCAACGCCGTACGAAGCCTATTCCTGGCTGCCCCAGGGCGACGCCAATTCGCTCACGTTGAGCGATACGCTGTCCCCGCTCGAAGCGCACAAGAGTCGCCTCACCGTGATCGATGGCCTCGACATGACGGGTGGTGCGTACGGAGCGCCCGAAGAGGGCCCGCACACCCGCAACACGTCGCACCTTTGGTCGGGTTCTCCGCTCGACGAGAACAGCAAGTTGTTCTCCCGCGAACAGGGCGGAGGGCAGCGGTACTTTGGTTGGAGCCTGGGTACGTCCATTGACCAAACCATTGCGGCTCAAGTGGGCCTCACCACACCCTTCCGTTCGATCGAAGCCGGAGTGCGCACTGGGAGCGGCAGTCGCCCGATGAACCGCATGATTTACAAAGCCCCCGGCGAGCCCCTATCGCCCGAGGACAATCCAAAGGCTTTGTTTGATCGGATCTTCGCGGGTTTCATGCCCAGCGCTCCCGCTACGATGGACAAGCTCGCCGCGCAGCGAAAGAGCGTCTTGGATAGCGTCGCCAAAGATCTCACGCGCCTACAAGGGACGGTGGCAGTGGAGGATCGGCAGAAAGTCCAGGCACACTTGGAGGCTTTGCGAGCCATAGAACGACGGCTCAACGGGTTCGGCTTGAGTTGCGCTCCGGTGGCCCCCCCGGGAGTCACCGATCCCCAAGCCAACGACAGCATGCCAATGGTCACCAAGCTTCAACTCGACGTTTTGGCGCAAGCGTTAGCGTGTGGTTCCACCAACGTAGCCAGCATTCAATTCGACAGAAACGAAAATAGCCCCACGCGCTTCACGTGGGTGCTGCCAGGCGAGACGCGTGGTCATCACGAAATCAGCCATCTTGACGAAGGCGATGGCCCCGACGGTGTGATGAGATTGGCGGCAATCCAAAAATGGTACGCCACTCAGCTCGCCTATTTTCTCGATCGACTAGCTGCAATCCCAGAGGGCAACGGCACTCTGCTCGACAACACGTTGGTGCTCTGGGGCACCGAAGTGGCGGTTGGCAGCACACACTCTGAGCAAGGAGTTCCTTTCATCTTGGCCGGCGCCACCTCCAAGCTCAAAGGTGGTCGCTTCCTCCAACTCACGGACAACACGCGCCACGCACGGCTCCTGGTTTCAGTGGCCAATCTATTTGGGCTGAACTCGGTGCAGAAGTACGGGACTACGGATACAGGTTCTGGTCCGATGGCTGGACTGGGCTGAGGGCTAGCTGCTCCCCGCTTTGAAGCCGAATTCGGAACATCCGCCGGAGCATGGCCTTGCTCTTCGAGAAATCCGATCAAGCGCTCTCGGAGCGCATAATAGTCCGGCGATGCCAACAGCTCGGCGCGGCGCCGTGGGCGCGCGAAGGGAACGTCGAGGATCTCACCCACTCGGGCATTCGGTCCGCTGGTCATCATGATGATTCTGTCGGAGCAAAACAGGGCTTCGTCCACGTCGTGCGTGACCATGAGGGCGGTCTTTTGATCCTGCGCCCATAGCTCCAGAAGCGTTTCTTGAAGCTCCAACCGTGTGAGCGAATCCAGCATCCCGAACGGCTCATCGAGCAGAAACATCTTCGGAGAAAGAGCAAAGGCTCGCGCCAAGCCCACCCGTTGGCGCATACCCGACGAAAGCTCGCGAGGCTTCTTGTGCAGGGCCTCCCCTAGCCCCACCAACGTGAGGTAGTGGGCGGCGATGTCTTGACGCTCCTTCCTAGTTTTGGTGGGACACACCTCATCGACCCCGAGCTTCACGTTGTCCAAGGCGCTCAGCCACTCGAGCAAACACGGCGATTGGAACACGACTCCCCGATCGGGCCCAGCATCACGGATCACCTTTCCTGCGAGCACTACGTCCCCGTTGCTTGCTTGATTGAGCCCGGCCACAATGGAGAGAACCGTCGACTTCCCACAACCTGAGTGCCCAATAATGCTAACGAACTCGCCTTCGCTCACCGTTACCGTGAAGTCTTGAACGATGATCGTCTCCCCAGTAGGCGTAGGGTAACTCTTGCTGACATTGAAGATTTCTAGATAGCGCTTGTTCACGACATCGCCCCGACGAGCTCGCCAACTGGAAGCGAGGAAGGCAGAGTTGAGCTCCGTCGAGTTTGCCGACTATCCAGCAAAAATTGCGTAATTTGGCTGCGAAGTAGGCGAAACTTTGGATCGTGATTCAGTGCGCGGCGGTCCCGGGGTCTTGGGATCTCCACGTCGTAGCTCGGACCAAAAATAGCGGAGGGGCCAGCGCTGAGCGGTACGATCCGATCCGCCAGCAGAATGGCCTCATCGACGTCGTTGGTAACAAGCACGATCGTTTTACCTGACACTCGGCCAATACGTTCTATTTCATCTTGAAGCGAAGCGCGTGTGAGCGCGTCGAGAGCGCTCAGCGGCTCATCCATGAGCAGCACCTCAGGATCGGCTGCAAGTGCCCGGGCTAGCGCTACGCGCTGGCGCATTCCACCGGAAAGCTGAGCGGGCTTGCGGTCCTGCGCGTGGCTGAGCCCCACCATTGCCAGATAACGCTCAGCACGGCGAACTTTCTCCAGCTTCGGCAAGTCAGAAAGCACACAATCAACCGCTAAGTAGACATTGTCGAACGCCGTTAACCAGGGTAACAGTGAGTAGTTCTGGAACACCACCCCTCGCTCCGGGCCCGGTGCAGTAACGCTTTTCCCCTGCCAAAGAACCTCGCCCGCATCTGGCTTGGTGAGGCCCGCCAAGAGCGAGATCAGCGTGGACTTCCCTGCCCCAGAAAATCCAACAATGGCGACAAACTCGCCCTTTTCGATACCGAGCGACGCCCGCGCGAGGACGTGCGTCTGCCCCTGCGATTTCTCAACCTCTCTCAACTCTAAAAGAGCCATCGCTTCTAGTCCACCTTCAGGCGTTGCTCAATCGCACCCATGATGCGATCCAAAATGAAGCCAACCAGGCCAATCGTGATGATGCAGAGAATGATGTGCTCGTAGATGAGCGCGTTGTATTCCTGCCAAAGAAAGCCACCAACCCCTGGGGCACCGGTGAGCATTTCAGCCGCTACAATGACCAACCAGGCAATCCCGAGGCTTAGGCGGAACCCTGTGAACATATAGGGCAACGCCGCCGGAAGCATTACCTTAAAGAGCGTCTTCGTTCGACTCAGCCGCAACACCTTGGCAACGTTCAAGTAGTCTTGCGGGACAGATCTCACCCCGAGAGCGGTATTTAAGACCGTTGGCCACATCGAACACATCGCGATCGTGAAGAGACCCGCCGGCCCTGGGTGCTGAAAAATGACCAGCCCGAGCGGCAGCCATGCCAATGGCGAGACGGGACGTAGGATTTGCACAATCGGATCGAACACCGTCTGAAAAACGCGGGACATGCCAAGCAGAAAGCCGAGCGGCGTTCCGATCAGCAGGGCGAGCGTGTAGCCCTGGGCCACTCGCTCCAGTGAATACCACGTAAAACGCAGAATTCCCTGGTCGAGCTCACCGCGCTTTGCAAAGGGCTCAACCAGATACGGCAGACTCACCTCCCATGTTTTCAAAGGAGAAGGGAGAGCTTTGGCCCATGTCTGACTGGTTAACGCCCAGAGCCCCACGATGACGGCCACGCCGAAGAGAGGCAGCAGTAGCCCGAGCAATTTACTCTTCCAGCTTTGAGTTGTGCCTAGCATAGTCTCACCTAGCATTGTGTGTTAGTCGGGTGTGTGTTTCGCGAACGTAACAAACACGCACCAGACAAACACTTTACTCAACCTTTTAACCCTTGAGGTTGTGGATCTTAAAGCCCGTCGCGTATTCCTCCGGCTTGGCCGGATCGAAAACACCGCCATCAAAGAAGCTCTCCGAGCCCTCGTTGCTCGCGACGGAAACCCCAAGCTCCTTCATTGCTTCTTCATAAATGTCCTGACGCATCACCTGCTTGGCAACGCCCGCGTAATCAGGTGCACCTGCCACCATTCCCCAGCGCCGAAACTGCGTGAGCCACCACTTGGCAAACTTGGGCTCGGGGTAGTTGCAGCCGCGAGAGCTAAAGATCATATAATTCGGATCTTGCTTCTTTCTGCCATCGCCATAGTCGTAATTGCCCTGCAATCGGCCCAAAATTGCCTCTGGCGGGCAGTTGATATAAGTCGCCTTTGAAACGATTGCAGCTTGCTCGGGACGATTCTCCAGCTTGTCGAGCCACACGCTGGCTTCGTGCAGCGCCTTCAACACGGCCTTCACAGTTTTCGGGTTCTTCTGCGCGAATTCTTCAGTGAACGCGCATACTTTTTCAGGATGATCCTTCCAAATTTCCTGACTGGTGATGGCGGTGTATCCGATCCCATCTGCAACGGCTCGAGCATTCCAGGGTTCCCCCACGCAAAAGCCGTCCATCTGATCGACCTTCATGTTCGCCACCATCTGTGGCGGCGGGACGGTCACCAAGGCAATGTCCTTGTCGGGATGGATGCCACCTGAGGCCAGGAAATACCTCAGCCACATGGCATGCGTTCCAGGGGGAAACGTTGCTGCGAAAGTCAGCGGCTTCCCCGCCTGCTTAGCCTGATTCACGAATGGCAGGAGCGCCTTCGGATCGCCTGAAACCTTGCCTTTGAAGCCAGATTTCAGCGTGATCGCCTGTCCATTTCTATTCAGAAGCCAGGGCACAATCATTGGTTTCTTGGGGGAGCCTAACAGGCCCATCGTGGACGCGATCGGCATCCCAATCAACATGTGCGTGGCCTGAATATCCCCGTTTGAAAGCGAGTCACGAATCGCGGCCCAGCTCGCACCTTTGATGACGGTGGAGTTGATACCGTACTTTTTGAACAATCCCTTTTCGTGAGCAATCACGATCGGCGAACAATCTGTGAGGGCGATCATACCAAAACGCAGATCGGGAGTTTCCGGCTTGCTCGGGGAAACATCCTGCGCCGTGGTCTTGGCGGGATTGACTGTGGCTGCCGCCGCATCCGGCTTGCTGCAAGCACTCAACGCCGCCGAAGCGAGCGATGCCATGGCGCCACCGAGCAGCGGACGCCGTAAAAATCGAACAGAAGTATCTTTCATGGTGTGGCTCCGTTCTTGAAAAACTTCAGAAACTGACGGGAATATCGAGCTGAATCGTCTTGTAGTTGGATTTCGAGAGCGGCTCATCCAACGGCAGAGCCAAGGCGAGAGCGGGGCGGAGCCAGCTCTGCTCGCCGAGTTTGAAGTGGAAGCGCGGGCCGATCGCAATCGTGCTTATGTCGCGAGCAGTGGAGTCCTTCTTGACCGAGGCGGGTGTTGAGAGCCAACGTTGATGTCGAAGTTCTCCCGCAATGGAGAATTGCGGAATCAAGAAATAGCCCACGTGCAGCCCGGTAGTGAAGTTGGTGCGCGACGAATCCGTATCTAACTTCTCGCCCTTCACACGTGTCAACTGAAGCGCCGTCACTTCGCCCTGCACCGTCAGCCCGTGCGCCACGTAGGCCATGCCCACTCCCGGAAACACCGTGAAGTAGTTCACCGCAAACATCGCGTTGTCCATGCCGGACCTAGCTGCAATTCCCGCGGCGTTCGCCGCTCGACTCTCAGCCTTCGCAGAGTTGCCGCCCCCGGAACCCACGGGAACCGCGACGCCCAAGAATAGCCCAAGCTTGAGTTCTGGCGTCAGCTTCAGCGCGAACGTGCCCCCTAAGACGGGGTTGAGAAAGTTGGTAGCTCCCTTCGCGCTACTAGCGGGCGAGTTTTCCACGAATCCCACACGAACAAGAGGAGCCAACTGATCGGAGAGCTTGTAGCTGCCAAGCAGCGTGGACGCGACAATCGAACCACCACGCGTGGTCGTTGGATTCTCGTAAAACGAAAACGCTGTATCGGAACGAAGAACGGTGGCGGAAACCACCGGCCGAAGCTGGAATGGAAGTGAGTAGGGTGGAGGTTTGGGTTTGGTATCCGAAGTAGCGGCAACGGGCGTCGTTGCTACCATCTCCGGCTCAGCGGCGCTGACAGAGGCGGCGCACAGGGCGACACTGGTTGCAAAGCACGTGGCGGCGGAAACGTTCTTAACTGTTGAGACTAAGTATTTCATGACCTGACGGGATATATCGCAAGCAATGGGCCAACGCTCAGCGACAGCACGCAAACAGCCATTTTCCCGCCGTCTCCGAAGTTCGAAACAACACCGACACCGTCCGTTCCCGGTCCCGTGCGACAAACTCGTCGGAGGCTGACGCGGTTTGTAACAGGATTGTCCATTCGTGATTGGGCTGCGTCCCGGCCGCGAACCGCGAACCGCGACCAACGACCAACGACCAACGCAAGCGGAGCAGCGTTGACAGTCGGCGTTAACCGTTGGGTTGTCCGCTCATCGTGGTGGGCTCAAGGTACTGGAAGAGATCGCCGCGCCGGAAGGTCGCCGACAGGCGTTGTAGGCTTACCGGCTGCCCGCCGTAGAGCTTGGACAGCGCTACCTGCAACGTGGCGATGGCATTGTCGAAGTACTGATCGCCCTTCGTCTCGATGAGCTTCCGTGCCGCGTCGAAGGTGATGTGGTCGACTTTTTCCAACGGGACCTCCAGATCTTGGAGCAAAGACTGCCCCATCAGCATGGACGCGAAGCACGACGCGTAACGCACAAGGTCAGGCGCACCCGCGGGCGGCCGCTTGCGCTTGTTCTCCGCGATGCGAAAGAGAAGTACGGCCGTGACGACCTGCGCGGCCGTCAAATCGGCGGTGAAAATATCGTGGTAGAGCTTGCCAAAGTGCTCACCGCTTCGGAACTTTGCCTGCTGCGGACGTTTCCGCCAGACAGAAAGGACCGCTTCTGCAGCTGTTCCGACGCTGATCTCCTTCGGAGTGAGAGCCCGCTCAGAACGTTGCCGACGGTACTCATACCCCAGATCTTTCATGGAAAGTTCGAGCTGCTTCTGTTTTGAATCGCCGGAGCGCAGATCCTTGAGATCGACAGGATTTTGGCTGTTGATTGCGTAGGTGATCACTTGCACGGAAGGTCCAGCGTCCTTGGGTACCTGGTACAGGCGCACCAAGACGTGAGTGCTCTCGAAATCCTCTTGTGCAAAAAGCGAACGCTGTTCCGGAAAGAGCGTGGCGTGTATTGTCTTGCTCGTCTGACCGCCGTTGATGATCTGAAGGCCTTCGACGCGGACCTTGTGATTTTCGGTTTGCAGCGAGTTGAAGTCGAAGTGCTCGCAGATCAGAGTGACACCGTTATTGTAGAAAAAGAAATTGGGACGGTCTGATGCCGTCAAGAGCGTCTCTCGAATCGCCTCGTTCACGCGATTGCCATGCAGTCCGAGGTAGCGGCGGATGTTGCGATCGAGCAGCCGATCACCGTGCGCGTCCATGAGTCGTGCAAGCTCAGTCACCGCCAACTTCCCGATGAAGACACGAACGAACTGGATGTCTTCCGCCAACGCCTTTCCCGCGAACTGAATGACATCCTTGACGGGTTGTGTGGCACCGAGAATTTTTACGAGCACGTCGTGGTTCACGTGCTCCAACTGCACCCGCTCGCCGAACCGTTCGCGATCAATGATCGCCTGCGACTCAGGCACCTTCCACGATTCGCCATTGCTGCAGAGCAGAAACCGCACGCGCGGTATGTTGCCGTCATGAATCAAAGACCGCACTTCCTCAATCTGCGCCTGAAGCCGCGGATTCAGATCGACAGGTGCGGCGGGGTTGAACAGCGCTCGGACCGCCTGGACTGCCTTCTCGACCCCGGTTTGCGGAAAGCCCTTTTCTCCTTCGAGGTTCGCGTGGTGGTACTTCCCCTGGAAGAGTGTGACCCCGAACTCGCCATCACTGACGTCGCCCACCTCAATGGCGTCGACACCAAAGTCGTTGCCGCCCTCGGTGAGGATATCCACAGCTTCATCGTCGGTGAGATCGAGCATCACCTTGGCGCAAAGCACAACGAACGCCACAGAGCGCGCCATTATCTCGTCGAGAGTTTTGTCGAGTGCCTCGTCGATTTGCGGCTTGAGGCGCTGAGCGAGCCCGCGGACCTGCTGGTCGACGATGCCAACGTTGATGTTCATCGTGTGTCTCCGTTTCGGTTCGCGCGCGCGCGACGTTTGCTTTCGTTCGAATAGTGTAGATCATTCCAGCGGTTGCCGTCGAACTCCGTGCCGCCAGGGAAGTCCTCGGTCTTGCCATCCCAACCCAAAACCACGGGTATTGGTCCTTGCGGGGCGCTGCTCAAGGTCTTTGCGCAAGGCGCGATGCAGCGACGGCATCAATCCGAGCCGATCTCGGTTTCGAGGAACGCGAACAGGCGCTCGCAGTGGACGCACTGCTTCCGCACAATGGCAGCATCGACCAAGCCGAGGAGAGCAGAGGCATGGCGAATCTTATGGTAAGCACCTTTCGTTGTTTCCTTGGTTGCCCCCGCTAACGCGTTGGCAAGCTCGACCTTTGAAACACTTTCTAGATCGTTCGTAGCGGGTAACACATTCTTGCGAAAATTCTTTCCGTAGTAGGTAGCAAGCGCATCCGGGTCAGCGACCTGGTGATGCCCCTCATGGGTTGCCCCCAAGCGCCCCCATCCTCCACGCATCACCCAGACCGTACTTCTCG